>DATAOT010000154.1:0-17738 GCA_036265615.1 Aestuariivirgaceae bacterium
TCCTCGCGCAGCTTGAGCCGCCCGTCGCGATACCAGCCGAGCAGTGCTGAGGTGGCTTCCTTGTACTGCTTGGCGAAGTCGAAGACGATGAAGCCCTGGACCTTGAGACGCATGGTCAGCACGAAGCGCAGATTCCGCGGCGCCGGCGGCGGCTCGGTCGCGTTGTAGGCGGAGATCAGGCCGCACAGGGCGACCCGGCCGAATTGGTTCATCCGAGCGAGCACGGCGTCGAACACGTCGCCGCCGACATTCTCGAAATCGACATCGATGCCCTGCGGCGCCGCCGCCTTGAGCGCGTCGGAGAGATCGGGGCGCTTGTGGTCGACCGCCGCATCGAAGCCGAGATCGCGCGTGATGAAGGCGCATTTCTCGGGTCCGCCGGCAATGCCGACGGCCCGGGCGCCCTCGATCTTGGCAATCTGGCCGACCACCTGCCCGACCGCGCCCGAGGCCGCGGACACCACCACGGTCTCGCCCGGCTTGACGTCCGCGACATGCTTCAGGCCGAAATAGGCGGTATGGCCCGGCATGCCAAGGCCGCCGAGCCAGCTCGGCAAGGGTGCCAGCTGCTCATCGACCTTGATGACGCCGCGGCCGTCGGAAACGGCATGGCTCTGGACGCCGAGAAGCCCGGTCACCGCATCGCCGACGGCAAATCTGGGGTTGCGCGACAGCTCGACATGACCGGCGGCATAGGCGCGCATGACGTCGCCGACCGCCACCGGCTCGACATAAGAACGACCTTCGCTGATCCAGCCGCGCATGGCCGGATCGAGCGACACATAGGCGATGCGGACCCGAATCTCCCCGTCCTTGGGCTCGGCCAGCGGCTCGTCGAGAATGGCGAAATCATC
Source organism: Aestuariivirgaceae bacterium (assembly GCA_036265615.1). Classification (GTDB taxonomy): domain Bacteria; phylum Pseudomonadota; class Alphaproteobacteria; order Rhizobiales; family Aestuariivirgaceae; genus DATAFF01. The sequence continues at coordinate 855 of DATAOT010000154.1, forward strand.
GGCCGCGACCTGGCCGGCCGGGCGTCGCTTCAGCCGCACCACGCGATTGCTCTTGGTCATGCCACTCTCCTTTTCAGCAACGCCAGCCGTCCTCCCGAGGTCGCCAGGACCTGGATGACGATGGCGCTCATCACCACCAGGCCGCCAATCACCGTGCTCAGCGGCGGCACCTCGTCGACGGCGAGGAAGGCCCAGACCGGTCCCAAGGTCGGCTCGACAAGCGCCAGAAGCGCCAGCTGTGCCGCCGGCACGCTGCGCGAGGCCATGGTGAACAGGACGAGCCCAAGGGTCAACTGAACCGCGCCCATGATGGTGACCCACATGAAATTGGTCCAGCCGATGACGAGCTCGCCCGGTCCGAAGGCGGCGCGCAGCGGCGTCGGCGCCAGCAGGACGACCAAGGTCAGGAAGCACAGGAACAGCGCGTTCCAGATCAGGGCAACGGTCATGTCGCTCTGCTGCCCGAAGCGCAGCAGCACCGAGTAGCAGGAGAAGCAGAAGGCGGAGTAGAGGGCGAGCAGCGTGCCGATGAAGCTGGTCTTGCCGAGGCTGCCCGCCACCATGACGCCGAGGCCGACAAGGGCGATGATCATGGCGCCGAGGGTTGCCCGGCTCACCCGCTCACCGAGCAGCCACCAGCCGAGAAACGCGGCGCAGAACGGCGCAATGCCGCTCATGAAGATGGACTGGGCGACCGTGGTGTAGAACAGCGACAGGACGAAGCACAGGCCGGCGAGGCCGACGGCAATGCCGGCGACAACCGCGTTCAACCCCGCCTGACGAATGACGGCGAGGGTGCGCCGACCGTTGGTCAGGGCCATCCATCCCCCGATCAGCAGAAGGACCGTCAGCGAGCGATAGAGGACGATCTGCCAGCTGTCGATGCCATCGGTGAGGCGCACGAGGACGCCGCCGAGGCTCCAGCACGATGCGGCAGCAATCCCGAGCGCGACGCCGAGGCCATAGGACGGGACGATGCGGGATCCCATCAGAGGTGTCTCCGCTTCTCGTGATCCCTGATGATGATTGCAAGAAGGAACAGGCCAAGGAAGAGGGCGAGCGACAGCGGCAAGCCGTGCGGCCCGAACACGGTCATGGCGAGACCGCCGACCGAGGCGCCGACCAGCGCCCCTGCCCCCCACATGGAGGCGAAGGCCGCCGAGCCGGCGACCAGCTCGTCGCCGCGGAAGCGGTCGCCAAGCTCGGCCAGCGCCACGCTGTAGAGACCGTAGCCGGTCGAGCCGATGACCAGCAGCAGCGGCCACATCAGGACATCGCCCATGCAGAAGGGCAGCAGCAGCAGCCCGACGATGGTGGCGAAGGCACAGCCGGCCATGACCTGGCGCTTGGGGTAGAGGTCGGCGAGCCAGCCGATGGGAAATTGCAGCAGGATGTTGCCGGCGACGAGCGCGGTCAGGGCGAGCGAGGCGGTTTCGATGGCAAGACCCATGCGGACGCCATAGACCGAAAGCAGGCTCAAGGTCGCGGCGTCGAAGACCGCAAAGATGCCGACCGCAGCGAGCAGGATCGGCGCCTTGGGGATGAAGCTCAGGAGCGAGGGGCGATGGTCGTCGGCGCGGCGATCGATGCGCGGCTCACGCACCGAGGCGAGCGGCACCATGGCGATGAGCAGCACGCCGGCACCGATCAGGAACGGTCGCCAGCCCTCGACGCCGATGAGGCTGATCAGCAGCGGGCCGCAGGCAAAGCTCGCCGACAGCACGCTGGCATAGATGGCGACGACCTTGCCGCGCTGGCCGTCCTCGGCAAACTTCACGACCCAGGATTCACTCAGCACGAAAAGGGTCGAGACGCTCATGCCCTGCAGCAAGCGAAGCACGAACCACCATTCGACCGACCACAGCAGCTTGTAGGCGAGGACGATCACGGCGGTGGTGAAGGCGGCACCCAGAATGACCGGCTTGACGCCGAAGCGGCGGGCCAGCGGCGGGATCATCAGCGAGGAGGCGAGAATGCCGATCGGCGACATCGCGGCATTGAGCCCGATGAGATCGTCCGAAAAGCCGCGCTCGGCAAGGATCAGCGAGAGCAATGGGAACATCAGCCCGAGAGCGAAGCCGAAAATCGCGATCGCCGCCACGGCGGCAACCAGGTTGCGCCAGGCCGGCGCCGAAACGCCCGGTTTGGTGGCCAGTGTCCGCTCCATGGCGCCAGCTTCTGCCGTGGGGGGCGTGCTCGCGTCAATAAGCGGGGCTGCAGGACAGATATGCTTCTGTAATGAAAAAGGCAGTAGGCAATAGGCAATAGGCGGCGAGCGGTGCTCTTCCCTACTGCCTACTGCCTACTGCCTACTGCCTACTGCCTCCTGCCTCCCTAACCAACTCCCCCCGGGCAAGCCACAGGCCGGCGATGAGCCCGGCATAGATGGCCGTCATGGTGAAGGGGATGCCTGAGGGGCCCAGGAGGTCGAGCGCAAAGCCGGCAAGCGGCGGGCCGATGATGCCGCCCACCCCCCACATCGCGGCGAAGGCAGCGGAACCCGCCACCAGGTCGCGGCCCTGGAAGCGATCGCCCATCACCGTCATGGCGATGATGTAGACGGCATAGGCAGAGGTGCCGAGCAGCAGCGCCACCGGCCACAGCAGCGGCGTCAGGACAACGACGGGCAGCGACAAGGCAAGCAGCGGCGTCGCGATGACGGCAAGCCACAGCACCCCCTTGCGCGACCAGCGGTCGGCGAGCCAGCCGACGGGATATTGCAGCACGGCATTGCCGGCGATCGCAACGGCCAGCGCCCAGGACGCGGCCTTGAGATCGAGGCCGCTGCGCAGGCCGAAGATCGGAAAGAAGGCCAGCATGACCGCATCGAACATGGTCAGGGTGGCGACAGCGAAGAGCAGCAGCGGGGCGCGGCGGGCAAAGCCAATCATCGTGGTGCCGCCACGCTGCTCCGCTTCCGTGTCGGCGAGATCGATGAAGAACAGCGGAAAGGCGCTGAGGCCTACCAAAATGACCGCCAGCACGAAAGGAAGATAACCCTCAACGCCGGTATAGGGCAGGAGAAACGGCCCGATGCAGAAGCCGAGCGACAGCATGGAGCCGTAGATCGCCGCGACGCGGCCGCGGGCATCGGCGGGGGCAAAGCCGACAATCCAGGCCTCGCTCAGCGTGTAGAGGGTGCCGCCGGCGACGCCGAAGAGAAACCGGGTCAGGAACCAGACCCCGAGAGAGGGAAGCAGCGGAAAGCTGAGCAGCACCAGAATGATGGCGAGGATGGCGGCGAGGGCCAGGCGCTTGCCGCCAACCGACCGGGCGAGGAGCGGGATGAGCGGCCCCGCGGCGATGATGCCGAGCGGGCCCATGGCGGCGTTGAGGCCGATCACTGCGGCATCGACGCGGCGGGCCTCGAGAACGACGTTGAGCAGCGGATAGGTCAGGCCGAAGCCGATGTCGGCGACGACGATCGTGGCAATGGCGGCAATCAGGTTCTTGAGCGAGCCGCGCTCCCCCGCCCGGCCCGCCTCGCGGCTCACGGCCATTTCACGAGCGGCGGCAGGGAGGAGAGGATCGAATCGACGTTGCCGCCGGTCTTGAGGCCGAACAAGGTGCCGCGGTCATAGAGCAGATTGAACTCGGCATAGCGGCCGCGGCGGACGAGCTGCTCGTCGCGGTCGTCGTCGCTGTAAGGGAGGTTCATGTTGCGGGCGACGAGAGCGCCATAGACCTCGCCGAAGGCGGCCCCGACGTCGCCGGCGAAGGCGAGGTCGGCTGCGAAGTCACCAGTGTTGTGCCAGTCGAAGAAAATGCCGCCGACGCCGCGGGTCTCGCCGCGGTGGGGCAGGAAGAAATAGGTGTCGCACCACGCCTTGAAGCGCTGGTAGTCGGCGCCTTCATGACGGCCGCAGGCTTCGGCGAGCGCCGCATGGAAGGCGCGCGCGTCGGGATCATCGGCGGTGCGCCGCCGGGCGAGCATGGGGGTGAGATCGCCGCCGCCGCCGAACCACCAGCGCGCGGTGACGACAAAACGCAGGTTCATGTGGGCGGCGGGAACGTTGGGATTGAACGGATGGGCGATCAGCGAGATGCCGGTGGCGAAGAACCGGCCGCTCGACTCGGTGCCGGGAATCTGCTGGCGGAATTCCGGGCTGAACTCGCCGAAGACCGTCGAGACATGAACACCGACCTTCTCGAACACCCGGCCTGTCATCACCGCCATGACGCCGCCCCCTCCGCCCCCGGTCGCTGCCTCTGCCTCTGCCCCGACCCCTGCCCCTGACCCTAGGCCTACCCCTGGTTCCGAGCCCGCCGTCCGGCGCTGCCATGGCGTCAACAGGAACCGGCCTGCCGGGCGGGCAGCAAGCGGCGTTTCGGCAAGCACGTCCTCGAGCGCTTCGAAGCGGTCAAGGAGCCGGTCGCGCAAGCCCTCGAAGGCGGCACGGCTCCTGGCCTTCTCGGCCGTGAGATCGTCGAGAGCGTCCATTTGCGTTCCTTACCGCGGAAGCGCCCGGAGCGCTACATCCGGCCCCACCCCTTGCGACTTTTGATGGCTGGACAGGGCACTCGCGCGATGCCAAATACCCGATCGCAATCAGTGCCGATCGAGGGTCCATCGTGTCGACAGCCGAAGCAGCCGAGGGTACGAGGCGGGATTTTCTGTATATCGCGACCGGAGCGGTGGGGGTGGTTGGCACCCTGTTTGCTCTCTGGCCGTTCATCGACCAGATGAATCCGGATGCCTCGGTCAGGGCGCTGGCGTCGATCGAGGTCGACCTCGCGCCGATCGCCGAGGGCCAGGCGATCACGGTCAAATGGCGTGGTAATCCGGTGTTCATCCGCCACCGCACGGCGAAGGAGATCGAGGCCGCCAAGGCGGTGCCGCTGGATGACCTCAGGGACACCGAGGCGCGCAACGCCAATCTGCCGGATAACGCGCCGGCAACGGACGAGAACCGGGTGGTCGGCGGCAAGGAGAACATGCTGGTGATGCTCGGCGTGTGCACGCATCTCGGCTGCGTGCCGCTCGGCAATGAGGGCGACTACACGGTGGTCGAGAACAATCAGAAGGTCGGGGGCTGGTTCTGCCCGTGTCACGGCTCGCATTACGACACGGCGGGACGGATCAGAAAAGGACCGGCCCCGGAGAACCTGCACGTGCCGCTCTACACCTATGTCAGCGACAGCAAGATCCGCATCGGATAACGGGAGCGAGGCCATGGCCGAGCATGCGCGTTACGACTTCAAGAACCCGGTGGCCCGCTGGTTCGATTCGCGCCTGCCGATCCTGACCATGACCAAGGTGCACGCGCTCGACTACCCGACGCCGCGCAACCTCAACTATTTCTGGACGTTCGGCGCCATCCTTGCCGTCATGCTCGTGGTGCAGATCGTCACCGGCATCGTGCTGGTGATGCATTTCGTCCCGCATGTCGACTTTGCCTTCGATTCGATCGAAGAGATCCGCCGCGACGTGAATTACGGCAACATCATCCAGAAGATGCACCAGGTCGGCGCCTCGATGTTCTTCTTCGCCGTCTACATCCACATCTTCCGCGGCCTCTATTACGGCTCCTACAAGACGCCGCGCGAGGTGCTGTGGATGATCGGGGTGCTGATCCTGCTCGTGATGATGGCGACGGCGTTCCTCGGCTATGTGCTGCCCTGGGGACAGATGAGCTTCTGGGCGGCCAAGGTGATCACCAACCTGTTCTCGGCCATCCCGTTCTTCGGCGATGCGATCGTGACCTGGCTGTGGGGCGGCTATTCTGTCGACAATCCGACGCTCAATCGGTTCTTCTCGCTGCACTATCTCCTGCCATTCGTGCTGGCGGGCCTGGTGTTCCTGCATATCTGGGCACTGCATGTGCCGGGCAACAACAATCCGGTCGGCGTCGAAGTCAGGCCGGGCCAGGACACGGTGCCCTTCCACCCCTACTACACGATGAAGGACCTCTATGCGATCGTGGTGTTCCTGATCCTGTTCGCGGCGTTCATGTTCTTCGCGCCGGACTATCTCGGGCACCCGATCAACTATGCCAAGGCCAATCCGCTGGTCACGCCCACTCATATCGTGCCGGAGTGGTACTTCCTGCCGTTCTACGCGATCCTGCGCTCGATTCCCGACAAGCTGCTCGGGGTCATCGCAATGTTCGGCTCGATCCTGATCCTGTTCGCGCTGCCATGGCTCGACACCTCGCCGGTGCGATCGGCCAATTACCGGCCGGTCTATCGCCAGTTCTTCTGGCTGCTCGTGATCGACTGCATCATTCTCGGAATCGTCGGGTCCAATCCGCCGGAAGGGTCGTGGCTGATCATCGGCCGGATCGCCACGGCCTATTATTTCCTGCACTTCCTGGTGATCATGCCGCTGGTCGGCTTCCTCGAAGTGCCGCGACCGGTGCCGGCATCGATCTCCGAGGCGGTGCTGCCGGCTGGGTCCGCGTTCAAGGCCGCAGAGTGAGGGTGGGCAGGTGTCGATCATGAGCCGAACGCTGCCGCTCATCGCCTTGGCGCTCATCGGCCTGTCGGCCGCCTTCGCCCCGGCGCTCGGGCTTGAGGAGAAGCATCCCGCAAAGGACGTCGGCTTCAGCTTCGAAGGGCCGTTCGGCACCTTCGACCGGGCGCAGGTCCAGCGCGGCTATCAGGTCTACAAGGAAGTCTGCTCGGCCTGCCATTCGATGACGCTCATGCGCTTCCGCAATCTCGGCGAACCCGGAGGGCCGGAATTCCCGCCAGAGCAGGTCAAGGCGATCGCGGCGCAATACAAGGTGACGGACGGGCCGGATGCCTCGGGCAACATGTTCGAACGCCCAGCGCTGCCGTCCGACCCCTTCGTCAAGCCGTTCCCGAACGAGGCGGCGGCGCGCGCGGCCAATGGCGGGGCGCTGCCGCCGGACCTGTCGCTCATCACCAAGATGCGGGCCGGCTGGTCCGGCAGGCTGCTCACGCTCTATACCACCCAGCTGATCAAGGGCATGGGAGGCCCGGAATATGTCTATTCGGTCCTGACGGGTTATGAGGAGCCGCCGAAGGAGCTCGCCGCCGAGGCGCCCGAGGGCAAGTTCTACAACCCCTATTTCGAGAACGGCCATTGGATCGGCATGCCGCCGCCGCTTTCCGACGGCGCCGTCACCTATGCCGACGGCACCAAGGCCACCGTCGACCAGATGGCGAGGGACGTGTCGGCGTTCCTCGCCTGGGCGGGCGAACCGAAAATGGAAGAGCGCAAGCGCATCGGTTTCCAGGTCATGGTCTATCTCGTCGTGTTTGCGGCGCTGCTCTATCTCGTCAAGCGTCGGATCTGGGGGCGGCATGAACCGTGAGAAGCGAATAGTGAGTCGTGAATAGTGAGTAGTCAGGGCCGGACGCTGCCACTCACTACTCACTACTCACGACTCACTCCACAAAGGAGCCCCACTCATGACCAAGTCCGTGCTCGGAGTGATCGGCGGTTCCGGCGTCTATGACATGGCGATGGAGGATTCCCGTTGGGTGGCGATCGCGTCGCCCTGGGGGGAGACGTCGGACGAATTCCGGATCGGCACGATCCACGATATCAAGGTGGTGTTCCTGCCGCGGCATGGGCGCGGCCACCGCATCTCCCCCACCCATATCAACTACCGGGCCAATATCGATGCGATGAAGCGCGCCGGGGTCACCGATCTCGTGTCGATCTCGGCCTGCGGCTCCTTCCGCGAGCACCTGTTCCCAGGCACCTTCGTGATCATCGACCAGTTCATCGACCGCACCTTCGCGCGCGAGAAAAGCTTCTTCGGGACCGGGTGCGTGGCGCATGTGTCGCTGGCGGAGCCGATCTCGCCGCGGCTCGCCGACCGGGTGGAGGCGGCCGCCCGGGCAGCCGGCATCAGCTGTCAGCGCGGCGGCACCTATCTGTGCATGGAAGGTCCGCAATTCTCCACCATCGCCGAGTCGAAGCTCTACCGGCACTGGGGCTGCGACGTGATCGGCATGACCAACATGCCGGAGGCGAAGCTCGCCCGCGAGGCGGAACTCTGCTACGCCACGGTGGCGATGGTCACCGACTTCGATTCCTGGCATCCCGGGCACGGCACCGTCGACATTCAGGCGATCCTCGAGGTGGTGGGCGCGAATTCCGGCAATGCCTCGCGGCTCGTCACCGAGATCGCCCGCAATTTTCCGCCCGAGCACGAAGCCTGCCCGATCGGTTCGGACCGGGCGCTCGAACATGCGATCATCACAGCCCCGGACAAACGCGATCCGCAGCTCGTCGCCAAGCTCGATGCTATTGCCGGCCGGGTGCTCAACCGTTAGAGCAACTCCATGGATCTCAGGAACGGCTTCGACATCAAGCGCTACATCCGGACCATTCCGGACTATCCCAAGCCCGGAATCCAATTCCGCGACATCACCACGCTGCTTGCCGATCTGCACGGATTCCGGGCGACGGTCGACGAGCTGAGCTGGCCGTTCCTCAAGGGCAATATCGATTTCGTGGCAGGGATCGAGGCGCGCGGCTTCATCCTGGGCGGAGCGGTGGCGCATGTGCTCGGGCGCGGTTTTGTGCCGATCCGCAAGAAAGGCAAGCTGCCGGGAAAGGTGGTCGGCCAGGATTATTCGCTTGAATATGGCGTCGATCGCATCGAGATCCATGCCGACGCCATTCACGGCAACGACCGGGTGCTGCTGATAGACGATCTGGTGGCCACGGGCGGCACCGCCAATGCGGCCATCGATCTGATCCGCAAATCGGGCGGCGATGTGGTGGCGGCCGCCTTCGTCATCGATCTGCCGGACCTCGGCGGCGCAGCGAAGCTGCGGCAGAAAGGCGTCAAGGTGCATACGCTTGTCGAATTCGAAGGAGACTGAGCGCCATGAAGATCGCCGGCAAGCATTACCGCTCGATCTGGGTGGATGATGACGGCTGGTCGGTCCACATCATCGATCAGACGCGACTGCCGCATGCCCTGGAGATCGTGACGCTGACGACCTCGGAGGACGCGGCGCGGGCCATCGAGACCATGCAGACCCGCGGGGCGCCGCTGATCGGTGCCACCGCGGCCTATGGGATGTGCCTGGCGCTCAAGGCGGATCCGTCCGAGGAGGCGCTGGAACGGGCGGCGGCGCGACTCAAGCGGACGCGGCCGACCGCGGTCAACCTCGCCTGGGCGGTGGACGAGATCGTTGCGGCGGTGCGCAACCGGCCACGCGCCGAGCGGGTGGCGGCGGCCTATGCCAGGGCGGCCGAGATCGCCGATGACGACGTCGCGACCTGCCGGGCAATCGGGGCGCATGGCGTCAGGCTGATCCGCGAGGTCGCGGTCAGGCATCCGGCGCGGCCGGTCAATGTGCTGACCCATTGCAATGCCGGATGGCTCGCAACGGTCGACTGGGGAACGGCGCTGGCGCCAGTCTATATGGCGCATGACGAGGGGATCGACGTGCATGTGTGGGTCGACGAGACGCGGCCGCGCAACCAGGGCGCGGCGCTCACCGCCTTCGAGCTCGGCGCCCATGGCGTGCCGCACACGATCGTGGCCGACAACGCCGGCGGTCACCTGATGCAGCATGGCAAGGTCGATCTGGCGATCGTCGGCACCGACCGGACGACGCGGACCGGCGATGTCGCAAACAAGATCGGCACCTATCTCAAGGCGCTGGCCGCGAAGGATAACCGGGTGCCGTTCTATGTCGCGCTGCCGCACTCCACCATCGACTGGCGGGTGCGCGACGGCCTTGCCGAGATCCCGATCGAGGAGCGCTCGCCGCAGGAACTGACCCATGCCACCGGCCGCAGCGCCGACGGCGCCATGGTGTCGGTGCAGCTGTCGGCGCCGGGCAGCCCGGCGGCCAATCCGGCGTTCGACATCACGCCATCGCGGCTGGTGACCGGGCTCATCACCGAGCGCGGCATCTGCCCGGCCAGCGAGGATGGCCTGCTTCAGCTCTATCCGGAGCGGAAAGAAAGGCAGTAGGCAATAGGCAATAGGTGCGAGCAGTGGTCTTCCCTACTGCCTACTGACTGCTGCCTGATCAGCTTGCGGCCCTGATCACCCGGGCGCGGACCTGCGACATGAGCCCGTCATAAGCGCGAAGCTGGTTCGCCGTGAGAACGCGCGACAGCGCCGCCCGCTCGCGGGCGCCGATGGCGAGGAGTTCGGACGACGCCCGCTGCAGCTTGCCGATGTTGGGCCTGGCATTGGGGTTGATGCCGTAGCGGCGGAACACTCTGCCGCGCTGGCTGCGCATCTCGGAAATGATCGCTTGAGCCTTGGCGCGCTGCGGTCCGGTGAGCCGAAGGGCGGTGACGATGTTGACGTCGTAGACCGAGGCCTTGGCGGGGAGGCTCGCCACCGGCATGGCACAGGCGGTGACAGCCGCGAGGAGCAAGGCGAATCGCCAGGGCGAACGGGACTGCGTCATCAATTCATCTCCTTTTCCGGTTGCAGCGGCAATCGAACCACTCAGAGGTTGAACCTGAAATGCATGACGTCGCCGTCGGCGACGACATAGTCCCGGCCTTCCAGGCGCAGCCGGCCGGCATCGCGTGCGCCGGCCTCCCCGCCCAATTTCACATAATCATCATAAGCGATGGTCTCGGCCCGAATGAAGCCTCGTTCGAAGTCGGTGTGGATAACTCCGGCCGCTTCCGGGGCGCGGGTGCCCCGGGTCACCGTCCAGGCGCGGGCCTCCTTGGGCCCAACCGTGAAATAGGTGATGAGGCCGAGAAGGTCGTAGCCGGCACGGATGACCCGGTTGAGACCCGGTTCGCCAAGGCCCAGGGCGGCAAGATAATCCTGCTGATCCTCGGGCCCGAGCACGGCGATCTCGCTTTCGATCTTCGCCGAGACGACAACTGCACCGGCGCCTTCCCGTTCGGCCTGTGCCGCCACCAGCCGGGAGCCGGCATTTCCCTCCTCAGCGGCCGATTCCTCGACATTGCAGACATAGAGCACCGGTTTCGAGGTCAGGAGCCCCAGCGCCTGGAAGGCGCGTTCCTCCTCGGGCCCCCGGGGCACCAGCCGGGCTGGCCTGCCGGCGCGCAGCAGTTCGAGGGCGCGCATCATGCGCGACAGTGTTTCGCGGGCTTCCTTGTCGCCTCCCTTGGCCTTCTTATCCAGGGCAACGACGCGTTTCTCCAGACTGTCGAGATCGGCGAGCATCAGCTCGGTCTCGACCGTCTCGATGTCGGCGAGCGGGTCGATCCGACCCTCGACATGGGTGACCTCGCCATCGTCGAAGCAGCGAACGACATGGGCGATGGCGTCGACCTCGCGGATGTTGGCAAGGAACTGGTTGCCGAGCCCCTCGCCCTTGGAGGCGCCGCGAACCAGGCCGGCAATATCGACGAAGGTCAGCCGGGTCGGGATGATCTGAGCGCTTTCGCCGATCCTGGCCAGCGTCGCGAGCCGGGGATCGGGGACGCCGACGTCGCCGATATTCGGTTCGATGGTGCAGAATGGATAATTGGCGGCCTGCGCCGCCGCCGTCTGGGTCAGGGCGTTGAACAGGGTCGACTTGCCGACATTCGGCAGGCCGACAATGCCGCATTTGAAGCCCATTACTGCCGTCCCTTGCTCGTCGAGCGGTCCCCGTTCGCTGCTTCGCCGGCGCGCGGCACTGGCGGGTTGAGAGCGAGATGGATGCGGTTCTGGAGGGTTGTAAAATCGCCTTTGCCGATCAGATCCGCCTCGGCCGCGAGAGCCTGAACGAGCTCCCCGGCGCGTGCGAGCTCAGCCTTGCTGAAGTCGTCGAGAACATAGTGGTGGACCAGCGCTTTCTCGCCAGGGTGACCGATGCCGAGCCGCAAGCGATGGAAATCCGGACCGATATGCGCCTCGATCGAGCGCAGGCCATTGTGCCCGGCGTGACCGCCGCCGGTCTTGGCACGGACCTTGCCGAGCGGCAGGTCCAGCTCGTCGTGAAGAACGACAACATCGCCCGGCGCGATATGGAAGAACCGAGCAGCCTCGCCGACAGCGCGACCTGAATCGTTCATATAGGTCTGGGGCTTGAGCGCCAGAACCTTTGCCCCGGCGAGCATGCCTTCGGCGACCTCGGACTGGAATTTGCGCCGCCACGGGCCGAAGCCCTGGCGCCGGGCGATGGCATCGATGGCCACGAAACCGATATTGTGGCGGTTGGCGGCATATTTCAGACCCGGATTGCCCAGCCCGACAATGAGAAGCATGCGCGATTCCCAAGCGGGGCCGGAGGTCCCGGCGGCCCGTTACTTCTTCTTCTCTGCGGATCCCTTGGCCGGTTGCGCCGCAGGAGGCGGCGCGGTGGGCGCCTTCTGGGCGGTGGCTGGAACCTCAGTCGGAGCGGTCGCGGCTGCCGCCTCCGCCGCGGCAGGCGCCTCCTCCTGGCCGCCGCCGGCGCCGCCGATGGTCGCAATGGTGAAGTCGCGATCGGCGATCACCGGCTGCACATTGGGCGGAAGCTTGACATGGCTGATGTGGATCGAGCCGCCGATCTCCCAGCCGGTGAGGTCGATCTCGATCTGCTCGGGAATGGCGTCGGCCGGGCAAAAGAGCTCGACGTCGTGACGCACCACGTTGAGAACGCCGCCGCGCTTCAGGCCGGGCGCCGCCTCGTGATTGGAGAAATGGACGGGCACGGCGACCGAGATGCGCTGGCCGGCGCCAAGCCGCAGGAAGTCGACATGGATGACGCGGTCCCTGACCACGTCGAACTGGAGGTCACGCGGAATGGCGCGAACCTTGTCGCCACCCACCTCGACATCGACCAGGGTGGACAGGAAGCGGCCGGACTCGACTGCCTTCCACAACTCGTTGTAAGCGAGGGCCACGAGCTGCGGCTCCTTCTCGCCGCCGTAGATGACGCCTGGAACGAGGCCGTCGCGGCGGGCGGCCCGGGCCGCGCCCTTGCTGCCGGCCTTGCGCGCCGATGCCTTCAGTGAAATGACCTTCGCCATCGCCAAACTCCCGACGTCATGGAAATTCAAACGGAGCCGCAGGGCTCCGATTCAAACCGAGCGCATGCCTCCACGCCGGAGGCTCGCCCAGCGGGCGCGCTTATACCGCCGAAGCCCGGCAAACACAACCCCGGCGGGGTTCACCTCAAAAAGGGTAACGCGGGCCGGAATAGAGCCGGCAGAAGCAGGGATAATTCTGAAACAGGGCGCGGTTCACGTTTCCCCAGGGATTCCACAGCAGTCGCGGCCGAACAACAACCGACACCGCGACATTGTTGGAGACGTTGACCACGGTCGTGGGCGCCGGCGGGGCAGGATCGGGGCGGAACGGCGGGACGATCACCTGCGCCGCATCATGAATGCCCATGCCCGGGGCGTAGACGACCTTTACCTTGCGAGACCGGTCGGCAAACGCCGGCGAGGCCATGAGGCAGGCAAGCGAGAGAGCCGCAAGCGGCGCAAGAACCTTAAGCATTGACCATACCGTCCGTTGAAGCGCCGCATCGAGCCGTTTTATCCCGAGAGCGATGGCGGTTGCAAGCTCCAGGGGGCAATAGGCAATAGGCAAAAGGCAATAGGCAGGGAGCGGTGCACTTCCCTACTGCCTATTGCCTACTGCCCAGAATCAGTCGAATAGGCTCGAGACCGATTCCTCGCGGGAGGTGCGCCCGGCGGCCTCGCCCATCAACGGGGCAATCGACAGCACCCGGATGTTGCGCGAAACGCGGACCGCCTCGGTGGCCTGAATGGAATCGGTGATCACCAGCTCCTTGAGCTTGGAGGCAGTGATGCGTGCGACCGCGCCGCCCGACAGCACGCCATGGGTGATGTAGGCGCAGACATCGATCGCGCCTTCCTCGAGCAGGGCTTCGGCGGCATTGCACAGGGTGCCGCCGGAATCGACGATGTCGTCGACCAGGATGCAGCTCCTGCCGCGGACGTCGCCGATGATGTTCATGACCTCGGATTCGTTGGCGCGCTCGCGCCGCTTGTCGACGATGGCGAGCGGGGCGCCGATGCGCTTGGCCAACCCCCTGGCGCGCACCACGCCACCGACATCCGGCGAGATGACGGTCAGGTTGGCGCCGTCGAAACGCTCGCGGATGTCGCGGACCATCACCGGGCCGGCGAACAGATTGTCGGTCGGAATGTCGAAAAACCCCTGGATCTGGCCGGCATGGAGATCGAGCGTCAGCACCCGGTCGGCACCGGCGCGCTCGATCATGTTGGCCACGAGCTTGGCCGAGATGGGGGTGCGCGGTCCGGGCTTACGGTCCTGCCGGGCGTAGCCGAAATAGGGCATTACGGCAGTGATGCGGCGGGCCGAGGCGCGGCGCAGGGCGTCGATGATGATCAGGAGCTCCATCAGATGGTCGTTGGCGGGAAAGGAGGTGGACTGGATGACAAACACATCCTCGCCGCGGACATTCTCCTGGATCTCGACGAACACCTCCATGTCGGCAAAACGCCGGACGACGCATTTGGCGAGCGGCAGGTTGAGGTAGGCGGCGATCGCCTCGGCCAATGGTCGATTCGAATTCCCGCAGACGATCTTCATGCGCCATCTCCGCCGTTCGCACGATGACGGGTCTATTACAATCGGTTGGCGGAAATGCCAACTGGGGGATTGGGTTAGGGACAAGACTCGATTCAAGCACTGCTTCGTTTCTCCCCTCGCCCCGCGACAGCGGGGAGAGGGCGTAGGGGGTGCGAAGCACCGGGTGAGGGGTGGTTGAGCTGGCGAGCGAAAATCCCCTCATCTGCCCCTTGCGGGGCACCTTCTCCCCGCAAGTGTGCGGGGAGAAGGGAGAATTTGGGGACGCCTTCCCGCGAAGTTAGAAGATCCGGACCCTATCGCCGCATGGTATTAACGACCTGGAAGATGCCCTCGGCGGCGGCCTGGGCGGCGTAGTAGGCGGTGTCGCCCCAGCCCTTGTCCAGCGAGCCCGACGGCACGTCGTTGGCCTGCTTGACGGTGCCGACGACCTTGCCGTCGGGCATCTTGACGGTCCAGTCCACCCGGACCCGCTGGGCGGCACTCGTAGCCGGCCCGAGCGCCACCTCGCCGATGATGGTGAATGCGTCAGGCCGCGCCTCCTCGAGCACCGGCCAGCCGGCCTCCATGAGCGTGCGACGCATGGCCAGGACCAGCTCCTCATTGCCTTTGCCAGGCGAGCCGTGAACCTCGGTGACGGCGACGGCGCGGATCTCGGCGCGGTTGCCGGCGATCGGCCCGGTGGCGGGCTGACCGGCCTGGTCCGCCGGCGCTGCCGGGGCCGGCGGCGGCATCGGGGCTGGCGGCGGCGTCGGGGCCGGCGGCGGGATGGTGGCGCCGGCGGCGGCCGCCGCCTCGAGCGAGCCGTAATATGTCTCGTAATCAATGTCCTTCTCGGCCCCGGGACCGGCCTTGGCGAAGGCATCGAGCGGCGGCGGCATGCCTTCGCCGCGGGTCGAGAAGCCAAGCTCGGCCAGGCGACTGGACAGGCCTTCCGCGGTGACCGCGGCAATGCGCAGCAGCATGTTCTGGTCGATCGCCGCCCAGGGATCGGCGCCGCTCAGCGGGGCCTGCTCGGCACCCTCGATGACGTGCAGCATGCCGCCGGTGTTGCCGGTCAGCACCCAGCGGTAGGACAGGCTCACGAGCGTGCCCTGGGGCGTTGCGGCAAAGCTGCCGGCGAGCTTGTAGCCCTCGGCGAAGCTGCCCTGGACGATGGCGACATGGCGGCGAGCCGCCGTGCCGGCCAGGGCCTCGGCAAGGATTCCCGCCTGCTTGGGCGGCAAGTTCGCCATGGCGGTGACGGCGATCGGCGGCGGCATCCTCGAGGAGAGCGGACCGAGCGCATCCTTGGCAAAGGGCGATGAGGCGCCGTGGCAACCGGCCAGGGGAACGAGCCCGGCAAGGAGCAGAAAGATGGCCGCCGCCCGGGTCGGTTGCGTCATGTTCACCGCACGATCAGATCCACAGGGTGCTTCGACAGCGGCTCGGGTGCTCCATCGCCGATGATGTAGGTGCGTCCGAGCGTCATCGCAGTCTGGCTGTCGGAGTCCATGAGGATCATGTGGGCGAACATCACCATCCCGGGTTGAAGCTCGAAGGGATTGCCGTGGTAGAACATCGGTGCATCCATCCAGGATGGGGTGAACTTGGCGCCGAGCGAGTAGCCGCAGGCATTCAGCCGGTGGCGGTTCATGCCGCGCTCGTCCATGACCCGCGCATGGGCATCGAACACCTCCCCTGCCGTACGTCCCGGCCGCAGCACCGCCTCGCAGGCGGCAAGCGCCGCCACCGCAGCGGCATGCATCTCGGCATGGCGGCGGGTCGGCGTGCCGATCACTATCGTGCGCATGAGCGCGGCATGATAATGGCGATAGACGCCGGCGAACTCCAAGGTGAGCTGGTCGTCCTGCGACAACTTCCGGCGGCCGGACTTGTAGCGGCAGAGAAGGGCATCGGGCCCGGAGCCGATGATGAACTCATTGCCGGGATAGTCGCCGCCGCCGGCGAAGATCGCGGCCTGCTGGGCAGCAAGGATCTCGCCCTCATCCGCCCCCGCCCGGGTCGCCTCGATGCTGGCGCGGAGCGCCGCGTCGCCGAGGTCGCCCGCCTGGCGGACATAGGCGAGCTCGGCCGGCGACTTCACCGCCCGCAGCCGGCTGACCAGATCGGAGGCATCGACCAGCTCGCAGAAGCCTGACAGCGCCTGCTCCACCTGCTTGCCGTTGAAATGGGTCAGCCCATAGGCGTTGTTCTCGATGCCGAGCCGCTTGCCGGTCGAACCGAGATCCCGAAGCATGTCGCGCAGCTGGTCGGCGGGACGGGCGCCGGCCTCGTCGGTCCAGATGCGGATGTCCTCGATGATCGACGTGTGCCGGGCCTGCCGCAGATCGGCGGAACGGGTCAAAAGCGCAAGCCGCCCGTCGGTGCCGAGATAGAGGCACTGGAAGAAGCAGAAGCCGAACGTGTCATAGCCGGTGAGGTAGTACATGCTCTCCTGATTGAACATCAGGAG
>DATAOT010000155.1:0-7721 GCA_036265615.1 Aestuariivirgaceae bacterium
TCGAGAGCCTCGGCATGCAGGACGTGGTTGCCAAATCGCTCGGAACGTCCAACCCGTACAACATGGTGCGGGCCACGTTCGATGCCCTGAAGCGCGAGACCAGCCCGCGCTCGGTGGCGGCGCGCCGCGGCAAGAAGGTGAGCGAGATCATGGCGCGCCGGCGCGACGGCGAAGCCGTGGCCGAGCAAGGCTGAGGTTGAGGGAAGGTGTGATGGCCAAGGCCGAAAGCAAGAAGACTGTGACGGTGGAGCAGATCAAGAGCCCGGCGCGGCGGGACGAGCGCCAGCGGGCGACGCTGATCGGGCTTGGCCTCAACAAGCTCAACCGCCGCTCGACGCTCGAAGACACGCCGGCGGTGCGCGGGATGATCGCCAAGGTTGCTCATCTCATCCGCATCGTCGAGGCGGCGGCGTGATGGCGCAAGCGAGGATGGACCAGAGGCCATGAAGCTCAACAGCATTTCCGACAAGGCGGGCGCCCGCCATGTGCGCAAGCGGGTTGGCCGCGGCATCGGCTCCGGGCTCGGCAAGACGGCCGGGCGCGGCGGCAAGGGCCAGACGGCGCGGTCCGGCGGCGCCAAGGCAGGCTTCGAGGGCGGTCAGATGCCGATCTATCGCCGGCTGCCCAAGCGGGGTTTCACCAAGCCGAATGCGCTGAGCTTCAACGAGATCAATCTGGGGCGGCTGCAGGCGGCAATCGATGCGGGCCGGCTCGATGCCGGCAAGCCGGTGGACGCGGCAGCCCTGCTGGCGGCCGGCCTGACCGGCAAGCCGCGGGACGGTGTGCGGCTGCTCGGCAAGGGCGTGCTCACCGCGAAAATCGCGATCACGGTCAACCACGCCAGCCGGAGCGCCGCCGAGGCGGTGGAAAAGGCCGGCGGCACCGTCACGCTCGTTGCTCCGAGGCAGCCCGGCAAGCGGGCTGACGAGGCGGCCGGCGCGACCAAAGGCTGAAACGGTTGCGACTTCCGGTTCGGCGCCCGATATCTTCGGGTCAAGGCCGCCCGAAGGCATGAGGTAGGATATGGCATCCGCAGCGGAACAACTCGCAGCAAACATCAACTTCTCCGCTTTCGCGAAGGCCGAGGACCTCAAGAAGCGCATCTGGTTCACGCTCGGGGCGCTGATCGTCTACCGTCTCGGCACCTACATTCCGGTGCCCGGCGTCGATCCGGTCGAGCTGGCCCGCCTGGTGCAGCAGAACTCGACGGGAATTCTGGGCTGGATCAATGGCCTGGCCGGCGGAGCGCTCGGCCGGATGGCGATCTTCGCGCTCAACATCATGCCCTATATCTCGGCCTCGATCATCATTCAGCTGATGACGACGGTGTCTCCCCATCTCGAGCAGCTCAAGAAGGAAGGGGAGCAGGGCCGCAAGAAGATGAACCAGTATACGCGCTACGGCACGGTGCTGCTGGCGGCGCTGCAGGCCTACGGCATTTCGGTCGGGCTCGAGGGGCAGGGGGGCGTGGTGCTCGACCCGGGCTGGTTCTTCCGCATCTCGACGGTCATCACCCTGACCGGCGGCACCGTGTTCCTGATGTGGCTCGGCGAGCAGATCACCTCGCGCGGCATCGGCAACGGCATTTCGCTCATCATCTTCTCGGGCATCGTCGCCAATCTCCCGGCGGCGATCGGCCATACGCTGGAGCTGGGGCGCACCGGGCAGATGTCGACCTTCGTCATTCTCGGCATCATCGTGATGGCGCTCGTCGTCATCGCCTTCATCGTGTTCATGGAGCGGGCGCTGCGCAAGATCCCGATCCAGTACCCGAAACGGCAGGTCGGCGACCGGATGATGCAGTCGGACCGCTCGCATTTGCCGCTCAAGCTCAACACGTCGGGCGTCATTCCGCCGATCTTCGCGTCCTCCCTGCTGCTTCTGCCGATCACGGTTGCCAATTTCAGCCAGGGCCAGGGGCCGGAGTGGCTGAACTACATCACGGCGCTGCTCGGCCACGGGCAGCCGTTGTTCATGGCGCTCTATATCGCGCTGATCATCTTCTTCGCCTTCTTCTATACGGCGATCATGCTCAACCCGAAGGAGACGGCGGACAATCTGAAGAAATATGGCGGCTTCATTCCCGGCATCCGGCCTGGCGACCGGACGGCGGAATATATCGACTACGTGCTGACGCGGATCACCATGATCGGCGCGCTGTATCTTTCCGCGGTGTGCATGCTGCCCGAGCTTCTGACCTACTACGCCCGCATGCCGTTCTATTTCGGAGGGACATCGCTGCTCATCGTGGTCTCGGTGACCATGGACACGGTGACCCAGATCCAGGGGCACCTGCTCGCCCAGCAATATGAGGGGCTGGTGAAGAAGGCCAAGCTCAGGGGTCCGCGGCGATGAACATCATCCTGCTCGGTCCGCCGGGTGCAGGCAAGGGAACGCAGGCCAAGCGTCTGGAGGCGCGGCGCGGCATGAAGCAGCTGTCGACCGGCGACATGCTGCGGGCGGCGGTGGCAGCGGGAACCGAGCACGGCAAGACGGCCAAGGCGGTGATGGACCGCGGCGAACTCGTGTCTGACGAGACGGTGGTCTCGATCATTGCCGACCGGCTGGACCAGGCCGATGCAAGGCGCGGCTTCATCCTCGACGGTTTTCCCCGCAATGTCGCGCAGGCCGCGGCGCTCGACCGCATCCTGGCGACGCGGGGCCTTGCCCTCGACATGGTCATCGAGCTCAGCGTCGATGACGAGGCGCTGGTGAGCCGCCTGAGCGGCCGCTTCAGCTGTGCCGAGTGCGGCAAAGGGTACCATGATGTTTTCGAGCGCCCCAAGGTCGAGGGCCGCTGCGATGGTTGCGGCAGCAGAGAGTTCGTGCGGCGCGCCGACGACAATGCCGCGACGGTGAAAAGCCGGCTCGGGGTCTACAACCGCCAGACGGCGCCGCTTGTGGCCTACTACGCCACCCGCGGGAAGCTGCGGAAGGTCGACGGCATGGCCGAGATCGACGAAGTGTCGCGCCAGATCGAGGAGGCGCTGAACATCGCATGAGGTGGTTGACGGATCGGAAAATCCCGCCTACATACGCGTTTTCCGGTCGAAGATGGTCGGCTGCAAGGGGAGCTTGCTCTCGCTTGGGCGCGGCCAATTGCGTCTTGTGAAGGTTTGCAGGAGATCGCGACGTGGCTCGTATCGCAGGCGTTAACATCCCGACCGCAAAGCGCGTGCCGATCGCGCTGCAGTATATTTACGGCATCGGGTCGAAAAAGGCGCATGAGATCTGTGAAAAGGTGAAAATCCCGCTGGAAAGGCGGGTCAATGAACTGTCGGATGCCGAAGTTCTGCAGATCCGCGAGGTGATCGACCGCGACTACATCGTGGAGGGCGACCTCCGCCGCGAGGTGGCCATGAACATCAAGCGGCTGATGGATCTCGGGACCTATCGCGGCCTGCGCCACCGCCGCGGGTTGCCGGTGCGGGGTCAGCGCACCCATACCAATGCGCGAACCCGCAAGGGTCCGGCCAAGCCGATCGCCGGCAAGAAGAAGTAACGTCAGCGTCACCGCCGAGAGAACAGTCAGATGGCCAAGGAACCCGTCCGCCCGCGCCGCAAGGAGCGCAAGAACATCACCTCGGGTGTGGTGCATGTTCATTCCTCGTTCAACAACACGATGATCACCATCACCGACGTTCAGGGCAACACGATCTCCTGGGCGTCGGCGGGGAAGCTTGGTTTCAAGGGATCGCGCAAGTCCACTCCCTATGCCGCGCAGGTGGCGGCCGACCAGGCGGGGCGCGCCGCCATGGAGCATGGCATGCGGACGGTCGAGGTCGAGGTTTCGGGGCCGGGCTCCGGGCGCGAGTCGGCTCTCCGGGCGCTTCAGGCCTGCGGGCTGCAGGTCATGACCATTCGCGACGTTACGCCCATTCCGCACAATGGCGTCCGCCCGCCGAAGCGCCGCCGGGTCTGATCGGCGCGAACTCATTTTCACAGGATGGTACGATGGTTAATCACAGGAACTGGCAGGAGCTCATCAAGCCGCAGAAGCTCGAGGTGGCGCAGGGGCGCGATCGCCGTCGGGTTGCGACGCTGGTGGCCGAGCCGCTCGAGCGCGGCTTCGGCATGACGCTGGGCAACGCGCTGCGGCGCGTGCTTCTGTCCTCGCTCCAGGGTGCAGCGGTCACCTCGGTCCAGATCGACGGCGTGCTGCATGAGTTCTCCTCGATCGCCGGGGTGCGGGAGGACGTGACCGACATCGTCCTTAACATCAAGGAAGTCGCCCTGATCATGCATGCCGAGGGTCCCAAGCGCGTGGTGCTGCGCAAGGAAGGTCCGGGCGTGGTCAAGGCCGGCGACATCCAGGAGACCGCCGACATCCAGGTGCTCAATCCGAACCATGTCATCTGCACCCTCGACGAGGGGGCCGAGATCCGGATGGAGTTCACCGTCAATGTCGGCAAGGGCTATGTGGCGGCCGAGCGCAACCGGCCGGAGGACGCCCCGATCGGTCTGATCCCGGTCGACAGCCTCTACAGCCCAGTCAAGCGCGTCTCCTACCGGGTGGAGAACACGCGCGAGGGCCAGATCCTCGACTATGACAAGCTGACGCTCAGCGTCGAGACGGACGGGTCGGTGTCGCCCGAAGATGCGGTCGCCTATGCGGCGCGCATTCTCCAAGACCAGCTGCAGATCTTCATCAATTTCGAGGAGCCCTCGAAGGCGATCTCCGAGGAGGAGCGGCCGGAGCTCGAGTTCAATGCCGCACTCCTGAAGAAGGTCGACGAGCTCGAGCTGTCGGTGCGATCGGCGAACTGCCTGAAGAACGACAACATCGTCTATATCGGCGATCTCATCCAGAAGACCGAGGCGGAGATGCTGCGCACTCCCAATTTCGGCCGCAAGTCGCTGAACGAGATCAAGGAAGTTCTGGCCCAGATGGGTCTTCATCTCGGCATGGAAGTGCCGAACTGGCCACCGGAGAACATCGAAGAGCTGGCCAAGAAGTATGAGAGCCATTACTGAGGAGCTGAAGCGCCATGCGACACGGCAATCGAGGCCGCAAGCTCAACCGCACCCATGAGCATCGCTCGGCGATGTTCGCAAACATGGCGGCCGCTCTCATCAAGCACGAGCAGATCTCCACCACGCTGCCCAAGGCCAAGGACCTGCGGCCCATCGTCGAGAAGCTGGTGACGCTGGCCAAGAAGGGCGGACTCCATGCGCGCCGGCAGGCGATCTCGCAGATCGGCGACGAGGAGCAGGTCGGAAAGCTGTTCGCGGTGCTGGCCGACCGGTATCGCGCGCGCAATGGCGGTTATACGCGGGTGCTCAAGGCCGGGTTCAGGCACGGCGACTCGGCGCCGATGGCGGTGATCGAGTTTGTCGACCGCAATCCGGACGAGAAGGGCAAGGATTCCGGCCCGCCGCAGAATGAGGGCGAAGCTGCAACAGCCTGAGGGTTGGGCAGCCGGCAGTCGTGCCGGTCACTGGCCACCGCCTTTTTCGATCGCTTCAACCGCTGAAGACGTCCTCCACGATGGCCATGGCCGAGGTGCCATAACCGTTGAACCGCGTGGCGGTGGCTGCGCCGTAGGCGCCAACGGTCGAGAATTCGATGAAATCGTCCTCGGCAATGTCCGCCGGCAGCACGAGCTCGCCGGGGATGCGGTCGAGCGGATCGCAGGTCGGGCCATAGGCGGTGAAGCGCTGCACCGGCCCGCCATGGACCACACCATCACGCAGCACGCGGCAATGCGGCGCGAGCGCCGGCGCCTGACTCATTTCCATAAGCGCGCCGTAGATGCCGTCATTCAGATACAGCTCGCGGCGCGAAGGCTTCACGAGCTTCACCCGGGTGAGAAGCGACATCGAGCTCGCGACGAGGCCTCGGCCCGGCTCGCATTCGAGCGGCGGCCGCTCGCCGTCGCTGAAAGCGGCCCCGGCGCTGGCGGCGATGGTGGCGAAGAAGACGGAAAGCGGCGGCGCGACGCTGTGGCGGTAGGTGGCGGGAAAGCCGCCGCCGACATTGAGCGCGGCGAGGCGCACGCCGGCAGCACGGGCGATCTCGCCGGCAACCTCGATGTGGCGCGCATATGCCTCAGGATCGGTGCATTGCGAGCCGGGGTGAAAGGTCAGCACCGGCCGATGGCCGGACCGGGCGACCAGCCGCAGCAGATCAGCGGCCCCTGGCGGGTCGGCACCGAATTTGGTCGAGAAATCATGTGCCGCGGCGCCATGCGAGGGCAGGCGGAAGCGAACCGCGAGCTCAAGCTCAGGCGCGGCCGTGAGAACCTCGAGGATCTTGGCAAGCTCGCCGACATCATCGAGCGCGAAACGCCGGCAGCCATGGATGGCGAAGGCCTCGGCGATCTCTTGGCGCGACTTCACCGGATTGTGGTAATGCAGCCGCGCTCCCGGAGCGGCGGCCGCGACCACATCCATCTCCGCGACAGAGGCGACATCGAACACGCTGATCCCGGCTTCGGCCATAGCGGCGACCACCGCGGGCGCGCCATTGGCCTTGACGGCATAAGAGGCCTCGCCCGGAAAGCCCTGTCGAAAGCGTGCCACGGTGGCGCGCAGGGCCTGCGGCGAGAAGCAGAAGAGCGGCTGGCGCGGGTTCAGCGCGCGGACAACCGCCGAGGGATCGGCGTGAACACCGGGGGCTCGGTCGATCAAGGCGCGGGCATGGACGTTCATGGCATGGATCCCGAAAATGCACCCTCCATGGTTGCCGCGGAGGTGCAACGGAAAGGAGACCCCAGTCTGCGCCGAATCGGCTAAATTCTTCGGCAGAATGACGGAGAGATCGGCATTATGGTGTTTTCGACCACGTCCAAGGACGAAGAGCTGATCGCGCTGCTGCGACTCAATGCACGCGAGCCGATCGCCTCGCTCGCTCGCAAGCTCGGTCTATCTCGGACCACCGTCCAGGATCGCCTCAGGCGCCTCGAACAGACCGGAACCATTGCCGGCTACGCCGTCAAGCTTGGGGCGGAGATGCGCCGCGGCGGCATCCGGGCGTATGTCGAGGTGTCGACCGAGAGCCGAAGGACGGCCGACGTCATGCGGGCGCTGCTGCGAATCCACCAGATCGAGACGCTGCACACGGTCAGCGGGAAGTTCGATTTCGTGGCGCTGATCCGCGCAGGGTCGGCGGAGGAACTGGATCAGCTGCTCGACCAGATCGGCGCCATTGCCGGGGTCACGCGCACCGAGTCGGCGGTGATTTTGTCGACCAAGCTGGACAGGCAATAGGCAATAGGCAGTAGGCAATAAGCAATAGGCAATAGGCAGTCTTCCCCTCCCTCATGGCCGGTCCCGAGCCGGCCATCCAGAGGTGCCCCAGGTAAAGACAGGATGGCCTGGTCAAGCCCGGCCATGAGGGAAAGAGAAATCCATCTCTGATCAAAGGGCCAGAGCAGCACTCACTGCCTATTGCCTATTGCCTATTGCCTCTTTGCCTGTCGATTGCCTGAAGTCGCGGTTTTGTCGCCGCCGCCGCGGAGTGCTATAGAGCCGCTGGGGATGCGGGCCGAGGAGGGAGAAATGCCTAAATTTGGGATGCTCGCCATCGCGTTGCTGGCGCTTCTGGGTGGACCGGCACTGGCCCAGCAGGTGCCGCAGAGCCGGGCGCAGATCCAGCTCTCCTTTGCTCCGGTGGTCAAGCAGACCGCGCCGGCGGTGGTCAATGTCTATGCCCGGCGGGTGGTGCGCCAGCCGGGCATTCCCGGCTTCAGCGACGATCCGTTCTTCCGGCGGTTCTTCGG
>DATAOT010000156.1:0-5253 GCA_036265615.1 Aestuariivirgaceae bacterium
CTCATGCCGATCATCTTCGTCGCGCCCAAGCCGACCCAGCCGCCGCAGATCGACAATCGCGGTCTTCTTCGTCTTGTCGGCTATTTCCCCACCCAGCCGCTGCAGGTCAATTTCGATCTCGCCTATCAGCTCGCTGGCGCCGAGTGGAAGCTCTATGCAATCTCGGTGGCGCCGGTGCCGGCGCAGCCCGCGGTCGCGGAGACCGACGCGCCCGCCGACGCCGCCGCGACGCGCAAGCCGGTGGCAGAGAGCGCCGCCCAGCGGATCACCCGCAAGCTCAAGCCGGCAGCGCCGGTGCCGGCGGCCGATGTCGGCGGGCAGTAGGCAGAAGGGAAGGTTACCACTTATTGCCTATTGCCTATTGCCTACTCCCCCAGCTTCCAATCGATCGCCGGCAGGCCGCGGCTTTGCAGCGCCGAATTCGCCGTGGCGAAGGGCCGGGCGGAAACAAACGGATGCGGTGCGCCCTTCGGCGTCTTGCCGCGCGCGAGCGGCGAGGGGTGCGCTGTCACGACGACCACATGGCGGCTGCGGTCGATGTTGCGGCCGAGCGCCTCGGCATTGCGTCCCCAGAGAAGGAACAGCACGCCCTGCCGCGTTGCGTTGATCCGCTCGATCACCTCGCGCGCCAGCGCCTCCCAGCCGAGATGGCGGTGGGCATTGCTGCTGCCGCTCTCGACCGTGAAGATGCAGTTCAGCAGCAGCACGCCGCGCCGCGCCCAGCCGGTGAGATCGCCGCTGGCAGGGCGCGGCAGGCCGAGATCGGCGGAATAGGCGTCGAAAATGAATTTCAGTGATCGTGGTATGGGGCGGCACCCTGGAACGGAAAAGGCGAAGCCATGCGCATCGCCCGGCGTCGGATAAGGATCCTGTCCGAGTATCACGGCCCTGACGTCGGCAAGCGGCGTCGCCCGCAAGGCGGCGAACACCTGCTCGGGCGGCGGACAGATGACGGCACCGGCTTGGCGCCGCTCGTCCAATCGCTCGGCCAGCCTCTGAGCCTCGCCGCAAAAGAAGGGGAGCCCGGCCCAGCCATGCTCGGGCTCGGCGATGAAGGCGCCGACCGCCTCGCGATAGGTCACCGGATCCGCCATTCGCGGCGGCTATTCCTCGGCCGACATCTGCAGCAGCGCATCGCCAAGCTCGGGCGAGAAGCTGCCGTCGAGGGGACCCGAGAACAGATTCTCGTCCTGCAGGATCTGCTGCAGAGCGCCGATCGTCTGCGACTGCCAGCCTTGCAGCCGGTCATTGACGTCGCGCACCGCCTTCGGGCTGCCGTTGGTCAGGGCCTTGATGAGATATTCCGCGGCCTTGCCGCTGTCGGCTGCGCCCGTCTTGCCGTCCTCGTAAAGCCTCGCGAGATTGTAATAGGCGTCGCTCTCGCCGAGACCGCCGGCGCGTTCGAACATGGCCTCGGCGCGCTCGATGTCGCGTGCAACGCCATGGCCCTCGGCATAGGCGAAGGCGAGATCGTTGATGGCGCGCGCATCATTGGCGGCCGCGGCTTCCTCGAACAGCGCGATGGCCTCGGAGTAATCCTGTCCGACGCCGGCACCGTTGGCATACATCTCGCCGAGCCAGACCTTGGATCGCAGATTGCCGAGCGCCGCTGCCTTGCCGAAGAGTTGCACCGCCTGCCTGGGATCGCGCCCGACGCCGCTGCCCTCGGTGAGGAGCATGGCGTAGTTGAACATGCCATCGACATCGCCGGCCTCGGACGCCCGGCGGAACCAGCGCGCCGCTTCCGCCATGTTCTTCTGGCCGAGCGTTCCGTCGCGGGCCATGACCCCGAGACTGTTCATGGCGCTCCCGATGCCGCCCTGGGCCGCCTGAAGATAAAGGGTCTGGGCCATGGACGGATCGGCCTCGACGCCGCGGCCTTCCTCGTAAAGACCGGCGAGATGCGTCGTGGCGGCAAGATTGCCGCCGTCATGCGCCAGCTTGTAGAGCTGGGCGATCTCCTTGTCGTTGCCGCCCGATTTCTCGAGCGCGCGGGCGAGTTCCATGCTGAGGCGCGGATCGCCGGGATGTGCCGCGAGCGCCTGGCGGCAGACCGGCACCGCCTTTTCCTCGTCGATCGCGTTCGCCGCCACGCCGGCGATCCCCGACGGCCGGCTCGGATCCTGCGGGCTTGCCGCGAGACGGTCACAATCTGTGGCCGGGGCGCCGGCCGCCCAGCCCGCCGGGATGGCGACCAGAATGAACAGCGTGACCAGTGCGGCAGTCCGCGTCATGAAAAAAACCCCTTGCATTCCCGCCCGGAATAGGACTTTGCGGCCGATGTCCGGCACGGTCAAGTTGACACAGGCCCGCAATCGCCCGCATTCGCATGTGCGTCGCGAGCCATTTTCGCATCGTCCGGTCACGAACAAGACTGTGGATATGGCCTCGCTCGCATCGGTGTGGTAAAGCCTGTCGCCAGGCTTATGGCTTGGCGGGACGAACTCCCGGGGTGGGGGGCCGCCTTGGTGGGCATGTCAAGGGAAAAGTTCATGAAGCCAACAGTGATTCTCGTCGGCGCTGACAAGGGCGGCGTTGGCAAGACGACGCTTGCACGCACATTGCTCGACTATCTCTCGCGCAAGAATGTCATGGCGCGATGCTACGATACCGAGTGGCCACGGGGAACGCTCAAGCGGTTCTATCCGGCAACCACCGAAGTGATCGACATGTCCAATGTCGCTCATCAGATGAAGCTTCTCGATACGCTCGAAACCGCGAGCCTCAAGGTCAGCGTGGTTGATCTCAAAGCAGGCAATCTCTCGATGGTGCTCGATATTTTCGATCGCATCGGCGTGCTCGAGGCGGCGAAAAGCGGCAAGTTCACCCTCGGTCTCTTCCACGTTGTCGGCCCGGCGATCGCTTCGCTCGAGGAAATCGGTGAGATCGCAAAATATATCCAGGGCACCGACTATGTGATTGCCAAGAATTTCATCAATGAGACCAACTTCCTGGAGTGGGACGAGAAGAGTCACAAGAAATATTTTTCCAATCCCGGCGCTGCCGAGATCGTTTTGCCCAAGCTCAATGAAATGGCCTATGAGCAGGTCGATCTTGCCGGCGTGACATTCCGGGATTTCATCGACAACAAGGCGGCCAATGGCGAGCCCGGCAATTTCTCCTTCGTGTTGCGGGGCTATGTGCGCAAGTGGATGTCGGAGATCGACGCCCAGCTCGAGAAGCTCAAGCCGGTTCAGGAACTGGTGCGTGGCGAGCGCGGCCGGGCGCCGCCGCAGCAGCAGGCAGCCGCGGCCGCCAAGGCCTGACCTGGCACATGCCTGCCGATCCGGTTCCCGCCGGACCGGCAGCTGCCGCAACGCCGGAGCAGCACGGCCATCGGGTCGTTAGAGGGACTGCTCTGAGCATGGCCGAGAGCCCGAAACTGTTCATAGTGTGCTCCGACCGGACGCGGTGCGGCAAGACTTTGACGGCGCGCCTCTACGGCGATTTCCTGCTCTTGACCGGTCGCAATCCGCTGGTCTTCGACACTGCGCCGCCGCCCGGCGGCATCATCGATTTTTATCCCGAGCGCACCGTGACGGTCGATTTTTCCCGCACCGTCGGGCAGGTGGCGCTGTTCGACACCATATTGGGATCGCCGACCCGCGACACCATTGTCGATCTGGCCACCCAGCATCTGCAGCACTTCTTCGATGTCATGACCGAGATCGATTTCCTTGCCGAGGCGGACCGGGTCGGCCTGGTCGTCTGCATCCTCTACATCACCGACCGGACGGCTGCATCCCTCAGAGCGGCACGAGACATCAAGGAGCGTTCGGGCGTCGTGCATCTGTTCACCGTGTGCAATGAAGGCGCGGGCCTCCTCACCGATCGCGACGCGATGAGCTATGCTTATTCCGGGCTGTCCCCCGGGAGCGAACTGGTCGTGCCGGCGCTCGACCCCGACGTCATCGAAGCGGTCGAGCAGCCGGTGTTCTCCTTCGCCAGGGTCGTGGAGGGACGGCAGGGCCGGTTGAGCGAATCCGAGCTTCTCAGGCTTTTGAGCTTCCTCAATCAGGTGCTGCCGGCGATCCGCCAGCAGTTCTTCGGCCTCGATCTCTCAGACCTCAGGCGTCTCGGCTTTGTCTGACCGCCTCAGCCATTGACGACGGTGCCGCCATTCGGGTGCAGCACCTGGCCGCTCATGTAGGATGCATCCTCGCTGGCCAGAAAGACGTAGCAGGGAGCCACCTCGTTGGGCTCCCCGGCCCGCTTCATCGGCGCGCTCGATCCATGCTCGGCGACCTTCTCGGCATCGAACGATGCCGGAATGAGCGGCGTCCAGATCGGGCCCGGAGCGACCCCATTGACCCTGATGCCCTTCTCGACCAGGGCCTTCGCCATCGAGCGGGTGAAGGCGAGAACCGCCCCCCGGGTCGCGGCGTAGTCGATGAGCGTCGGATGACCCTGATAGGCCGTGATCGAGGTCGTGTTGATGATGCTCGAGCCGGCCTTCATGTGACGCAGCGCATGCTTGGTCATGAAGAAATAGCCGAAGACGTTGGTCCGAAAGGTTCTTTCCAGCTGCTTGGCACTGATCTCGAGCGGTTCCTTGGTCTCGTGCTGCTCGGCGGCGTTGTTGACCAGGACATCCAGCCGGCCAAGCTGGCGGACGGTCTCGTCGACGGCCCGGCGGCAGAACTCCTCATCCCCCACGTCGCCGGCCATGCTGAGGGCGCCCCGCCCCTCCTTCTTGACGAGCCGCACGGTCTCCTCCGCATCCTCGTGCTCGTCGAGATAGACGAAGGCGACATCGGCACCTTCGCGCGCCATGGCGACGGCAGTGGCGCGGCCGATGCCGCTGTCGCCGCCGGTGATCAGCGCGACCTTGTCGCGCAGCTTGCCGGTGCCCTTGTGCCTGGGGTCTTCGACGCGCGGGCGCGGGCGCATCTCGGATTCGAGGCCGGGGCGACGGGCCTGCTGCTGGCGGGGCTGGGCTTTCGAGTTACCGTTCTGCGCTGCCATCGGCGGTGTCCTCCTGGTTCTTGAGCGTCGGCCCAGACCGTAGGCCGCGGTCGCAGGAAGCCGCAACGGGCAAAGCTGCGGGCGGGGAATCAGCGATTCCCCGAGTCGGGGGCATCCGATACAGTTCCCCCTTTCGGCCCGGGCGGGCCGCGCCGTCACGGGTTCTTCGGAGGTCTGGGATGAAACGGAGCAACGGGAAGCACAGGGAGGTGCGAGCCCGCCGGGAGCGCGGCTACCCGCGGCCGATGCTGGAGCGCGCGGACTGGACGTCGCTCGACGGGCGCTGGG
>DATAOT010000157.1:0-8612 GCA_036265615.1 Aestuariivirgaceae bacterium
TTATGGCGCGGCCGGCCCACACGGCGCGCATTTCGCAAATCGTGGTTTGGTCTGAACCCCGGAACGAAATCTGCTGCCAGCTGAAAGAGCAACTCCAGAATAGAGTTCCGACCTTGTAGATCTACTCGATAAAGCTCAGCCAGAGCGACGAGTCTTTCCCATCTTTGTTGGGCCACGTACTCGTGCATTGCCTGATATATGGCCTTCTTGACGGGCTCGGGTACTCGATATGTGCGGATAGCAACAATTAGCTTATCCGGCTCGTCGTATGGCTGCGCGAGAATTCCTCTGAAAGTCTTGGCTCCGATCTTCTTGACAGGTTTCGACACCGCAGTACCTCGCGATTTTGCATCGAAGGGGACGGGGGGAGTAGCTGACGGTATTTCTATCCGCCGCCAAGCCCTATTCTGCGCAACGCTCAGCCCGGCTGAACCAAGGTTATCACGTTCGGTGCCTTGGGCTCGCAGTAAGCCGCCCATGTATCCATGAGCTTGCGCCGCTTCTCGAACAGATCGCCGCGTCGATAAGCGGCCTCGGTCTTGTTGCCTATGGCATGGGCCAGCGCCTGCTCACAGACCTCGTGGGGGAACGAGGTGGTTTCACTCGCCCAATCCCGGAATGTCGAGCGGAAGCCGTGAACCGTGACCTCGTCTGCATTTATGCGCTGAAGCTGCCTTGCCATTGCCAAAGCGGACAGCGGCCGGCCGGAAGCATTGCCCGGGAAGACGAAGTCGCTGGTCCGCATCTCCTGCAGCATGGTCAGGATAGCGACGCCTCGGTCCGACAAAGGCACCCGGTGCTCCTTGCCTGCTTTCATGCGGTTTGCAGGAATCATCCAGACTGCCTTCTCGAGGTCGATCTCGTCCCAACGGGCACATCGCACCTCACCGGAGCGGCAGGCCGTCAGAATGGCAAATTCCAAGGCCCGCGCTGCCAAGGACTGGCGCCCTCGAAGCTCGGCCATGAGCTCCGGAAGCCGCTCGTATGGAAGGGCCGCATGATGGCGGCGTGCAAGCATCTGCGGCTTTGCAAACAGGTTCTGAAGGTGGCCCCGCCAACGCGCTGGGTTTTCACCGCTCCTGAAGCCGCGAACCGCCGCTGCATCGAGGACCTTTTCAATCCGACCGCGAAGGCGTCTTGCGGTCTCCGGCAATCGCTCCCAAACGGGCTGCAACACTTTTAGCAGCGTCTCAGTGTCGATCTCGGATACCCTCATTCCCCAAATCTGCGCGCAGTGGGTGGTCAGGGTCTTCGTCCACTGCGCAATGTGCTTGTCGCTGCGCCAGCTCTTACGGTGCGCCTCAACATAGGCAACGGCGCACTCGCCGAAGCTGGGGACAACACGCTCGGACTGCATGCGAGCGTTACGCACTTCCAGAGGGTCGAGACCGGCGGCAGAGCCATCCGTGCTTCCGCTGCCAATTCTCGTGCCTTAGCGAGCGAAGTGCCTGCTTTAGAGGCTGAGCCGAGCCCCATCTCCCGCTGTTTCCCGGCGAAGCGGTACATGAAAACCCAGCGTCTGCCGCCATTGGCAGAGATCGACAGGTATAGATTGCCGCCGTCGGAGTAGCGCCCAGGCGCCTTCACTGTCTCGACGGCACGCGCGGAAAGCTTATTTATGCTGCGCGCCATGACCCCATCCCCATTTGCTGCCCTAGCATTTGCCCTAGCAGAAAATGTGGATTGGAACAAACGTGAACGGACGCTTATGCACCGCCATGGAAAGAAACCTCGTGATTACTTGCGGATAACCAAACGGCAGTGGGCGACGATGGATGATGGAGAACAATAGGCTGGCGGAGAGATTGCTGCCATCACCTGCACGCCGCCCCCTGCCATGCCCCAGCTCCCGAGACCGCTGGGCGCCGCCGGATAATCGTAAACCCAGGCCCGGTCATCGCCGGTGAACTCATGCACCAGATAAGCCTCGACATAGGGCTCGACCGCGAGGCTGCCGACCGTCTCGAGGAGTCCCATGCGCAAACCGGCCCGGCCGCGCAGGCTGTCGCCATCGTCGAAGGCAACGGGAGCCGAGCCGACCCAGCCGTCGTCGATTCTGCTCGACACATAGGCGAGCTGCCCCAGCGGGTTGACGAACAGGCCGCTGCCCAAATCGAATTTGTAGCCCAGTTCGAAGCTGCCGCCGATCGCCGTGGCGTCGAAGTCAGTGGTGAGCGGCCCCTGATCGAAGGTCACCGTGACCAGATCGGTCTTGAACAGAAGGTCGGCGTGGAAGCCGCCATTGAGATAGGTGAGATAAGCGCCGAGCGTATTTCCCTCATAGGAAGCGTTGTCGGGCGCGCCTTTGAAGTCGAGGTCGGAGCGAACAAAACCGCCAAGGAGACCGGCAATGACGCTGTCGCCGCCCAACGGTCCGGGAATGACACCGTCAAGTCCGCCCTGGAAACCTTCGATGTCCTGGCGGAAGTCGACGCTCACGGTCGTGTCGTACCGCGCCTGCTCGCCATAGCCGCGCAGCCATAGGCCACCCTGCATGCGCGGCAGCGGTGGAGCCCCGGGGAAATCCGCTGCCGGTTGAAGCTCCGGCATCGCGGCAAGCGTCACCAGGTCACCCATGCGCTGGTGCCAGGCGCTCACGCCGGCGTACCAGAGATTCTGCAGACCGGTCATCAGCACGGGAAGCTCGTCGATCTTCTTTTGATTGGGGCCCGATTGATAGAGCTCCCAGAAGGTGCTGCCGTCATCGTCGGGCCTGAGATCGTAATACAAGAAGCCCACGGGAATGGGACCGTTCTCGAGCGCGAACTCATTGCCCGTCGGCACGCTGCCCTGGTCGATGATGAAGATGTTGTCGGCCCCGCGTACCCCCGGGAGCTTCGAGGTGTTGCTCACCCGCACCAAGGTGCGGCCGCTCACCACCCCCGACAAGGTCAGAAGATCGGCCGGCGACCCGGTGCCGGCAAGCTCGGCGTCGAGCGCAAGCACGCCGCCGCCATGGAAGGCGGTGAGGGATGGGAAGCTCAGCCGATCGCCGGCCTTGCCGTCCATCATGGTGATGAGGCCGTTCGGCCCGTTGGCGAAGCTTTCGAGCCCGAGAAAGGCGACATGGTCGGCACCCCCGGAGTCGGCAAGGCGCAAGGTTCCGTTGTTGAGGAGGCTGTCGAGGCCGGTGCCGAAGTCGCTGTCGCCGCGAGCGGTGAACACACCCTGATTGTCGAGGTCGTCCTCACCGTCGTTCAAATTCACGAATCCGTTCACGGCGCCGAGATTGACGATGCTCAGCGGGCCGCTGCCGGCGCCGTTGAAGATCGCCTGGTCGTTCATGGACTGGATCGTGCCGCGGTTGTTGAGGATCGCCTCGGAGGCGCCGTTCAGGCCGACGCCGAACCCCGTGCCGTTGCCGCCGGTGACGGTGGTGCCCGATCCGACGATCACGCGGGCAGGACCGAAGGAGGAGGAGGCATAGAGCCCCGCCGAATTCGTCCCGGTGACCGTGACGTCGCCGGCGCTGTCGATCAGCGCCGTCCCCGACGCTGCACCGCGCATGGTCGCCATGGCCAGGATGCCGGTCGAGAAGTCGCCGGCAAGCTGGATAGCACCGCCATTTGTAATCTCAGCGTTGACACCGGTCGCGGCGATTCCCTTGGCGTAGTCGCCGGCGATCGAAACGGCGCCGGCGTTTTGCACCGCCGCATCCCCGGAGAGAGAGCTCGCGGCGAGGCCCGTGGGCGCCCCCCCGGTCACGGTGACACGGCCGCTGTTGGTCAGGGAGACATTGCCGCTCCCGAAAGAATAGAGCGAGACACCTGCCGCGTTGCCGCCTGCCATATCGATGTCGCCATCATTGCGGACGTCGAGCACGAAACTGTCATAGGCTCTGGCGTCAATCCCGCGATTGTTGAGGCCCCGGCTTGTCAGCAGGCCTTCGGAATTGATCCGGGCCTGGCCAGCGCCGCGACCAATCAGACGCAGGCCGCTCGAATTGTCTCCGAGATTGGTAATGTCGGCGCTGCTGTTCAGTGTCGTATGGCCGTTCACGGCCGTGATCAGTATGCCGTGCGCGCCGCTGCCATGCGTGGTGATCTTGTTCTTGATCGTGATTTCCGGATCGGCGGGCGAGGTGATCATGGCGAGGATCCCGGTCGACCCCGCTCCGTTCGTCTCCAGATCCGCGTTGCTGTAGAATGTGAGCGGCCCGGTGACGTTGACGGCGATCCCCGGCGCGTTGTCGCCCGACGTCGTGATATTGGCGAGGTTTGTGAAATCCAGCGACCCCGCATCGACCCGGGCGTAAATGCCGGCCGCACCGCTGCCGGCCGTGGTGATGGCGGCCTCGTTGCGCAGGTGCGCATCGCCATAGACGGCCCAGAGTTGAATGCCGGTCGCGTAATTGCCCAAGGTGCCGACGCCGCCCTTGGCAGTGAGATCCAGCAGCGATCCGGTGCCGATCACCTCGATGCCGGTGCTGCCGGCGCCTTCGGTTCGCAGTTTTCCCTCGCTCGTGACCGAGACCTCGCCGGCGGTTGGACGCAACCCATTGTGGACGAGGATCGCATCCGCATAGTCCCCATGGGTGGTGATGTCGGTCGCGCTCACCACGACGACGTCGCCCTCGGACTGGGCATAGATGCCGGCCGAACCGGCGCCCCAGGTCGAAATCGTTTTTCCGGCGTCGACTTCGGCCCTGGTCTTTCCTTGGGCGCGAATGCCATCGCTGCCCGCACCATGAGTCTCGATGCCGTTGGTGCTGCTGATCAGGACTTGGGAGTCGGACAGCGCCGAGAGGCCATGGGAACTGTCGCCCTGGGTGGTGACCTTGCCGCTGTTGTAAAGCGCAATCGCGTCCGGGCCGTAGACCTTGATCCCGGTCGAGTACGGGCCTTTCGTCGCGACATCGCCGCTGTTGTGAATCACGGCGGCACCACCGGGCGTCACCAGAATGCCATAGGCATACGCCCCGAAGGTGGAGATATTCGCGGCGTTGGTGATATCGGCGTCACCTCCTGAGATGACGTGAATGCCGGGGCTCCAATCGCCGTGGGTCTCCAAGCTGGCGCCGTTGTCGAGCGAGATGTTCCCGAACCCAGGGCTCGTGTCCTGGGTTTCAAGCTCGATGGCCGCAGAATCCGCCCCATGGGTGGTGATGGAACCCTTGTTCCGATTCTGAACCTCGAGATTGCCGTAGACGGCCCTGATCCAGATACCCGGGGAGGCATCGGCCCCAAAGGTGTCAATGCGGCCGCGATTGTCCAACTCAGTCTTTGTCGCTTCGGTTTCGATTTCGATTCCGATGCTGTCATCGCTCGAGGTCGACAGATTCCCACCATTGCTGACTGAAACGGTCCTGTCAGCAAGGGGACCGGTCACGACCTGAATGGCCGAAGATCGATGGCCGACGGTGGTGATGTCGCCCGTGTTGTCGATCAAGACTGCAGAATCGGAGGAGTAGGCGAATAGACCGGTCCCAACATCACCATAGGTCGTGATGGCACCGCTGTTGTATAAGTTGAGCGAATCGAAAGAACGGACGGCTATTCCGCCGCCCGAATAGAGTCCGTGTGCAACAATGTCGCCGCTGTTGTGGATGACAGCGCGGCCATACGACCGCACATAGATTCCTCGTGACTGGCTGCCATTGAGCGTGATCGCCCCCGAATTTGTCACATCGGCAGCGCCGGTCGATCGCACAGAGATGCCGCGGCTGCCGTCCGCAAAAGTCGACAACGTTCCATAATTGACGACGGAAGCGTCGCCGGTTGTCGTCCCAGAAAAAAAGGTTCTGGCATAGATCGCGTTCGAGTTCGGTCCGTGGACCGCAATCTCGCCGCTGTTGATGACCGACGCTCCTAAGTCTCCCCGCGCAAAGACACCATGCGAGCCGTCGCCATCGGTTGAGACATTCGCCTGGTTATGAATGCTCGCCTGGGCGCCCGAGCTGGCCAGTATGCCGTGGCTGCCATTCCCCCCGGCGACGATATTCCCGATGAAGTCGATGTTCACGTTACCATCGGCGGAGGCAAAGATCGCGGCAGGATCGGCGCCCTGGGTGGTGACTGTGTGGGGCGAAACATTCGCGTCAATGGTGACGGTTTGGATCGCTGTTCCGCTGTTCTCAACACCGATTCCAGGCGAGCGGCTTCCAGGCGAGCGGACTTGCGGCGTGATGTCCGTCAAGACATCGCGCACCGTCAGTGTCTCAACCCCCGTGTAGTATACGCCATCGGACAGGTCGCCGGTGCAGACCACTTCGGTGGTGCCCGTGCACTCCGCTCGGACCGGCGCGGCGCATGTCAGGGACAGGGCCGTCACCGCGGCGGAGGCGAAGAGTGCGGCGCGGAAGGCTGCCAGCGCCGCTCGTCGGTGCGGCATTGGAATGGTGCTCATTGCAAAAACCCCCGGGATGGTTCGATCTTCAGCTGCAGTGTTATCTGCATGCAATCTATAAGGGAACCCCGATTCGTCGCCTTTTGCGCGATCTGTTGCAAAAATGTCTCCTTTCGGTTGTACTCCCGACCCGCGCTCTTGCGTCCCGTCTTTTGCTGCTGCAGAACCCGGAAATGTCCGATCTCCCGCCTGCTGCCGATCTCCCGCCCGCCACGAAAGCCGACTGGCTGGCCCTCGTCCGGGAGACGCTGAAGGGTGCTCCTTTCGAGACGCTGATCACGACGACGCGGGACGGCATCGCGGTCCAGCCGCTGGAAGGTGCCGCCAAAGCTGCACCGGAAGTGGCACCGGAAGGCCGCCGCTGGACGGTCATGCAGCGGGCCGACATGCCGCTCCTTGGCGCGGCCAATCGGCAGATGCAGGAGGACCTGGCGCTCGGAGCCGACGGCATCAGCCTGGTGCTGCCGTCAAGCCCAGCGGCATATGGCCATGGCGTCGAGGCGGCCGACCGGGCGCGGCTCGAGCGGCTGCTCGAGGGGATCGACATCGATCTCATTCATCTCCGGCTCGATGCCGGGCATCGCGGCTTCGCCATTGCGCCGCTGCTGCTCGACCTCTATCGCGGTCGCGGCATCGATCTCGGGCAAGCCCGGCTGACCCTCGGTCTCGATCCGCTTTCCAGCTCGATCCATGCTGGCCGGCTGCCTGAGCGCGCGGTGATGGAGCGGCAACTGGCCGGGGCTCTTGCGGCAGCCCAGGACGCCAGCCATCGCGGCACCCTGTTCCTGGCCGACGCGCGGCCATATCAGGCGGCCGGTGCGACCGAGGCACAGGAGCTGGCGCTGGCGCTGGCGAGCGCAGCCGAGCTGGTCCGGCTTGCGGCCGGTTCCGGCTTTGCAACGGGCGAGATCATGCGCCGGTCAGGCATGGTGCTCGCGGCAGATCAGGATCTGTTCCTTACCGTCGCGAAGTTCCGCGCCGCCCGCCTGCTGTGGCGCAAGCTCGGCGAGCGGCTGGGCCTGGAAACGGCGCCGCTCGACCTTCACGGCGAGACGTCCTTCCGGATGATGACGCGCCAGGATCCGCATTCGAACCTCCTGCGGGTGGTGCTCGCCATCATGGGCGCCGGGCTCGGCGGAGCCGACCATGTCACCGCCCTGCCCTACAGCGCGGCGCTCGGCCTTGCCGACGGTTTCGCCCGCCGCCTCGCCCGCAACGGCCAGACGATCATTCTCGAGGAGTCGCGGGTGGCGGCAGTCGGCGATCCGACCCGCGGCTCGGGTCATGTCGAGGCCCTGACCTCCGCCCTGGCGGAACGGGCGCTCGCAATTTTCGACGACATCGAGGCTCGCGGCGGCGCCTGGGCAGGGCTCGCCGCTGGCACGATCCAAGCTATGGTCTCCGAGGCGGCCGCCCGGCAGCAGCGGGCCATTGCCGAGGGGTCGGTGCCGATCGTCGGTGTCACCCAATTCCCGCACCACTCGGCGGAAGGCGCCGTCGTTCTCGACATGCCGGCGAGCGGCACATGGGACGACGACCCGGGCGGCACCATCACGATCGCGCCGCTTGCCGGCGAAAGGTTGGCGCAAGCCGTCGAAACAGTGTCCGAGCCGGTCGTGAAGAAAGACGATGACACGCGGTCGCCGCCTGCCGCGGATCGCTTCCGGCCGGGTTCCAGCGCGACCGTCACGGCGGAAGGCATCGCGCTCAAGCCGGCCTACGGGCCAGACGACATTGCCGGCCTCGATTTCATCGACAGCTGGCCAGGAATGGCGCCCTATCTGCGGGGGCCCTATCCGACCATGTATGTGACCCAGCCATGGACGATCCGGCAATATGCCGGCTTTTCCACGCCGGAGGATTCCAACGCTTTCTACCGACGAAATCTGGCGCAAGGCCAGATGGGGTTGTCGGTGGCGTTCGACCTGCCGACGCATCGCGGCTATGACAGCGATCATCCGCGCGTTGCCGGCGATGTCGGCATGGCCGGTGTCGCCATCGATTCGATCATCGACATGAAAGGGCTGTTCGACGGCATTCCGCTCGAGCGCATGTCGGTGTCGATGACGATGAACGGCGCGGTGCTGCCAGTGATGGCGCTCTATATCGTGGCCGGCGAGGAGCAGGGCGTCCCGCGCGCCAAGCTTTCCGGGACCATCCAGAACGATGTTCTCAAGGAGTTCATGGTCCGCAACACCTACATCTATCCGCCCGGGCCATCGATGCGGATCGTCTCCGACATCTTCGCCTACACCGCCCGAGAGATG
>DATAOT010000158.1:0-11668 GCA_036265615.1 Aestuariivirgaceae bacterium
ATCCATATGGAACTCCTCGCGATATGTGCGGTCGGAGAAGATGCCGCCGCCGATCTGCACCTCCGTCACGCCCGGCTGGCGGATGCACCAGGGGAAGGTGCCGGTGCCGCCGCAGCTCACGATGTCGATGGCGTGCCCCGCCGCTCGGCAAGCCTCGGCACTGGCCGACAGCAGGCCAACCGCTTCGACCACCGTCTGTTCTTTCTCGGCCCGATCGGCAATGCGAATGGCATGGCTTTCCCAGCCCATGACGCCGCGAAGCCTGAGGCCGGGCCGCGCCGCGATCGCATCGGCGAGCGCCGCCACCGCACCCCCGGGGCTGACCCCGGCCCGCTTCGTGCCGATATCGACCTCGATGACCACCGGCAGCTCGCGGGCGGCACGCACCGCCGCTTTCGACAGGGCGTCTATATTTGCGATGCTGTCGACCGCTACCATCGTGAGGGCGCGGTCGAGCAGTGCGATCAGCCGCGCGATCTTTTCGGCGCCCACGATCTGGTTCG
Organism: Aestuariivirgaceae bacterium; assembly: GCA_036265615.1. Lineage (GTDB taxonomy): Bacteria > Pseudomonadota > Alphaproteobacteria > Rhizobiales > Aestuariivirgaceae > DATAFF01. The sequence continues at coordinate 504 of DATAOT010000158.1, forward strand.
CGATCAGGATGTCGCGGACGCCTGCCGCCGCCATGAGCTCGGCCTCGCCGAGCTTGGCGCAGGTGACGCCGACGGCGCCCGCCGCAAGCATCCTCAGTATGATTTCGGGGGTCTTTACACCCTTGATGTGAGGGCGCCATCGGACGCCGCTCTCCCGGCACGCCGCGGCGATCCGCGCGATGTTCGCGTCCATGATGTCGAGGTCGACGACGAGCGCCGGCGTGTCCAGCGCATTGCGGGCCGGCGTCATTGCTGCTGCTCGGGTCGGGCTGCGGCGTAGGCCTCCTCGACGATGCGCAGCGTCTCGAGATTGTCGCTCACATCGGTCTCGAACGGACCGCCGTCGAGGAGCTTGTCGATGAAATGGCTGATCACGCCGTCGAAGCTCGCCTGGTATCCCTGGCGGAAATCGAAAGGCTCGGTGCGCTCGACGGCGCCCGTCAGGGTGAGCACCGATTTGTCGAACACCGCGCTTGCCTTGCTGCCCACCACTTCGAGACGATCGTCGGTGTTTGGCGGAAAGCCCGGCGCTGCCATGTCGCCGATGACGGTGACCGGTGCGCCTTGCGCCGTCTCGAGAAAGAGCGATGCGAGCGTTTCGCCCTCGACTTCGGCAAGTTTGTGCGCGGTGCGCGCCGACAGCAGCGTCAGGGGCCCGAGCAGCCAGCGCATCACGTCGATGTGATGGATCAGCACCTCGGCGATGGCGAGGCGTTCCTCCCGCGCCATGAAGGGCTGGCGCTCGAGCGCCGGGCGCCTGCCGGTGGCATCAGGAAGGAGCCCTGAAGAAATCGTGGCCATGCCGGCCCAGCGCAGGTCGCCGAGGGCTCCCCCTTCGGCCCAGCGCTTGAGGCTGCGGTACCATGGCCGGAACCGCCAGTTCTCGTGAACCATCAGGCGAATGCGCCCGTCGATCCGCCGGGCAAGCGCTTCCGCTTCGGCGAAGGTCGGCGTCAGCGGCTTCTGGCAGAGCACGTCGATCGACCGATCGGCCGCAATGTCGACAAGCGCAGCATGCGTCTGGCGTGGCGAGGCGATGTCGAGCGCGTCGACATGCTCAGCCGCGAGCAGGCTCTCGAGTCCGTCGTAAGCCGCAGCGATGCCGAACTCGCCGGCGCGTTTCCACGCCCGAGCGACGTCGGGATCGCAGATCGCCACCACCCTGGCGCGCGGCTCGCGCGACCAGGCGATGAGGTGATGGTGACTGATCATCCCGGCCCCCGCCATGGCGATGCGCAGCGGTGCGTCGGGGCTCGCAGCTTTGGCGGTCCGGATCATGGTTCACCAACCGAAAAGCCGCGCCGGATTGTCCCACAGCACCTGCGCCCGCTGCCGCGCCTCCGGCAGCCAGCGGCACAGCGGATCACGCAATGTGCCGTAATCGGGTCGGTGCTCGATCCCCAGGAACGGCCAGTCCGAGCCCCACACGCAATGCGCGATGCCGAACGCCTGCAGCAAAGCCTCGACATGCGCGTCGAGCTGGGCGTAGCCATTTGCTTGCAGGGCGATCCTGAACGGCGCGGACAGCTTGACCACCGCATTGCCGGAGCGTCCGAGCGCAAGAACCGCCTCGAACCCCGGGCTGGCAGTTCCGTGGCGTGCATCCCGCACGCCGAAATGATCGATGAGCAGCTTGACGCCGCTTCGCTCGAGAACCGGGGCTAGCTCCGTCCACTGATCGTCATCGGCGTAGATCTGGGCAAACCAGCCGCACTCTTTCAGCCGGGCGAGAAGCCGCGATGAGCCTGACCCCTGCAGCATGCCGCGGTCAAAGGTCACGAGGTTGAATCTGATCCCGACCACCCCGAGCTCGGCCATGCGGCGAATTTCTTTGTCCGCAATGTCGGCATTGACAACGGCAATGCCCTTGAACCGGTCCGGCGATTTCGCGATCGCGTCGAGCATGGCGGAATTGTCGAAGGCATAGCAACTCGGCTGCACCAGCAGGACGTGGCGAACGCCATGGCGATCGAGCAAGGCGATGAAGCTCTCCCTCAAGCCCGTCTCGTGCGGCTGCGGCGTATAGCCCGCGCCACGCACGAAGGCAAACCGCTCCGGATCGATGATATGGGCGTGACAGTCGATGGCAGGCTCGATGTTCATGCTGGTTCCGCAATCGCCTTGCCGGTGTCGCGATCGAAGAGATGGATCGCCGCCGTGTCAAGCACGATCATGACCTCTCCGCCGCTGCGCAGTAAGGTTTCGCGACCGATCCGGGCGATGAGCTCCTCATTGCCTGCCTTTGTCGCGAGCACCAGCAGCGTCTCGGCGCCCAGCGGTTCGACCGCCAGGATGCGCGCCGGAAGTTGCGCCGACCGGCCGGCGAGCTCGGTCGGGGGCCGCTCGTAGAGGTCCTCGGGGCGGATGCCGAGCGTAACCGGCCTGCCGGCGTGTGCCGCAAGGCGCTGAGGAGGAACGCGGCTGATCGGGACCGTGATGCCGGCGCTCTGAACTGCAAAGCCATCGCCCGACCGCTCGAGCCGCGCCTCGATGAGATTCATCGGCGGGCTGCCGAGAAACCGGGCCACGAAAGTGTCGGCCGGGTTGCGATAGACCTCGAGCGGACTGCCGATCTGCACCGTCTCGCCGCCATTCATGATGCAGATGCGATCACCCATGGTCATGGCTTCGACCTGGTCATGAGTGACATAGATCGTGGTCGTGCCGAGCTCGTGCTGCTGCTTGATGAGCTCGTTGCGCGTGGTGGCGCGCAGCGCGGCGTCGAGGTTCGACAAGGGCTCGTCGAACAGGAACACCCTGGGGTTCCTGACGATCGCCCGTCCGAGCGCCACCCGCTGGCGCTGCCCGCCGGACAAGGCATGGGGCTTGCGTCCGAGAAAGGGCGTGAGCCCGAGCTTCGCTGCCACCTGGTGGACCCGACGTTCGATCTCTGCTCCGGCCACCGCACGCCGCCTTAAGCCGAAGGCGAGGTTCTCCCGTACCGTCATGTGGGGATAGAGCGCGTAGGACTGGAACACCATGGCGATGTCGCGGTCCTTCGCCGGCACGTGATTCATCACCCGCCCGTCTATCGACACCGTGCCCGAGCTGACCGATTCGAGCCCGGCGATCATCCGCAGAACCGACGATTTCCCGCATCCCGAGGGACCGAGCAGGACCATGAACTCGCCGTCCTTGACCGCGAGGCTGACCTCCTTGACGGCGAGATCGCTTGCTCCCTCATAGCGCTTGCTCAGCCTTTCGAGCGTCACGACGGCCATGTCAGGCTCGGTGCCTCGAGTAAAAGCTGCGGGGGATCATCGGACCGCTCCCGCCGTCATGCCCTTGATCAAGGTTTCCGAGAACAGCGCATAGAGCACGATGATCGGGCTCATCGAGATCATCAGCCCGGTGGCGATCATGCCGACATCGAGCTGATGCGAGCCCATGAAATGCATGATGCCGAGGGGGAGCGTGCGTTTGTCATCCTCGGTGATGAGGACGATGGCATAGAGGAACTCGTTCCACAGGATGATGAAGTTGAGCACCACGGTGGTGAACACCGCCGGCAGGCCGATCGGCAGAGTGATCCGCCAGAAGATCTCGAAATCGGAATAGCCGTCCATGCGCGCCGCATCGAACAGGTCCTGCGGCAGCTGCGCGAAGAAACCCTCGAGAATATACACCGTCATCGCGAGCTGGGTGGCGACATAGGCGATGCTGAGCCCGGCAAGCGTGTTGTAGAGCCCGAATTGCAGCAGGATCTGGAACAGCGACAGGATCATCAGCTGTGGCGGCAGGATCATGCCGCTGAGGATGATCATCCGCGCCAGCCGGTTGGCGCGGAAGCGATAGCGCGACAGGCAGTGGGCGGCCATCGCCCCGATGAGCGTGACCAAGAGAACCGCGCTCACGACCACGATCAGGCTGTTGAGGAAATAGACTCCGTACCGCGACGTCGTCCAGGCATCGATGAAGTTGTCCCAATGGGCGGGGATCGGCAGGGCATAGGGGTTGTCGAGGATCTCCGGCGTCGTTCGAAGCGACATCGCGGCGACCCACAGAAACGGTCCGCCGGTCACGACGGTGTAGAGCAGGAGGAAGGCAACGAGAGGCGTCCGCCGCAGATAGCCGAGCCACAGTCTCATGGTCGCTCAGAACTCCAGCCTGTCGCGGCTGCGCAGGAGCCTCGTCATGACGGCGACGAACAGCACGATCATCACCGACCACAGGACGGCAATTGCCGAGGGATAGCCAAGGTCGAAGGTGTTCCAGTCGAAGGCGCGCTTGTAGACATAGGTGGAAACCGTTTCAGTCGACCATAGCGGCCCGCCTCCGGTCATGATCCACACGAGATCGAACAGCATCATCTTGCCGATGAACGACAGCACCAGGAGATTGATGAGCGTCGGGCGAAGCATCGGGATGATGACGTAGACCAGCTTGGCGAACCAGCCGCAATTGTCGAGCTCGGCGGCGCCGAGCACCTCGCCTGGGAGGGCATGGAGGGCTGCCAGGCACACGATCATGTTGAAGCCGAGCCATTTCCAGAGATGCGTCACCAGCACCGCCCAGAGCGCGGTGCGGGGATCGCCGAGCCAGGATTGCTCGAACGCGCCAAGACCGAGCCAGCGCAGGATAACGTTGATCAGCCCCCAGTCATAATCATAGAGCCAGACCCAGATGATCCCGACCACGACATAGGACATCAGCACCGGCGTGAACCAGATCACCCGCATCGGGCGCGAAAGCGGCGGGCCGACAAAAAGGCAGAGAGCGAGCAGGAGCCCGCCGAGCACGTCGGCAATCGTTCCGACGATCGTGAACGTGGCGGTGTTGCCCACCGCCTTCCAGAACACCGGGTCCTGCGTGAGGATGTCGAGGAAGTTGCGGAGACCCACGAACTCCTGGGTGCGCTCCTTGAACAGATGGACGCTGTTGTAGAATGTCCGCAGCACCGGGTAGAGGGTGAACCCGGCATAGACGACGAGCGCCGGAGCGAGAAACGTCGCGATCGCCGTCCGCGAAGCGCCTCGCGACCCCTCGCCTGAGCTCGCCGACATGCGAGGCGCTAGCTCTTGTAGCAGCCCTGGTTCATGGTTTTCACCGCCTCGTCCACGCTCATCAGGCCGCCGGGGAAGGCCTTGTTCATCACCTGCACGAACGTGTCCTTGCACTGGCCGGTCAGGATATCGACCGGCATGCCGGTGAAGTATTTGGCTCCCTTCTGACGTTCCATCAGCTCCTTGAAATAACCGGCATAGGGTCCGCTGAACTCCGTCGGGCCGGTCTTGACCGCCGTCTGCAGATAGACCGTCTCGATCCACCGCTTGCCCATTTCGGGGGTTGCGAGCTCGTTGAGATAGGCCGCCGCCAGATCCTGATGCTTGCTCGCCGCGTTGATGGCGAAGCTCGCGCCGACGGCAACCGTCTTGCACTCATTGCAGGCGGCCTTGTCCATGGCGGGAAACTGCATGATGCCGATCGGGAAGTCGGGCGCCTGACCGCCCTTCTCCACCGGAACGAAGGCGCGGCCGGTATAGAAGCTCCCCATCGGGAACATGAGCGCGCCCGGCTTCTGATAGAAATAGTGATGCGACTCGCCAAGCTTGAGCGTCATGAAGTTCTTCGGATAGGCGCCCGCATCGACCAGCTGCTTCACCCATGTGAACACCTCGACCACCCGCGGGTCCTCGAATGACAGCTTGCCGTTGAGCAGCTTGCCATAGTCCTCGAGACCAAGCTTCCTGAGCAGCGCCTCGCCAATGATGTAGGCGCCGGGATATGGCCGGTCGCCGACACCCTGGTCGATCGGCGTCACGTCGGCCGCCCGCGCCTTCTTCACGATGTCCAGGAACTCGGCCTGGGTGAACTGCGCGCTGTCGGGCAGCTTCGCGCCGAGCTTCGCCAGCAATTGCCTGTTGTAGTAGAGCTCGTTGGTATAGGCCTCTTCCGGCAGCGCATAGGTCTTGCCGTCATGCGTCCATACCTGGCGCGCCCAATCATAGATGTTGTTCCAGTTGATCAGGCTGTCGAGCGGGATGATGTACCCGTTGGTGATATATTCGACCTGGTCGGGCTCGACGTAGAAGACGTCGGGACCCTGGCCCGCCGGCAGTGCCGTTCTCAGCGCCGTATTGAGCCCGTCCTTCTCATACCAGGTGATCTTCACATGCACGCCGGGATGGCTCTTTTCCAGGTTCTTCGCTGCCTGTTCGCGAAGCGCCACCTTCGCCGCCTCGTCGGCTTCGTGGCTCCAGACGGTGAGCGTCACCTCTTCGGCCCGTGCCGCCGAAGCCAGTCCCACCGCCAACACCACCGTGGCGAGGTGCCATTTTGCTCTTGTCTTCATCATTGGTTGCAACCCTGTCTTCGGCGCATGCGGACCGACAATCGCGAGATGAGCGCCGGGGCGCATACGCTACGCCTTCAATCCCGGTTTGAGCAAATTCAAATGTCGGAGAGCAGGCCGCCGGCGCCGTCATGGGAGAGGCCGTGCCGGCGCGAGCGACGCAAAACCCTGCCGCTCACGACTTGCGAAGCTCAGGCGCCTGATGCAAGCTGAATGGCCGGTGCCGGCGCTGGCGCAGCTCGACTGTGTGGCTCGAATGGCAAATTCGGCGCTGCTCCGCTCGACTGGAATGTCTTCGTTCCAAGAAACCCCGGCGGTCATAGTGCGGGAGTGAAGTCGTGGCCGGTCCTGTCGTGGGCATCATTGCAAATCCGGTTTCGGCCCGGGACATCCGCCGGGTCGTCGCTCATGCCGGCAGCCTTCAGGTCACCGACCGCGCCAACATCGTGCTCCGCATTCTCGCCGGACTTGCCGCTGCCGGGATCAAGGACGTGGTGATGATGCCGGAAAATGCCGGCATCCGCACGCATCTCGGCCGGGCGATGATGCGGGCGGCCAACACCGGCGAGGCGCGATTTCCCGATCTCGCCTTCCTCGAGATGAAGGTCACCGGGCAGGCGGGCGACAGCGCCCTTGCGGCGCGCATGATGCGCAACATCGGCGTTGCGGCGATCATCGTGCTCGGCGGCGACGGCACGCACCGCATTGTGGTCTCCGAATGCGGCAACGTCCCGATCGCCGGCGTCTCGTCAGGCACCAACAATGCCTTTCCTGAGACGCGCGAGCCCACGGTCACCGGCTTGGGCGTCGGGCTTGCCGTCACTGGCGCGGTGCCCGCATCGACGGCCTTCATCGCCAACAAGCGCCTGGAAGTCGCGATCAACGGCCGGCGTGAAATCGCGCTTGTCGACGTCGCCATCGTCGCCGAGCGGTTCGTCGGCTCGCGGGCGATCTGGAAGGCCGAGGGCTTTCGCGAGCTGTTCGTCACCTTCGGCGAACCGGGCGGCATCGGCATGTCGTCGATCGTCGGATTTCTGGCGCCGGTGAAGCGCGCCTCGCCCTATGGCCGCAGGGTGATCTTCGACCGGCCGGAAACCGCGGCGTTCCGGCTCATGGCGCCGATCGCGCCGGGCCTGATCGAACCGATCGGCATAGAGCGTGTCGAGACCATCGATTTCGACCAGCCGGTAGCGCTCACCGTCAATGCCGGCTCCATCGCGCTCGATGGCGAGCGTGAGATCACCTTTTCCGATGCCGACGCCGTGTCGGTGACGCTGCGCGACGCCGCCTTTCGCACCATTGATGTGGCGGCTTGCATGTCGCACGCGGCAATGAAGGGCAGCTTCCTCGAACCGGTGGGAAAACGGCCCGCCATAAACATGAGCAGGGAGAATTTCGATGAGCGACAACCCGTTTCCGCTGAGCAAGGCAAGGCTGCTCGAAGCTTATCGGATCATGCGGACCATCCGCGAATTCGAGGAGCGGCTGCATGTTGACTTTGCCCGCGGCGACATCCCCGGCTTCGTCCATCTCTATGCCGGTGAAGAGGCGTCTGCCGCCGGCATCATGTTGCATCTCAACGACAACGATCGCATCGCATCGACCCACCGCGGCCATGGCCACTGCATTGCCAAGGGTGTCAGCGTGAAGGAGATGATGGCCGAGATCTACGGCAAGACGACCGGCTCGTGCCGCGGCAAGGGCGGCTCGATGCACATCGCCGACCTGTCGAAGGGCATGATGGGTGCCAACGGCATTCTTGGCGCCGGCGCACCGCTCGCCTGCGGCGCGGCGCTGGCTGCCCAGAAGCTCGGCCACAAGGGGGTCGGCATCTGCTTTGTCGGCGACGGCGCCTCCAACCAGGGTATGTTCTTGGAAAGCCTCAATCTCGCTGCGGTTTGGAATCTGCCGGCGATTTTCGTCGTCGAGAACAACGGCTATGCCGAGTCCACTTCGGTGGAATGGGCCGTGGCGTCCGATTCCTATGTCGACCGGGCAACTGGCTTCGGCATGCCCGGCATTACCGTCGACGGCACCGACTTTTTCGCCGTCTACGAAGCGGCCGGCGAGGTCATCAAGCGGGCCCGGGAGGGCGGCGGCCCCTCTCTGCTGGAATGCAAGATGGTTCGCTTCCATGGCCACTTCGAGGGTGATGCGCAGACCTACCGTGCCAAGGGCGAACTGGAAGAGATTCGCGCCAACAATGACTGCATCAAGTTTTTCCAGGCGCGAATCCGCGACGCCGGCGTCATCTCCGCCGCCGAAATGGACAACATCGATCGCGAGGTGGCGCGCCTGATCGACGAGGCGGTTGCCGAAGCCAAGGCGGCAGCCTTGCCCAATCAACGCGATCTTCTGACCGACGTCTACGTCGCTTACTGACCGACATCGCAATCCTCGAGGGAGGATGACATGGCCCGCAAACTGAGCATGAAGGATGCAATCAACGAGGCGATCGACCAGGAGATGCGGCGTGATCCGACCGTCATCGTGATGGGCGAGGACATTGTCGGCGGCACCGGGTCGCCCGGCGAGGCCGACGCCTGGGGCGGCGTCCTCGGCGTCACCAAGGGGCTGTTTGCCAAATATGGCGACCGGCTGATGGACACGCCGTTGTCGGAAAGTGCCTATGTGGGAGCCGCCATCGGCGCCGCCACCTGCGGTCTTCGGCCCATCGCCGAGCTGATGTTCATCGACTTCATGGGTGTCTGCCTCGACCAGATCTACAATCAGGCCGCAAAGTTCCGATATATGTTCGGCGGCAAGGCTGAGACGCCGGTGGTCATACGCGCCATGTGCGGAGCCGGATTCCGCGCCGCCGCCCAGCACAGCCAGATGCTGACCCCGATCTTCACCCATATACCGGGGCTGAAGGTGGTCTGCCCGTCCAATGCCTATGACGCCAAGGGCCTGCTGATTCAGTCGATTCGCGACAATGATCCAGTGATCTTCCTGGAGCACAAGAACCTGTACGGCCAGGAGTCGGACGTGCCCGAGGAATCCTATGCGATCCCGTTTGCAGAGGCCAATATCGTGCGCGAGGGCAAGCATGCGACCATCGTCACCTATGGTCAGACCGTGCAGCGCTCTGTCGCCGCCGCCGATCTGCTGGCCAGGGAAGGGGTTGACTGCGAGGTCATCGACCTCAGGACTTTGTCGCCCATCGACATGGACACGGTGATCGAGAGCGTCGAGGCGACCGGCCGCTTGATCTGCGTTGACGAGGCCAATCCGCGCTGCTCGATCGCGGCGGACATCTCGGCAACGGTGGCGCAGGAGGCCTTCGATGCATTGAAGGCGCCGATCCGCATGGTCACCGCCCCGCACACGCCGGTGCCGTTCTCGCCGGCGCTCGAGGATCTTTACGTTCCGACCGCCGAAGCAATCGCTGCCGCGGCGCGCAAGACCGTGAGCCCGAAGAACAAGATGATGTGAGATGACGATGAACCAGAACATCACCCCGCTCGTCATGCCGAAATGGGGCCTCGCCATGAAGGAGGGAACGCTGTCGGCCTGGCATGTCAAGGAGGGACAAACGATCACGCCCGGTCAGGAGATAATGGACGTCGAGACCGACAAGATCGCCAATGCGGTGGAAGCCGCCGATGGCGGGCTGCTCAGGCGCCGTATCGGCGAGATCGGACAGGTGTACCCGGTCAAGGCGCTGCTTGGCGTGATGGCCCCGCCCGAGGTCAGCGACGCCGAGATCGACGCCTATGTCGCGGCCTTCGAGATGCCGGCGGTGGATGAGGTCGACGAGACCCAGGAAGCATCCTACCAGTTCATCGACACGCCGAGCGGACGGCTTCGCTATGCCTCGAGGCCGGGAAGCGGCGACCACGCCATCGTCCTCCTTCACGGCTTCGGAGGCGATCTCGACAACTGGCTTTTCAATATCGATGCCTTGACTGTTGCCGGGCCGGTCTACGCGCTCGATCTACCTGGTCATGGAGGCTCGACAAAGGCGATCGCCGAGCCCGGGCTCGATGCGCTCGCCAATGCCGTGGAGCAGTTCCTGGAAGCGCTGAAGCTGCAGGATGTCAACCTCGTCGGCCATTCGATGGGTGGAGCGGTCGCCGCCATGGTGGCGCTGCGCCGCCGCGACCTTGCCCGCTCGCTCACTCTCATCAGCTCATTGGGACTCGGTGAGGAGATCAATGGGGCCTATATAGACGGCTTCGTCGCTGCGGAATCGCGTCGCGATCTCAAGCCGGTGCTCAAGGAGCTCTTTGCCGACGAGAACCTCGTCAGCCGTCAGATGGTTGACGATCTGCTGAAGTACAAGCGTCTGGACGGCGTGCGAGACACGCTGCGTGGCTTGGCCGACGCGATGTTCAGGGACGGCAGGCAGGTGCATGTGCTCGTGCACGATCTTCAGGCGGCGACCGTTCCGGTCCAGATCATCTGGGGCGCGCGTGACGCCATCATTCCCGCCGCGCATGCGAGATTCCTGCCGGATGCCAAGGTCGAGATCGTTCAGGGCGCCGGTCACATGGTGATGATGGAGGCCGCCGGCAACGTCAATCAGCTGATCCGAGCGTTCGCGGCCTAGACTGATGCGACAATGCGTGATGCATAACCCACGAGTATCGTAAATTCGGGGATGCGCCATGCAGGAGCGTCGCCGCTCGGGGCCCGCTACCCGCCAAACGGACTGCGCTCCATTTTTCTCGGTTGACTCACTCATATCCGTATGGTTATAGGTAAATCCATAGCCAGCAGGTTATCGGTTCCAAATGTCGGAGGCTCATGACACGCTTTTCAGAACGCTCGCCGATCCCACTCGGCGCGCCATCTTCGAACGGCTGTGCCGCGACGGAGAGCAGACGGTCGGGGCCTTGACGGCTCGGGCCGGGGTCTCTCAACCGGCCGT
>DATAOT010000159.1:0-2831 GCA_036265615.1 Aestuariivirgaceae bacterium
CAGATCACGGGGCAAATCTTTTGTAACAACAGCGGCTGTCGCCCGGTACGGCCTGGATGCGGGCTTGAAAGCACTGGTGTCGCCGGAAGAATTAGTTCAAACGGAGCCACTGGCGGGGGCAGCTTTGAGGCTTGCAATTAGGCTCTTGTCATTGATGCGACGTCTGCTGCTGTGAAGGGTTTCGGATGCCGGCCGCATGCTTGACGGCGCGGCACATTCGGGCGGCCGGCGTCCGAAAGCCTCCAAGGGAGGAAACCGCGCATGGTGGGCAGGACTGATGCGGCAGGCTCTATGGGGATTTGAGCGCTGCAGGCGAGCTTGGTGATGGAGTTCGAACCGGTGCAGCGCGCGGCACGACGCTGTCGCTATCATCGAATGGGCGGTGGACGTTGTCGAACGCGATCAATGATCGACGGATGGGCGACGACCGATGAGCGTTCGGGTGCGCTGCGCCGTGGCCGGTCGATGAGCGGCGGGCATGACGAACAGCTTTGCGGAATGGCCGATGCGCGGTCATGAGGTGTCGATCCTGATGGCGCTGATTGGCGCGGTCGATTGGCGGTGCGGCATTGCACCTCGCTCAAAAACCTCGATGACGATCATGCGGCCGCCGCAGCATGGACACGGTGGCTTGCCGCTGTCGACGATGGTCTCGGTCGGTTCATCCTCACGATCGCTGACGGCGAGCAGTTCGCGCGCGCGTGCGACATTGTCGGCGCAGACGCCCCGTGCGAGCAGGCCGTAATGGCGGATGCGGTGAAGGCCTTTTGGCAGCACGTGGATGAGGAAGCGGCGGATGAACTCGTCTGTGGCGAGCGTCATCCGCTTTTGCCGGTCGCGGCCTTCGACCCGATAATCCTTCCATCTGAAGGTGACATCGTGCTGGTCGAGGGCGATCAGGCGGCTGTTGGCGATGGCGACGCGGTGAGTATAGCGCGACAGATAGGCCAGCACGGCTTGTGGTCCGCCGAACGGACGCTTGGCATAGACGACCCATTCCGTCTTGCGCGACGCTGCAAGCAATGCGGCGAATGACTGCGCTGCAGCGAGATGAGCGTCGTTGCCGAAGAAGCTCAAGCGCCCGGCCTGGTGGAGGGCGGCGAGGCGACCTAGGAACAGCCGCCGAAACAGGCGTGAGAGCACGCGCACCGGCAGGAAGAACCCCGGCCGGCAGGACACCCAGCGCTGTCCGTCGGGCGAGATGCCGCCGCCCGGCACGATCATGTGCACATGCGGGTGGTGGGTCATGGCCGAGCCCCAGGTGTGCAGCACGGACGTGATACCGATCCTGGCGCCGAGATGCTTCGGATCTGCGGCGATCGTGAGCATCGTCTCGGCCGAGAGCTTGAACAGGAGATCGTAGATGATGGCCCTGTTCTGGTAGGCGATGTCGGCGATCCGGGCCGGCAGCGTGAACACGACGTGATAATATGGCACCGGCAGCAGCTCGGCTTGGCGATCGGCGAGCCACTGCTTCGCCGCGGCGCCCTGGCACTTCGGGCAGTGCCGGTTGCGGCAGGAGTTGTAGGCGATGGACGTGTAGGCGCAGTCCTCGCAGCGCGCGACATGGCCGCCGAGCGCCGCCGTGCGGCAGCTCTCGATCGCCGACATCACCTTCAACTGGTCGAGGCTGACACGGCCGGCATGGGCCTGCCGCCATGCCGGGCCACGGTCGCGGAAGATATCCGCAACCTCCAGAGCCGGACGAGACACGCCGGCCTCGCGTCAGCCGGGCGGCCGGGCCTCCTTCAGCTTGATCGCGATGTGCTCCAACGGGCTCATGACCTCGCTGATCGTCTTGGTGGCGACGCGGGTATAGAGCGCGGTCGTATCGAGCTTGGCGTGACCGAGCAGAACCTGGATCACGCGCACGTCGATGTTCTGCTCCAAGAGATGAGTGGCGAAGCTGTGCCGCAAGGTGTGCAGCGAGACCCGCTTGTTGATCTCCGCCATCTGGGCAGCGGCGTGGCAGGCGCGGTTGAGCTGGCGCGTGGTCATCGGCTGGGCCGGATCGCGGCCAGGGAAGAGCCAGCCCTGTGGCCGTGCCGCCTTCCACCAGGCGCGCAGCAGATCGAGCAGGTGTGGGGAGAGCATGACGTTACGGTCCTTGCCGCCCTTGCCCTGTTCGACCCGGATGATCATCCGCTTGCTGTCGATGTCGGAGATCTTGAGCGAGACGACCTCGTTGGCCCGCAGGCCGGCGCCATAGGCTACGCTGAGCGCCGCCTTGTACTTGAGCCCCGGTGCCGCATCGAGCAGGCGCGCCACTTCTTCCGGGTTCAGCACCACCGGCAGCTTGCGCGGCTCGTGAATTACGTGGGTGTGCTCGACGATCTCGTTGCGCTTGAGCGTGACCTTGAAGAAGAACCGCAGCGTCGAGACGGTCTGGTTGATAGTCGGCACGCCAACGCCGCTCGATGCCAGATGCAGCTGGTAGCGCCGCACGTCCTCAAAACTCGCCGTATCCGGCGATCGCCCGAGGAATACCGCGAAGTTCTTGACCCTCTGCACATAGTCATGTTGGGTCTTCGGCGCGAACTTGCGGATCGTCATGTCTTCGATCATGCGCCGCCGCAACGGGCTCGTGGCCTCGTCGGTCATGGGGATGCTCCTGTCTTGGGTGAAGGTTGCGAACCCCTCATCTCAAGACAGGACGCCTCGTTGCGCTATCCTCTCAGCCGCGCTGCCGGCCGTCGTGCCTACCGCGCGAGCGGTTTAGTCCGTTGGCCCATCGCGTCGGTTCGCTGATTGGCAACAACACGTCGGCTCTCAGGGCGAAGCGGACTCCGTCAAACCCGGCAGATTTATAGGTTCACGCCCTAGCCTAGAAC
>DATAOT010000160.1:0-15336 GCA_036265615.1 Aestuariivirgaceae bacterium
AGCCAGACGAGATAGACCAGGGGGACGACATAAAGCGTCAACATCACGGCAAGCGCGATATGCATCTTCGTCGTTACGTCCACGTCAGGATCCTTTCTCGCTTTTTCTGGAACTCGCTGTCCGCTTTGCCAGTGAGATCAGCCGGACCGCCTCGCAGTCTTGATTGCACCCGCTCCTTTGTGAGCCCCGCGCAACCTCTTCGCGACTGCACTCACCTTAACCGGGCCTTTTCGCTTCGCCACGTCGGCTTTCGAATGCTTTGCGCTCAATGGATTGAAGGTGCCTTTGGACTTGACTGGATCCGATTCATGGAACGCAACGTCAATAAGAGCCTGCTCCATACGGGTCTGCCAACCCGGACCGGTTGACTTGAAATGGGCAACAATCATTGGGTGGAGTCTCAGCGTCACCTGGACCTTGCGTTCCTCGAGTGACTTCGGAGGGCGACCACGCATTCTGGGCAAAGCGTCGAGCATCTTTTTTGGCAGTTCGCTCGCTGGCCGCATGCGCTTGAAATCCTCCTCACTGAGTTCCGGGGCCTCGGGGTCGTCAACCGGGTCGGTCTGATAGGATTCGAGCGGACTTTTGCGTCTGGTCATTGGCGGAAGAACCTCCTCAACTCCTTTCGTCGGAGCGCTCGCAAGCTGATCGCATGAATGCCGGACATTGTTTTTATGTCGGCGTAGACCAACAGATAGAAATTCCCATCAATTGTGCCGATCGCCCGCCACCGATCTGCATAGTCGGGGTCCGGCATCTGCTGATAGATATCGATGTCCTTCGCTCTGTCGAGCGAGATACGATGTTTGGCTTTGTTTTTGTGGTCCTTGACCGGATCGAATGTGACTACCGGCATCCGGAAACGGACCTTGTTTGAGCGTTTTATTGTAGTTACAATAATTAGCGGGAAAAGTCAACCGATTTCAAAGCCTCCTGTTCAAAAGTCCCTCGGGGCGAGGCGGGTGTGGGCCTCGCCCCGGAATGCGATGCGGGTGAGCGGCAACGCTCAGCGCGTGATGTCCACGTCCTTCGTCTCCCTGAGGAACAGGGCTCCGACCACCACGGTCATGATGGAAACCAGAATCGGGTACCACAGGCCGTTATAGATATTCCCCGTGGCCGCGACGATTGCCGTGGCAAGCAACGGCAGCATGCCGCCGAACCAGCCGTTGCCGATGTGATAGGGCAGCGACATCGACGTATAGCGGATGCGGGTCGGGAAGAGCTCGACCAGGAAAGCGGCGATCGGGCCATAGACCATGGTGACGTAAATCATCATGATCACCAGGATGAGCTCGGCCATGATCCAGTTGATGCGCGCCGGATCGGCCGCTTTCGGGTAACCCGCCGCGGCCAGCGCTGCCGTCCACTTGTCCGTGTCCCAGCCATCGACCCGTGTCTGCCCGATCGATACCGATGGCGCCGTTCCGGCGGGCGCGTCCTCGGTGGTGAAGGAAAGCCCGGCCTTGGTCAGAAAGTCCTTGGCCTTGTCGCACTCGCTGAACTTGGACCACGGACCGACAAAGACATGGAGTTGGCAGGTGGCCGGGTCGACGCGCAGCACCACCGGGTTGGCCGCCTGGAACTCGGCCACAGCCGGGTTCACCGCCGTAGTCAGGCCATGGAACAGCGGGAAATAGGTGAGCGCCGCGATCAGGCAGCCCGCCAGAATGATCTTGAGCCGGCCGATCCGGTCCGACAGCCAGCCGAAGAAGATGAAGAACGGGGTGCCGATCAGCAACGCGATCGCAATCATGGTGTAGGCTGTGAGGTAGTTCACCTTGAGCGTGATCGTGAGGAAGAACAGTGCGTAGAACTGTCCCGTGTACCACACCACGCCTTGGCCTGCCGTTGCCCCGAGCAGCGCCAGCAGCACATAGCGGTTGTTGGGATAGCGCAGGAAGCTGTCGGTCAGCGGCGATCGCGATCCGCGTCCTTCTTCCTTCATTCGCTGGAACACCGGCGATTCATTCAGCCTGACCCGGATGTAGATCGAAAACACGAGGAGGATCAGCGATACCAGGAACGGCAGCCGCCATCCCCATGAGGTGAAACTTGCCGCGTCCATGTTGGCCCGGCTGAGCCCGATCACGGCAAGCGACAGGAAGAAGCCGAGCGTGGCGGTGGTCTGGATCCAGCTCGTGGCGTAGCCGCGATGGTCTGCTCCCGCATGCTCCGCCACATAGGTCGCGGCACCCCCATATTCGCCGCCCAGCGCCAGACCCTGCAGCAGGCGCAGCGAGACCAGCAGAATGGGGGCAAGCCAGCCGATCTGGGCATAGGTCGGGAGCAGTCCGACCGCAAAGGTGGAAAAGCCCATCACGACGATGGTGACGATGAAGGTGTATTTGCGACCGACCATGTCACCGACGCGCCCGAACACCAGGGCGCCGAACGGGCGCACCAGGAAGCCGGCCGCATAGGTGGCGAACGCCGAGAGCAGTCCAGCCGTGGCATTTTCCGTCGGGAAGAACAGTGCCGCAAAGAAGGGCGCCAAGGTTGCGTAGAGATAGAAGTCGTACCACTCGAACACCGTGCCGAGCGATGAGGCGAATACCACCTTGCGCTGCTCTTGCGCCGTGACCACCACCCCACGTCCGACTCTCTCGACTTCATCGGCTGCAATGTCTGACATGGTCAAAGCTCTCCTGGGCTTATCATTTGTTGCTCAGGCGTTGACGTGCCCGAGAAGCCACAAGCATATCATTGGCGACGGAACTGTCTCCTCCGAACTTCAGGCTATGACTTTGGTATCAACGGCAATTCTAACCGGATTGGAGCCGCATCAGCCCGGAGGTGACGCGGACCGCCTGGCCCCCAACCCGCACGGCCGATTGTGCTCCGGAGCGGACATCGACCTCGACCGCAATGAAGCTCGGGCGGCCCATTTCGATGCCCTGCTCGAGCGCCAGGGACAGCGTCCCGTCTGCCGGCTTGTCGAAGGCCAGGACCTGCGCCGGGAATGCCACCGCCGCAAAGCCGGTGGCAGGATCCTCGGCAATGCCCTCGTCTGGCGCAAAGAAGCGCACCCGCCAGGCGTTAGGCGCCTCGAGCGCCGTGTAGGCATAGACGCCGATGCTGCCCGTTGCCTTCCGCAGCGGCTGCCATGCCGCGTCCTCCACGGCGGCCCTCGCCAGCGCTGGGCTGTCCTTGACCGGAATG
Organism: Aestuariivirgaceae bacterium; assembly: GCA_036265615.1. Taxonomy (GTDB): domain Bacteria; phylum Pseudomonadota; class Alphaproteobacteria; order Rhizobiales; family Aestuariivirgaceae; genus DATAFF01. The sequence goes on from DATAOT010000160.1 coordinate 3,163, forward strand.
GCGAGGATGGACGCCGTCCCCTCGAGCACGCGCGGCCGATGCCCGCGACAGCCGATCTGATCGCGCGCAAGTCCGACCGCCGCCGCGACGGCTGCCTCGGCAAGCCCGACATCCCTGCTGACCGCAAGCCGCGGCGCCGTCAGCTGCGCGCGTGCCGCACCGCCGATCCGCGTCACCGTCAACGGCACCGGCCCGGCCTTGGTCGCCAGCGTGAGCTTGGTCTCGAACGGGCAGGCATCCTTATGCCGAAGCTCGGCCAGCAGCACCGCCGTGCCGATCACCGGATGACCCGCGAAGGGGAGCTCGTTCCGCGGCGTGAAGATCCTCACTGGGATCATGTCCCCCAAGGGCTGCTGCTCGCTGCCGACGAACACCGTCTCGGAGAGATTGAATTCGCGCGCCACCTGCTGCATGCGCTGATCGTCGAGCCCGCCGGCCCCGAGCACCACCGCGAGCGGATTGCCGCCGAGCGGCTCGGCGGTGAAAACATCAAGAGTGTGGAATTCGAACTCCATCGCTTGGCCTCGACCTCCGGAGCTCATTTCAGCCGACCGACTTCGCGGGCGAGCTCGGCGAAGCTTTGGATCGAATCCTCCGATTGTCCGAGATTGGCGAGCTTGAGGAAGCGGATCGGGAAGCACACGGCATCGCGGTTCGATGCGCTCATGTCCTCCGCCACATGCTCGTCCGCCATCAGTCCGGTCTCGACCTTGGCCAGGGCCTCGTCGATCTCCTGGACGGAAAGCATGCCCTTGCGCACGAGCACATTGTTGACCGAGGCGATGGCCATCAGCAGGCCTTCGAGCTGGAGATTGGCGACATGCATGAGTTCGGCTCCCTAATGTCGGCACGACGCGTTCATCAATAGAGCAGTTCTTCCGCGACCACCACGAGCTTTGGGGGCAGGCAGTAGGGAAGAGCGCCGATCACTGGCTCGTGCCTATTGCCCACTGCCTCCCTTAGAGTCGTAAGCTGGAATTCAGTCGTCAACCGGATAGACAAGGCGCCATGAGCAACGAATACCGAGACAGCGGCCCCGACCGAGCCAGCGGAAATCTTTCCAAATACATGGCCATCGTCATGGTCCTCCTGGCGATGGTCGGCGCGGCCGTGACTCTGGCCGATGCCACCTGGTCCCGCACCTATTGGCTGACGCTCGTGCCCATTTTTGGTCTGATGTGCATCATTGCCGCCTGGAACGACACGCGGGCTCTCGACCGCATGGTGGTCCGGCAGATCCTGCATTGGCTGAGCGTCGGGTTGGCGATCATGCTCGACTTCAACTTTCTACGGGGCAGGGGAGAGCAGACGGCCGCTGCCACCGGCCTGAGCTCGCTGCTGATCCTGGCGCTCGGCTGCTTCCTTGCCGGCATCCATCTTGATTGGCTGTTCGCTGTCGTCGGCTTGCTGCTGTTCCTGATGCTTGTCATTTTCAGCATTGCTCAGGAATATCTCGTGGTGGTGTTCCTCGCCGGTATCCTGATCATTGCTCTCCTGGTCGGAGCCCAATGGTTCGCCAATCGGATGCGGTAAGCGCTCAGTGATAGCCCCGGACGATCCAGATCAGCACGACCATGACCAGGAAAATGGCGAGCCCGATCCACCGCAGGCTCCATTTGGTTCGCTCCCGCACGCGCTCGCTCACTCCGCCGGGTGCTGATCCTCCAGGACGCGCAGCAGCCTGGCGAACCCGAGCGCATCCTCCTGCTCGGCATCATTGTAAAGGCTGCGCAGCTTGCCGCCGATAAGCCTGGTTGCTGAAAATGGCGGGTCCACTCTTTCCCCGAGCACTCTGTCAAGGGCTCCGGTGGCGCTGGCAGGTGTGACATTGGCCATGGTGCAGCCTCATGCAGCCTTCGCCCTGAACGTAGCCCAACCGCTCGAGTTCCGCCACTAGAGCAATCTAGCGGCTTGCGACCGCGCACGACCCGAGGCGCCGGCCCGACTGGACCTCGGTCATCGTCATGTTCTTGGCCCCCATCGTCATGAAGATGCGCCCGGTGAAGCCGTCGCCTGACAGCACATAGCTGGCATGCGCCTTCGCCGCTCCGCGACCCGGGCAGACGATGTCGTAGTCCAGCCTTCTGTCGTCGAGCTGCCACGCCTTGGCGATGCACCGCATGAAGGGCATGTTGGCGCTGAGGATGGGCAGCATCGGTCCCGGCGGTTCGGAACCGAGGGTTTCCGGTATGCAGGCGACGTCGATCCTCTCCACCGCCCAGCGCTCGACATGCGGCAGCTCCAGGCGGTGCCGGATGGCGTAGGCTCCCGCTTGCAGCGACGCCTCGCCGGCCTCGCCACTGCCCGCCAGCAGAATGAGATTCACAACAGCACCGAGCCGCCGCATCTGGTCATCCTCCTTGCTGGACCGATTCTTCGACCGAAGCAGCCGTGCCGCACTCCGGATCTTGCGCTCTCGTCACTCCTCTCGGTCAAACAGCATGTTGATCCGTTCGATGATCCGGTGCTCGGCATGCGATACCGCCGCCGCTGCGCTCTTGTCGTCGACATAGCCCGCCGCTTCGGTCCACAGCAGCGAATGGTCGGCCGTTCCCAATATGGCGACCGATATGCCGTTGCGTCGGAGCGCCCTCTGCAGCTCGCTGCGCGGGGTCCTGACTGCCTTCAGCACGGCAGTGCGGATTGCCAGCGCCGCCACCAGGAAGATGAGCGCGAGAGCAAGGCCGAGGCAAAAGTAATTGGCAGTCATGCGGCACTCCAAGCGCGGACTCTGTCGAAAGGTTCAAGACTGCTTGCCTGCTCTGCTGGCCAGAGATCAAGCTCGCACCGATCATAAACCGCTGCTATGTTGATAATGCTCAGGTTTGTTAAGATTGGAGACAGTTTTGATGCAAGCATCGGCCCTTTTCGCCTCGACCGCCATGGTTTGCGGCCTCTGTTTCTTTGCCGTTTCTCCCGGCTTTGCCCAGACGGCCACAGCCAATGCCAGCACCGGCGGTTCCTATGCCAAGGCATCGGTCAGCGTCAGCGGCGTCACCGGGACCGGTTTCACCAGTTCTGCCACGGCCTCGACCAGGTCCTCGACCGGCACTGCCGATGCGAAGGCGAGCTTCACCAGCGGCAACCCGACAGGGACTGCAACCGCAACTGCCACCGGCGACGGCAAGGCAAAGGCGCGCGCTCCCGGCGCCCGCGCCAGTGCTGGCTATGGCGGCAGCGGCTATGGCGGCAGCGGATTCAGCGGCGCTGCCCGCAACGGCCACAACTAGGCGCCGGCTTGATCGTCCGCGATGCAGCGGAGCCGGATTTTCCGGCTATTGCCGAAATATATGGCCATCACGTGCTGACGGGGCTTGCGAGCTTCGAGGAGACGGCGCCAAGTCCTGAGGAGCTGACGGAGCGCTGGCGCGCCGTCACCTCCCACGGTCTTCCCTATCTGGTTGCCGAAATCGACGGGCGCGTGGTCGGTTACGGCTACGCCGCGCCCTACCGCAGCCGCAGCGCCTATCGCTTCACTGTCGAAGATTCCGTATACATCGCCGCCGACAGCGGCGGGCTCGGGCTCGGCAGCGCGCTGCTTGCGTCGCTGATCGAGCGCTGTCGGACCGGCCCCTGGCAACAGATGGTGGCAGTGATCGGCGACAGCGAAAACCATGCCTCGATCGGCCTCCATCGCAAATTCGGGTTCCGCCATGTCGGCACCCTGCAGCGCGTCGGCTTCAAGTTCGGCCGCTGGATCGACAGCGTGCTGATGCAGCGGGCACTACGAGGGGAGGGCGCATGACGCGGGCCCACAACATCCTGTTTCTGATGGCCGATCAGCTGTCGCCGCATGCGCTCCCGTGCTACGGCCATCCTGTCGTCAGGGCACCGCATATCGACGCGCTCGCGAGCCGCGGCGTCGTGTTCGACAATGCCTACACCGCGAGCCCGATGTGCGTGCCGGCGCGGGCCGCCATGATGACCGGACAGCTCGGCTCGACGATCGGTGTCTATGACAGCGGCTCGGAGCTCGCTGCCGGCATTCCTACGGTCGGCCATTACATGCGGTTGAACGGTTTTGACACCTGTCTCTCCGGCAAATGCCACTTCATCGGTCCCGACCAGCTCCACGGTTTCGAGCGCCGCCTGACCACCGATGTCTGTCCCTCCGGCTTCCTCTGGAACGGCGACTGGGACAGGCCGGACGTCATTCTCGAATGGTACCACACGCTCAAGAATGTGGTGACGGCCGGCGTCGCCGAGCGCTCGATCCAGCAGGACCATGACGAGGAAGCGGCGCAACGGGCAACAAGGTGGCTCTATCAGTGGGCCCGGGCCCCCGAACGCCGGCCATTCTGCCTCTTCGTCTCGTTCTCCCATCCGCACGACCCCTATGTGACCCCGCAGCGCTACTGGGATCGCTATGAGCACGACGCCATCGATCTGCCGACGGTGCCGAACATCCCGGTCGAGCAGCGCGATCCCTATGCTGCCTGGCTTTACCACCACTATGATCGATCCGAATACGCCATATCCGAGGAGCACGTCCGGACTGCCCGGCACGCCTATTACGGCAACATCTCCTTGATCGACGATCTGATCGGCGGCATTGTCGAGACGCTGCGCACCATCCGGGAATACGACCGCACGACGATCGTGTTCTGCGCCGACCATGGCGACATGCTCGGCGAGCGCGGCCTCTGGTACAAGATGGCGCCCTATGAGCGTTCCACCCGGATTCCGCTGATCATCGCTGCTCCCGGCATGGCCGGCTCGCGGCGGGTTGCCCGCAACGTGTCGCTGATCGACCTCATGCCGACCATGCTCGATCTGACCGGCAGCGCGTCGTCTCTGGTGGAGCCGATCGACGGGCGCAGCCTGACGCCGCTTCTGAACGACACCGCTGCCAATTGGCCGGAAGTGGTGGCGAGCGAGATGTTCTTCGAGGGCCTGGCCGAGCCGGCGCTGATGCTCCGTTCCGGCCGCTACAAATACGTCCACTGCAGCCGCACTGCCGCTCTCCTGTTCGACCTCGAGCAGGATCCGCACGAGCTGCGCAATCTGGCTTTCGATCCGGCCTGCGCCGACGTGCTCCAGCAGCTGCGCGGGTATATCGAGCAGCGCTGGGATTTCGAGCGTCTGACCGTCGACATTCTCGAAAGCCAGCGCCGCCGCAACCTGATCATGCGCGCCGTGAGCCTCGGCCGAACGCCCGCCTGGGACTTCCAGCCATTCGAGGATGCAACCCGAATGTATTATCGCGGCGGCGGCAACTGGCATGAGGCGGAGGAACGCGACTTTCTGCGGTTCTAGGAGCCATTTGTCCGGGCTTCGCTCGACTACCGGACAAGGATGAAAAAAATTTCGGCGCGCCCGGAACCGAAACATCGCAACGGCGTTGAGAAAGTGGAAACGGCTTTACGGCTGTGATGTCGCTTTCAAAGGCCGACGTCACTGTCGCAAGAGAGCCTCGTAGGGACCTCCTGCGAGGCTTTCTTTGCATGTCGGCCGGCTTGTCCGTGGCCTTGCTCCTGCCGGCCTCGCGAGAGAAAGACAGAGGTTGCCTCGCTGTCGGACCGAGCAACCTCTGTCTCGGCCGCTCATGCAGGGAGCAAGCGGCACAGGGAACAAGCGGCGTAGGATTGAGGCTAGCCGATCAGTATTCCCTGTTCTGTGATCTTTCTCACAAATGCCCGCCAGCCGCCCTCGTGACCGGTTCGGACGGCCTTACAAAGGGTTGGGCACGGTCAGATTTCGGCCAAGAAGCCGTGTCAATTCCCCAAACCCATGGGGAATAGGGGATTTTGTCAGTTTGCGTTGATTGGCGTGTCGCTGCTGCTGGCCGCCTGCTCGGCCGACCTGGTGGAGCTGCCAGGCTTTGGAAGCGGCAGCGGGTCGGCGACCGTGGCACCGGCGGGCGGCGGCTATCGCGCCTATGCCGCGGCATTGCTGGCCGAGCCGCGCAGCGACGTCAAATTCAGGCCTGACCTCGAATCCTATCTCGACGGCCTCGCGGCGGCCACCCGGCGCAGCAGCGGCTATCGGGCGGTTGCTGCAGGCGCCCGCATGAAGGAGGCGGCGCGCGCCCAGGCGCTCGACATGGCGCTTGGCGGCTATGTCGGTCATACGTCGCGGAATGGCTATGGCTTCGTGAAGCGGGCCAACGCCTTTTCCGATTCCCGCACCAACGGCCTTCGCGCCGAGAACGCCGCGATGAATTGGCGGACATCCGCCAGTGTCGACCAGGCACGGGCCAAGGTGCTGTTCGAGCAATGGCTCAACTCCACCGACCATCGCCGCAACCTGCTCAATCCGGCCTTTGCCTATGTCGCTACCGGGGCGGTCGAGACCGGCAACTCCCTCTATGCGGTGCAGATCTTCTGGCAGAATGAAGGCCCGCCAGGTGAGGCGCCCGACGATGCCGCCGCCGTCGCACAGAAATTCGTGCCGGCTGCGGATTGATCGACCGCCAGCCTGCCGACACCCCCGCGACAAAGAACAGGTTGCCGACGGCCGATCAACCCTATCGCAGCCACAAACATTTTCGCGCACAATAACGCTCCGATCGAAGAACAGCATGCAGTGCGAGGAGGTGCAGATGCCGTCGAGCAAGCAGATGGTCGAAGCCGCCAACGCAGTCGTCCGACGGATCACTCCCGCCGAGGCGGAGAAGCTGATGGCGCAGGAGAACACCCTCGTTGTCGATGTCAGGGATGCGCCCGAAGTGGAGAAAAGCGGCAAGGTTGCCGGTGCCGTAAATGTCTCCCGCGGCCTGCTCGAGTTTCGCGCCGACCCGGAATCGCCTTACCACGACAAGAATTTCTCCAAGGACAAGACGGTCATTCTCTATTGCGCCTCGGGCGGCAGATCGGCGCTGAGCGGCAAGACGCTCAAGGAAATGGGCTATGAGCGGGTGTACAATCTGGGCGCCTTCAAGGACTGGGTCGATAGCGGCGGCGCTATCGATAAGCCGACGAAATGATTCTCCCATCCCCTCATGGCCGGCCCCCGAGCCGGCCATCCAGATTATGGTCCAAGAAAAGACTGGATGGCCGGGTCAGGCCCGGCCATGGGGGAGCGAGGGACAGCTCCCTAACGAACCGCCAGCTCGGCCGGATCCTGCTTCGAGCCTGTTGCAACGATCTTCAGCATCGTGGCGGGCAGGGGCCGCTGCAGCTTCAAGGCTTGTTCGGGCGGTGCCGTCAGCCACATGTCGATTTCGGCAGGAGTGGTCAGGATCACCGGCATCGCTTTGGAGTGGACCGGTGCCACCACAGCATTGGCATCGGTGGTGAGGAAGCCGAAGAGATCGTTGGTCGTCTCGCCTTCCTTGATCTTGCGAACCGAGGTCCAACGGGTCCACAAGCCGGCAAACACCGCGAGCGGCCGGCTGTCATCCAGCGCGAACCAGACGTCGCCGCCATAAGCCCTGTTGAACTCGCTGAATGACGTGAAAGGCACGACACAGCGATGGTCGATTCCGAGCCAGCGCTTCCAATGCTGGCTGCGTACATTGCGGATATTGGTCGTTCCCCCGTCCGGCTCCCTCCGCAGGAGCGCGTCGAAATCGACGCTCTGGCCCTTGGCCTCGAGCTTTTGCGCCCGCGCCTTGGCGGCATCGAACAGCGCCTTCTGCGACGATGGCATGCCCCAGCGCATCGTCACGAGCTCACGCACGCCGTCCGAGCCTGTGCGCACCACCGGTGCGGTGTAGTCAGGAAAGATGCTCGGCTGCGGCGGCAGATTGCCGGCCTTGTCGCGCATCGCCTTCGTCAGCTCGGCGATCGCAGCCTGACCCTTGGTCACGCTATAAAGATTGCACATGCAGCCACAATTGCGGACGAAGCATCGATCGGCAAGGCCCCCAACGGCTCTTGTGGAAAACCCCACGCCCTTGATGGCAGCGCCTGTCGCGCGCGTTAGGTCTCGCAAGCAAGTTCGGTCGGTCGAGTCGGTGTTCGGGATGGCGGCCTGTTCCAGCAGGCCGCCCTCTTCGTCATGTCAGACCTACGGAGTTGCCGAGAGAAATCCACGGATCGTCGCAATCGTCGCTTCCGGCTGCTCTTCCATCAGCCAGTGTCCGGACTTCGGGACCACCACGCCGGTGACATTCGTTGCCGCATTGCGCATGACCTCCGCCTCGGCAGCGCCGAAGGACTTCTCGCCCCCGATGGCCAGAACCGGCATGGTCAGCTTCGATTTCAGCGATGCCCTGTTGTCTTCCGCATCCTTCCGCAGCGAGCGGAACTGCGCGAAGGCCGCCCGCATGGCTCCGGGCCGTGCATAGAGCTTCGCATAATGGCGCCGGCTCGCTTCGTCGATCTTGCTCGGATCGCCCGCGAACTCGTTCCAGAAGCGATCGAGATAGATCCGTTCGCGGCCTCTGACCAATCGTTCTGCATCGGCGCCGCCGAAATCGAAATGCCACAGCAGGGGATTGCGAACGATCTCGTTCCAAGGCGGGATTCCGGGCACCGGGGCATCCATGACCACAAGTCTGTCGGTCTTGTCGGGGAACCGGACGGCATAGGCATAAGCAACCATGGTTCCGATATCATGGCCGACAATGGCGGCTCGATCGATGCCGAGCCGTGTCAGCACAGCCCGGATGTCGCCGGCCTGTGTCTGCTTGTCATAGCCGCCTTCCGGCTTCGACGAGAGTCCCATGCCGCGCAGATCCGGAACCACGACCATATGGTCGCGGGCCAGATCGGCCGCGAGCGGCGCCCACATGTCGCCCGTGTCGCCGAAGCCATGGAGCAGCACCACCGCAGGCCCCTGGCCACCCACGCGGACATGGATCGTCACGCCGTCGATCGCGACATTCTGCTCGCCGAAGCCTTTGGGAAACGGCTGCACCTTGGCTGCCGCAGGGACCATCAGCGCGACGATGGCGGCAATGATGAGCATGGTCCTGGCGGCCATGGGTTACCTCTCCAGCATCGATGATGCCCGGCCAGGCATTCGCCGATCAACTTCGGCTCGCCCGCTGCCGCTGTTGCGCAAGGAACGCACTCACGGCTTCGTAAAACTGATCGAAGGCCGGGGTGCCCTCGAGGACCACGTGATTGTTTCCCGGCAGCTCGATGAACTGTGCGCCCGGAATCATCCTGGCCATCAGACGCCCCTCTTCGAGAGGTGCGACGCGATCGCCCTGGCAATGCAGGACGAGCGTTGGCACCGCCACCTGTCGCGCAAGCGCCGTGACATCGATTTCGGCATTCATCTGCCACAGCCTGAGCGCGTTCTGCGGGCTCGTGGCGATGCGCTGCAGCTCATCGAAGCTCGCGCCGACTTCGGGCGAGGCATCGGGAATGAAATTCGAGGTGAAGAAATGACGGAACACCGGATTGGATGATCCCCAGCCATCGCGGATCATGGCCCCAAGCACGCTGTAAAGCTGCTTCTGTTCGGGATCGGGACGCCGGAGCCGGCCGCGAAGGTAACCGCCCAGGAGGACGAGGCTGGTCACCCGCTTGGGGTTCTCGACCGCATAGCGGATCGAGAAGGCGCACCCTTGTGAGATGCCGAGCAGGGTGAAGCGATCGAGACGGGCGGCATCGGCAATGCTGCCGATGTCGGCGATCATCGTGTCCGCCGAGATTTCGTTCACGTCCCAGTCCGACAGGCCGTTGCCGCGCTGGTCGAAGCGGATCAGCCGCCATCGGCGCGCGAGCGCGCCGAACGCCGGTCCCCACACGGGGCTGCGCCATTCATATTCGAGATGGTTCAGCCAATTGGGTGCCTTGAGCATCGGCTCCCCTTCGCCCACCTCTGCCCAGGCCAGCTGAACACCATCCCGGGAGGTGACGAATTGCACCTTCTGGCGCAGAGCCATCTCGTCGAGCACGGGCTCCTTCTGGGGCGTGTCGGGCGTCCATTGCCAGACCCGGACCGGACGCGAGATGTTCTTGACCCTCTGACTACCAAGATCCCGGAAAGGTTGTCGAAGGCGATCGCCGACGATCTGATGCACGGTGTCCGAAACGCACACCCCGCCAGGCTTCGAGAGGCCCTGCAGCCGCGCCGCGACATTGACGCCGTCTCCGAACACGTCGCCGTCATCGACGATGACGTCGCCGAGATTGATGCCGACGCGATAGGCGATGCGGTTGCCTGGCGCCGTTTGGCCCTCCCGTCCGGCCATGGCGGTCTGGATGTCGATGGCGCAGCGCACCGCATCCTGCGCGGAAGTGAACGCGACGAGCATGCCATCGCCGGTGGTCTTTACGATGCGGCCGCCGCGCCGCTCGATCTCGGGATCGATCACCTCGCGCCGATGCGCCTTCTGTCGGGCGAGCACGTCATCCTCGTTCTGTTCCATCAGGCGGGAATAGCCTGCCATGTCGGCCGCGAGGATGGCGGCAAGGCGGCGATCCATCATTTCCTCCAAATCCGGGACCTTCCTGCATTTCCATCGATGGGCTAGGCTGTTACCGGCGAGACGGCAACGGACGGTGCCATGATCGCACAATTTGGCTTTACTGTCCTGTGGCGGGCAACCGGCCGCCACCGGCCCAATGGACTGCAGCGTCCCCGGAGGTACATCATGAGAATCGCCGCTGTCGTGCTCCTGTTTTTGGTCGGCCTGTTTCTGGTCGGTATGACCGGATCGTCCTCCGCGGCTGTTTCCGCCAATGCGCAAAGGGCCTGCATGGGCGACTATTTCCGTTTTTGCAGCTACACCGGCGGCAACGTTCCGAGGGCCAGCGCCTGCATGCGCCGGCACTATGCGCAGCTCTCGCGGCAGTGCAGGATGGCCACCGCCACCCGGCCGGCTCGCGCCAAGCGGCCAGTGCACCGGAAGCGGCCAACGTACACCCACACCCACAAGCACCATCACTGAGGAGTCGCAGATCCAGTCCATGAGTGATCAGGAAGCCAAGTGGAAATACGATGGTGTCAGGGTGATCCCCGGCAGCTCGCTCGATACCAATACGGCGCAGACCCCCGGCATGGATCGCCGTGCCGCCATCACGCATGCGCGTGTCGGCGCCCAGAAGCTGTGGGCCGGCACGGTGACGATCCACGCCAACGCCAAGACCGGCGCGCACCATCACGGGCCGCTCGAGAGCGTGATCTATGTCGTACGCGGCAAGGCGCGGATGCGCTGGGGCGAGCGGCTCGAATTCGTTGCCGAGGCGGCGCCGGGTGATTTCATTTACGTGCCGCCCTTCGTCCCGCATCAAGAGATCAATGCCAGCCGCGATGAGACATTGGAATGCGTGCTGGTCCGCAGTGATGGCGAGGCCGTGGTCGTCAATCTCGACATCGAGCCGGTCGAGGCGCCGGAGAACGTGCCGTGGATCGATCCGATCCACAAGCGGCCATGAGGGAAGGGCGGTATCACGACTCGTTCAGAGCACATCATGCTCCAGAGCGCCGTCACGCCGTGAGCTTGAATCGCCGGATCGGCCGCCCGGGTGCCACCTTTTCGGCGGCGGCAACGATCGATTGGGCATCGATGCCGTAGTGGCGATAAAGTTCGGCGATGGTGCCGGTCTGACCGAAATGCTCGACGCCGAGCGCGCGGGTGCGGTGACCCGCGACCGAACCGAGCCAGCCGAGCGTCAGCGGATGCCCGTCGACAACCGTGACCAGCGCGCAATCTGCCGGCACCTCGGCGAGCAGGCGTTCGATATGGCTGCGGGCTTGGGTAAGGCCGCGCTCGCGGGCGCGCCCGGCTGCGGTCCAGCCCGCATTGAGCCTGTCGGCGGAGGTCACCGCGAGGAGACCCACGTCCCGGCGATCCTCGGCCATGAAGCCGGTCGCCTCGATCGCCTGCGGCGCGATCGCGCCGGTATAGGCCACCGCCACCTGGGCGTTCGGCCCCGGCTTGCGCAGCCAGTAGGCACCATCGACGATGTCCTGCGCCAGGGCGGGGGTTACATCGCGCTTGAGCTGCTCTATCGGTCGCGTCGAGAGTCGCAGATAGACCGAGCCGCCGGTCTCGTCGCGCAGCCAGTTGCGTTCCGACAGCTCGCCCTCGCCGCCCCGCTGCATGTAGTCGAAAGCCCAGCGCATGATGGCGGCGAGCTCGTCGACGAAAGCCGGTTCGAATGCCGCAAGTCCGTCCTGCGCGATCCCGATCAGGGGTGTCGCGATGGACTGGTGGGCCCCGCCTTCCGGTGCCAGCGTGATCCCGGAGGGCGTCGCGACGAGGAGAAATCGTGCCCCCTGATAGCAGGCATAGTTGAGCGCATCGAGGCCGCGCTGGATGAACGGGTCATA
>DATAOT010000161.1:0-11826 GCA_036265615.1 Aestuariivirgaceae bacterium
ATTGCCTACCTGCCTATTGCCTACTGCCTACTGCCTATCGCAATCTCCCCCGATGCTGCTGCCCGAAGTCGAAACGCCGTCGCTCTTGATCCGCGAGGTCAGGCACAGCGACTGGCAGGCCTTTGCCGGCTACATGTCGGATCCGCAATACCGGCGCTGGCTCGATCTGCCGCGCAGCCGCTTCGCCGACGAGCGCGGGCCGAAATATCTCGTAGCCTCGGCGCGGGCCGATCAGTCCAATCCGCACCGGCGCTCGTATCTGCTGACGGCGGCGCGCAAGGACAGCAACGAGCCGGTGGGCGACGGCTTCATCCTGATGTCGCGCTACCGCGTTGCGGAAGTTGGCTGGGGTGTGGCGCCCTCGATGTGGGGCAGGGGCTACGGCACCGAGCTTGCCCGCCTGCTGGCAGGGATGGCGGTCGAGCGGCTCGGCGCCATGACGGTGACCTGCAAGGTGATGGCACCGAACCTGGCCTCCCGCCGGGTGGCCGAGAAGGCAGGATATCTCGCCGACGGCACCACGGCCGCCTTTACCACCAGCGATGGCAGGCAGGTCACGGTTCACCTCTTCAAGATGACCCGCGATGTTTATTTCGAGGCGCCCTACTAAGCCTTGGGAAGTTCTCCCATTGCCCCCACCCGGGCAGGTTCCTATTTTTCTCGTTGAGCCTGGGCAAGGGCGCCTGTCTCAGGCGGGTTCATATCTCCTGGAGGTTGTCTATGAGCTGGTCCAAGCCTGTTGTCTGCGAAGTGTGCATCGGCCTCGAGATCAACGACTATTTCCCGGCCGAGATCTAAAATCGACTGATAGGCTGCCATCTGGGGCCGGCGCGAGGCGGCAATCATGCGGATTGTCGTTCTCGGTTCGGCCGCAGGTGGTGGTTATCCGCAGTGGAACTGCCGCTGCGACGTGTGCGGGCTCTATTGGTCGGGTGACCAGAGAGTCGTCAGGCGAACGCAGTCAAGCATCGCCGTCAGCCTCGATGGAAAAGCGTGGACGCTGTTCAACTGCTCGCCGGATATCCGCGAGCAGATCGGGGCGAACGCTGTGCTGTGGCCGACCGGGCGGCGGGAGACCCCGATCGCCGCGGTGGTCCTGACCAATGGCGATGTCGACCACATTGGCGGGCTGATCTCGCTCAGGGAACAGGCGGCGCTCGAGGTGATCGCGACCCCGGACATCCACGGCATCCTCGAGGACAACCGGATTTTCGACGTGCTCTCGCGGAGGGCTGTCATGCGCACGAGCCGCAGAGCCGGCGAGCGCTTCCTTCTGCCGGGTGGGCTCGAAGCGGAATTCGTGACGGTGCCCGGGAAAGTGCCGCTCTATCTCGAAGACGCGGCTCCAACCGCGGCCGAGCGGAGCGGCAACACGGTCGGGGTGGCCTTCGGCCCGCGCGGCGCTGAGCGGACGCTCTACATTCCGGGCTGCGCCGCGATCGATGGTGAGCTGGCGATGGCCCTGTCCAAGGCCCGGCTGGTGCTGTTTGACGGAACGCTGTGGCATGATGAGGAGATGCTGGAGCGCGGAGTCGGCGACAAGACCGGGCGCCGCATGGGCCACATGCCCGTTTCAGGTGCCGACGGATCGCTGGAAAAACTGTCGGCGCTGGGTGTTCCGCGCGTCGTGTATATCCATATGAACAATACCAACCCGCTTCTCATTGCTGGCTCCGATGAACGCCAGCAGGTCGAAGCGCGAGGCTTTGAAGTCGGGTATGACGGAATGGAGATCGACGGTTGAGCGCATTGCTGTCACCCGATGAACTCGAGGCGCGGCTGAAGGCCATCGGCGCCGAGCGTTATCACAACAAGCATCCATTTCATTTGATGATGAACGAGGGCGCGCTCAGCAAGGATCAGCTCCGGGCCTGGGCCCTCAACCGCTATTGCTACCAGGCGACGATCCCGATCAAGGATGCGGTCATCCTGTCGCGGATGACCGATCCGGAATTGCGGCGGATCTGGCGCCAGCGGATCATCGATCACGATGGCGAGCGGGAGGGGGAGGGCGGCATCGAGCGCTGGCTGGTGCTGAGCGAGGGACTCGGGCTCGACCGGCCGTATGTGACGGCGATGACCGGGGTTCTGCCGGCCACCCGCTTCGCTTGCGAGGCCTATGTCAATTTCGTGCGCGAGCGCAGCCTCCTGGAAGCGGTGGCATCGTCACTCACGGAGATGTTCTCGCCGCAGACCATCAGCTTGCGCGTCGCCGAGATGCTGCGGCATTACGACTACATCACGCCGCGGATCCTGTCCTATTTCGAGAAGCGGCTGACCCAGGCGCCGCGCGATTCCGATTTTGCCCTCGACTATGTCAAGCGCGGGGCGCGGACACCGGAGGCACAGCAGGCGGCGCTCAAGGCGCTCACCTTCAAATGCGACATGTTGTGGGCAATGCTCGATGCCCTGCATTTCGCCTATGTCGAGCCGGCGCTGACGCCGCCAGGCGCCTTCCGGGCGGAGGGCAAGTGATGGATGCGCTCGGGCCGCAATGCGTGCCACGGCTGCCGCGCGGGGTGCGGCTGAGCTACGACCAGGCCCGCGAGCGCTGGCTGATGCTGGCGCCGGAGCGCATTTTCGAGCCCAATGAGGTGGCGCTGGCGGTGTTGCGGCTGTGCGACGGGCAACGGACGGTGCAGGCAATCTGCGAAGAGCTCGGCAAGAGCTACAATGCCGATCCGGCGGTGATCATGACCGATGTCGTCGAGCTGCTCGGCGGCCTCGTGCAGAAGCGGCTGATCGAGCCATGACACAGGTGCTGCGCCCCATCGGGCTGCTCGCGGAGCTCACGCATCGCTGTCCGCTGCAATGCCCCTATTGCTCCAATCCGGTGAATCTCGACCGGAAGTCGGGCGAGCTCGACACCGCGACCTGGAAACGGGTATTCGCCGAAGCGTCCGAGCTCGGCGTGCTGCAGGTCCATCTGTCGGGCGGGGAGCCGACGGCGCGGCCGGACCTGCCGGACATCGTCGCCCATTGCCGCGAGGTCAATCTCTACACCAACCTCATCACCTCGGGCGTGCTGCTCGATCAGCCGGCCCTGCAACGGCTCTATGATGCCGGTCTCGACCATATCCAGCTGTCGATCCAGGATGTCGAGGAAGCCAATGCCGACCGGATCGGCGGCTATCGCGGCGGGCATGCAAAGAAGCTCGATCTGGCGAAGCGCGTGGTGGCGCTCGGGCTGCCGCTGACCGTGAACTGGGTGGTGCATCGCCAGAACATCCACAATCTCGGGCGGATGATCGAACTCGCGGTGGAGATGGGAGCGAAGCGGGTCGAGATCGCGCATACGCAATATTACGGCTGGGCGTTCAAGAACCGGCGGGCCCTGATGCCGACCTATCGGCAGACGCTCGACGCCATCGCGCTTGTCGAGGAGGCGCGGCGGCGGCTCGAAGGGGTGATCGTCATCGACAGCGTGGTGCCCGACTATTATGCGCGGTTTCCCAAGGCCTGCGTCGGCGGCTGGGGGCGGCGGGCGATCAACATCACGCCGCAGGGCAGGGTGCTGCCGTGCCATGCCGCGGAGACGATCCCGGGCCTCGTGTTCGACAATGTCAAGGACAAGCCGCTCTCCGAGATCTGGCTGAACTCTGAGGCCTTCAATGCCTTTCGCGGTACCGATTGGATGCCCGACCTCTGCCGCAACTGCGACCGCAAGGAGATCGACTGGGGCGGCTGCCGCTGCCAGGCCATGGCGATTACGGGCTCGGCCAGCGAGACCGATCCCGCCTGCTCGCTGTCGCCCCTCAACGCGACGCTCAGGGCAATGGCGGAGGAGGATTCAGCGGCCGAGCCCGACGCGTTCCGGTATCGCCGCTTCGGCGGGTAGCAGTAGGCAGTAGGGAGGGCGCCGCTCACTGCCTAGTGCCTATTGCCTACTGCCCAATTCGCGCTACCGTCAGCCCAAAGATCACCAAAGGAGGGGAAGACATGACGATGCCACGTTCCGCCGATGCTGTTCCGCTCCGGGCCCGGGTCGAAGGGGGCGGGACTCCGGCCATGGACGGGCGCTGGTATCTCCGCTCGGAGACCGGGCCGTTGCGCGACGTGCTGCTCGGGCCGGCCGAGAGCTTCCGCTGGCTCGGCATCGAGAATGCCGCGTGGTCCTCGCTGGTGCGCGACACGCTGCGCAAGGGCTACCGGTTCGACAAGCAGCTCGCCATGCGCCAGCACCGCGAGATGGTCGATGCCTATGAAAGCGCCGGGGTGATGTGCCACTACCTGCCGGTCAGCGAGGAGGTGCCCTACCAGATCTATGCCCGCGATTCCTCCTTCATGACGCCCTATGGGGCAGTGATCTGCCAACTGGCCAATCCGCGGCGGCGGGGCGAATATGCGCCGGCGCTGCGCTTCTATCTCGAATTGGGCATTCCGATCTACGACATGGTGTCGGCCGGTAATTTCGAGGGCGGCGACTTCAACATCATCCGCGAGGGCGTGGCGCTGGTCGGCTATACCGGTCATCGCAGCGAGGAGGTGGCGGCGCGGCAGGTGGCGAGATGGTTCGAGACGGAGGGCTGGGAGATCAAATATGCGCCGATCGACCAGTTCTACGTGCATATCGACCTCATGGTGTGCATGTTGAACGACCGCTGTGCAGCCGTCTGTCTCGACACCACCGAGGACGATATCGTGGCCTGGCTGAAATCGAAGCGGATCGAGATCATTCCGGCGAGCTTCAAAGAGACCATGGCGCTCGGTTGCAACGTGGTTGCGCTCGGGCGCGACCGGGTGCTGTCGA
This sequence comes from Aestuariivirgaceae bacterium, assembly GCA_036265615.1. Taxonomy (GTDB): domain Bacteria; phylum Pseudomonadota; class Alphaproteobacteria; order Rhizobiales; family Aestuariivirgaceae; genus DATAFF01. The sequence goes on from DATAOT010000161.1 coordinate 4,751, forward strand.
CCCTGGCGGCGAAGGAGCTCAACGGCCGGCTGAGGGCGGCCGGGTTCGAGGTCTACGATCCGGACATGACCATGTTCACCTGGGCCGGCGGCGGCGTCCATTGCATGTGCCAGCCCTTGCGGCGGGAGGCTGCCTGACGGCCGAGCCTGCGGCAATTCACGCGGTTTCGTGAGGGCAAGGCCCCATAGCATTGTCTTTGCCGACCATGACGGTGCATGACGACATCTTCCGCAGTTCCCTTGCCGAGCTCCGGGCGGAGGGTCGGTATCGCGAGTTCGCCGATCTGAAGCGGCTGTGCGGCGCCTTTCCGAAGGCGCGGCTGGTGACGCCGGAGGGCGAGCGCAACGTAACGGTGTGGTGTTCCAACGACTACCTTGCCATGGGGCAGCATCCGCTGGTGATCGGGGCGATGCACGAGGCCCTGGACGCAGTCGGCGCCGGCTCCGGCGGCACCCGCAACATTTCGGGCACTCAGCATCTCCATGTCGAGCTCGAGGCGGAGCTCGCCGAGCTCCATGGCAAGGGCGCGGCGCTCCTGTTCAATTCCGGCTATCTCGCCAATGTCGCGACGCTGTCGACGCTCGGGCGGCTGCTGCCGCGCTGCGTCATCCTCTCCGACGCGTTGAACCATGCCTCGATGATCGAGGGCATGCGGCATGGCCGGTCGGCCAAGGTCATCTGGCGCCACAACGACCTCGGCGATCTCGAGGCGAAGCTCAGGGCGGTGCCGCCCGGCTGCCACAAGGTGATCGCCTTCGAGTCGGTCTATTCGATGGATGGCGATATCGCACCGGTGGCGGAGATCTGCGCGCTCGCCCGGCGCTACGAAGCGTTCACCTATCTCGACGAGGTTCACGCCGTCGGAATGTATGGGGCGCGGGGCGGCGGCATCGCCGAGCGCGACGGGGTCGCCGACCAGGTCGACCTGATCGAGGGGACGCTCGCCAAGGCATTCGGAGTCATGGGCGGCTATATCGCCGGCTCCGCCGCCTGCATCGACGCGATCCGGTCGCATGCGCCTGGCTTCATCTTCACGACGTCGCTGGCGCCGGTGCTGGCGGCCGGCGCGCTCGCCAGCGTGCGTCATCTGAAGACCAGCGGCAGCGAACGGGCGGCGCAGCAGCGCAATGCCGCGCTGCTCAAGCAGCAGCTGGAACTGTGCGGCCTGCCGGTGGTGCACGGCGAAAGCCACATTGTCCCGGTGCTGATCGGGGATGCGGTGCTCTGCAAGACCCTGAGCGGCCTCTTGCTGCGGGAGTTCGACATCTATGTCCAGCCGATCAACTATCCGACCGTGCCGCGCGGGACCGAGCGGATCCGGCTGACGCCTGGGCCGCTGCATGGACCGGCGGAGATCGCGCAACTCGTCGATGCACTCGATCGACTGTGGGCGCGGATGGCGCTGGCGCGGGCTGCCTGACCGTTTCATGATGCGGAAAGAACGACGCTTCGCGTCCGCATGGTGGATCGAGTGATTGCATCGTGGAATGCTCCGGTCCTATGAGAGGGGCGGAGCAGGGCTTCCAGGAAGGGCGAACATCCATGACCGTCCAGCAGGGCATCCGCCACACGGGACCTTTTCCGGGCTTTTTCTCGAGCGGGGTGGCCGACAGCGACCCGGAAGTCGCCGGTGCCATCAAGAAGGAGCTGGGTCGCCAGCAGCATGAGATCGAGCTGATCGCCTCGGAGAACATCGTGTCGCGCGCCGTTCTCGAGGCCCAGGGCTCGGTGATGACCAACAAATATGCCGAGGGCTATCCGGGGCGCCGGTATTATGGCGGCTGTCAATATGTCGACATCGCCGAAACGTTGGCAATCGAGCGCGCCAAGAAGCTGTTCGACTGCAGCTTCGCCAATGTCCAGCCGCATTCCGGGGCGCAGGCCAATCAGGCGGTGTTCTTTGCGCTGCTGCAGCCCGGCGACACCTTCATGGGGCTCAATCTCGCCGCCGGCGGCCACCTGACCCATGGGTCGCCGGCCAATCAGTCCGGCAAATGGTTCAAGGTGGTGCCTTACGGTGTTCGGCGCGACGATCACCGGATCGATCTCGACGAGGTCGAGCGGCTGGCGCTCGAGACACGGCCGAAGCTGATCATCGCCGGCGGCTCGGCCTATCCGCGGATCATCGACTTCGCGGGATTTCGGGCGATCGCCGACCGGGTCGGCGCCATTTTCATGGTCGACATGGCGCATTTCGCCGGGCTGGTGGCCGGCGGCGCTCATCCCAATCCGCTCGAACATGCCCATGTGGTGACGACCACCACCCACAAGACGCTGCGCGGTCCCCGCGGCGGCATGATCCTGTCGCGCGACGAGGAACTCGGCAAGAAGATCAACTCATCGGTATTCCCCGGACTTCAGGGTGGCCCGCTGATGCATGTGATCGCCGCCAAGGCGGTGGCCTTCGGCGAGGCGCTGCGGCCCGAATTCAAATCGTATGCCCGCCAGGTGGTCGACAATGCGAAGGCGCTTGCCGCCTCGATGATCGAAGGCGGTACCGACATTGTGTCCGGCGGGACCGACACCCATCTGATGCTCGTGGATCTAAGGCCGAAGAAGCTTTCCGGCAAGGCGGCCGAGGCGGCGCTCGGCCGTGCCTTCATCACGTGCAACAAGAACGGGATCCCGTTCGACCCGGAAAAGCCGACCGTGACCTCGGGCATCAGGCTCGGCACGCCGGCCTGCACAACGCGCGGCTTCGGTACGGCGGAATTCCGCGAGGTGGGGCGGCTCATCATTGAAGTCCTGGACGGCCTTGCGAAGAATGGCGAAGACGGCAATGCTCAGGTCGAGCAGTCGGTGAAGCAGAAGGTTCTTGCGCTGACCGACCGCTTTCCGATTTACGGGTGATCGCGGGGACGAGCAACGCCCCCGGGTGATCCCTGGGGGAAGTCATGCGCTGTCCCTATTGCAGCAATAACGACACCCAGGTGAAGGACAGCCGTCCCTCCGAGGACGGCTCGGCCATCCGCCGACGCCGGCATTGCCCGGACTGCGGTGGTCGCTTCACAACTTTCGAGCGCGTTCAATTGCGCGAGCTGCAGGTCGTCAAGCGATCGGGACGGCGGGTGCCCTTCGACCGCGACAAGCTCATGCGCTCGGTCCAGATCGCGCTGCGCAAGCGGCCGGTCGATGCCGATCGGATCGAGCGGATGGTCTCAGCGATCGTGCGCCAGCTCGAAAGCACCGGCGAGACCGACATCTCGGCGCAAACCATCGGCAATCTCGTCATGGAGGGCTTGAGAACCCTTGACGATGTCGCCTATGTGCGTTTCGCCTCGGTATACCGCAATTTCCGCGAAGCGAAGGATTTCGAAGAGGTGCTGGGTGAGCTTTCGGGCGATGATGACCGCTCGACATGACGCCGCGGATCGGTGCCACATGGCGCATGCGCTGCGGGTCGGCCGGCGGGCGCTGGGGATGACGGGCGAAAATCCCCCAGTCGGCTGCCTCATCGTCAGAGGCGGGCAGGTGGTCGGAGTCGGGGCGACGGCGCCGGGGGGCCGGCCGCACGCCGAAACCCAGGCGCTCGCCATGGCGGGCGAGGCTGCACGGGGAGCAACCGCCTATGTCACGCTTGAACCATGCTGTCATCATGGGCGCACGCCGCCTTGCACCGATGCGCTGATCGCAGCCGGCATTGCACGGGCGGTGCTGGCCGTCCAGGACCCGGACCCGCGGGTCGACGGCAAAGGGATTGCGGCGCTCCGCCAGGCTCAGATCGCGGTCGAGACCGGGCTGATGGCGGAGGCGGCAGCGCATGATCTCGCCGGCTTCTTCATGCGGGTGCGCGCCGGCCGCCCGTTCGTGACATTGAAGCTTGCGGTGTCGAGCGACGGAATGATCGCTGCGAGGAGCGGGATGCGCACGGCGATCACCGGCGCTTCGAGCCTCGAGCGGGTGCATCTGCTCAGGGCGCGCAGCGACAGCGTGCTGGTCGGCGTGTCGACCGTCCTTGCCGATGATCCGGTGCTCACTTGTCGGCTGCCCGGGATGGAGGACCGCAGCCCAGATCGGCTGGTAACCGACAGCCGGCTGTCGATGCCGCCCGGTTCGAAGTTGATCCGGACTGCAGCGAGCACGCCCGTGCGGATCTACACCGTCGCCAGCCATGATCCGGCCAAGGCATGCCCGCTCGAGGCGATGGGAGCCGAGATCGCGGTCGTCGCGGCAACGCCCGACAACAAGGTCGACCTTCATCACCTGTTGGCGAAGGAGGCGGAGCGGGGGTGCAGCCGGGTGCTCGCCGAGGGCGGGGCGCACATGGCCGCGGCGCTCATCGATGCGGATCTCGTCGATGAGGTGATGCTGTTCAGCGCCGGGCGCGAACTCGGGCCACAAGGCTTCCCGGCCCTGGTCGACCGGCCATTGACGGCGGTCACCGACAGCAGCGGCTTTCGCCTGCGCGAACAGGAAGAGCTTGGGGATGACGTGCTGAGCGTCTATGACAGGATTCGCTAGCATGTTCACAGGCATCATCACTTCCCTTGGCACGGTCGATTCCATCGAGCAGCGCGGCGATCTCAGAATGACGATCGCCAGCGACTACGACCCGCAAAGCATCGCCATCGGCGCGTCCATCGCCTGTTCCGGCGTGTGCCTGACGGTGGTCGAGGCCGGCCCGGGCCGCACCCGCAACAGCTGGTTCGCCGTCGATGTTTCGGCCGAGACGCTGGCGCGGAGCACGCTTGGCCGCTGGCGGGCAGGCACGCCGGTCAATCTCGAACGGTCGCTGAAGATCGGCGACGAGCTTGGCGGTCATCTGGTGTTCGGACATGCCGACGGGGTTGCGGTGGTAAAGGACCGGCGGAGGCAGGGCGATTCCGTCAGCTTCCGTTTTGCGGCGCCGCCGGGGCTGGCGCGGTATATTGCAGAGAAGGGATCGATCGCACTCGACGGAACGTCGCTCACCGTCAATGAGGTTGCGGGGTCGGAATTCGCCGTCAACATCATTCCCCATACGCTGGCGGTCACCAGCTTCGGGGCGCGACAGGTCGGCGATGAGGTCAATGTGGAAGTCGACATGCTGGCGCGCTACGTGGCGAGGCTCAGGGAGTTCCCGGTTGCATGAGACAGGACAGATCGAGCGAGATACCAAAGCTGCCGGGGGCACGCGTGCTCATCGTGGAAGCGCGGTTCTATGGCGCTCTGACGGACGAGCTGACGAACGGGGCGCGCATGGTGCTCGATGCGGCCGAGGTGACGTATGACATCGTTGTCGTGCCGGGCGCTCTGGAAGTGCCGGGCACGATCGCCATCGCGGCCGAGGCGAGCGACCCTTATGACGGCTTTGTGGCGCTCGGGGTGGTGATCCGCGGCGAGACATCGCATTACGACATCGTTGCCGGAGAATCGGCCCGCGGCCTCATGGAGCTCACGCTGGACGGCTTATGTGTCGGCAATGGCATCATCACGGTCGAAAATGAGGCGCAGGCCTGGGAACGCGCCCGCCGCAGCGAGCTCGACAAAGGTGGCCATGCGGCGCGGGCCTGCCTGACGATGATCGAGCTGGCGCGCCGCTGGCGGGAGGAACTGGCTTGACGCCGAGCCGCAACAACCCGCTGCCGGTGGCGCGCGCCGCAGCGCGGCTCGGTGCCGTGCAGGCGCTCTATCAAATGGACATCGCCCAGGCCGATCTCGCCGACGTCCTGGCCGATTTCGGCTCGATCCGGCTGGGCGAGGAATTCGAGGACGGGGAATGCGGTGCGGCAGATTTCGTCTTGCTGCGGGACATCGTCGGCGGCGTGGTGCGCGAGCAGCGGCTGATCGACCGCTCCCTCGATGCCTGTCTCGCCGAAGGCTGGACGCTCACCCGGCTCGACGCGACGGCGCGGGCGATCCTGCGAGCGGGCGCCTATGAACTGATGTTCCGCAACGATATTCCAGCCAAGGTCTCCATCTCGCAATATATCGACGTGGCGCACGCATTTTTTGACGGCAGCGAGCCCGGCTTCATCAATGCGGCGCTCGATCAACTGGCCAGGCGCCAGCGACAAGACGAAATCGGTGGCTGAGGCGCTACCGTTTGGTGCTGCAGGGAGGCAAGTTCAACCCCGTTGCCTTGACCCGATAGTTTTGGCATTTTCCGCCCGAACAGACCGGGGGGTTAGAGCATCATGCTCTAGGGGACCTGTACCGGTTTCTGTCGTCAGCAATTGCTGTCCAGCCTGGGTTTAAGATACTCACAACAAGGACTTATTATGAGTGCAACACTCTGGATTATCGTTGCTTGCGGCGCGCTCTCGATCGTGTACGGGATCTGGGCGACCCGCTCGCTGATGGCCGCCGATCCGGGTTCGGCGCGCATGCAGGAGATTTCGGCCGCCGTCCGCGAGGGAGCGCAAGCCTATCTGCGGCGCCAATACACGACCATTGCGATGGTCGGCATCGTCATATTCATCATCGCCTGGGCGCTGCTCGGCCGCTACCCGGCGGTCGGCTTTGCGATCGGGGCCCTGCTGTCGGGATCGGCCGGCTTCATCGGCATGAACGTCTCGGTCAGGGCGAATGTGCGCGTGGCGCAGGCCGCAACCAAGTCGCTGTCCGGCGGTCTCGACCTCGCGTTCAAGGCCGGCGCCGTCACCGGCCTCCTCGTGGCGGGCCTGGCGCTCCTCGGGGTCACGCTCTATTTCGGCTTCCTGGTCGGAACGCTCGGCTTCGGGCCGACCGACCGCACGGTGGTCGACTCGCTCGTGGCGCTTGGCTTCGGCGCCTCGCTGATCTCGATCTTCGCCCGCCTGGGCGGCGGCATCTTCACCAAGGGCGCCGATGTCGGCGGCGACATGGTCGGCAAGGTCGAGGCAGGAATCCCCGAGGATGATCCGCGTAACCCGGCGACGATCGCCGACAATGTCGGCGACAATGTCGGCGACTGCGCCGGCATGGCGGCGGACCTGTTCGAGACCTATGTGGTGACCGTGGTCGCGACCATGGTGCTCGGGGCGATCGTGTTCACCACGCCGGAGCTGCAGCGGGCAGCCATGCTCTATCCGCTGGCAATCGGAGGGGCGTGCGTCGTGACCTCGATCATCGGCACGTTCTTCGTCCGGCTCGGCGCCAACAATTCGATCATGGGC
>DATAOT010000162.1:0-18286 GCA_036265615.1 Aestuariivirgaceae bacterium
CGCGGCGCTCAGCATGCGATGGGCCTGGTCGAGGCGGCAGTCGCGCAGGAATTGATGGGGCGTCAAGCCAAGGTAGGTCCTGAAGCCTGACTGCAGGTATCGTGGGGTGATCCCCAGTTCCCTGGCAATGTCGGCGACCCGGACTGGCTCGCTCACCCGGGAGCGGATCAGCTCGCACGCCCGCTACACATGGGCCGGACCCGGATCAAGTTGCTTCGCGCGCGGCTCGCCGCCCAGCACCGGAGCGGAGACGCTGACCAGATCCTGGAGCAGGATCTCGTCATAGGCAGCGCGCAAGATCTCGTTTGGCGGGACGCCAAGCTGCCAGATGAAATTGACGGCGCGATGAAAATTGGCCCCCAGCGGGTTTGAAAGATCGAGGCGAAAAGGCCCGAACTGCTTGCGGGCTGACCTGCCCTCGGCTGGGAACTGGCTCAGGATTTCGCTCGGATCGACCTGGACGAGAAACCGGGCATCGGCCGGCGAGGTTTCAAAGACAACTTCGGCAAAGCCGCTGCCAATTGCGGCATCGCCGCGGACGCTCTGCACTTCAGTGTCGCGATGCTTGATGAGACTGTGACCCCGTTCCGAAATGGCAATCGTCAGCAAGGTTGTCGTAACCTCGAGATGCACCGCGGTGCTCTTCGCCCGTGTAAACCACACGCGGCCAAGATCGATTGCGGCCCTGCTGTATGTGAACTCACCTTCTCGCCCGAGAGGCGTGATCTTCTCCACGCGCTGGTGCGCATTTTGATTGAGATAGAGCAGCAACTCGTCGGGGTCGTGCGTCTCGAGAATGCTGATGGGACAGGGGGATGGAGTCCTGCCGGTCGCGCTGTGCTCGGCAGACTTTTTTCCTGGGCCTTCTTTGTTGCCCACTCGAGCTCTGGCTACGCCAAGGAATTATAGTCCAACGGTTGCGGCCTGGAAGCTCTAGTTGAGCGCCTCTCAAGAAAGAGCCCGTCAGTCGAGAGGCGCGCCCCCTTCGCGAATGCGGCGAGCGACAAAGGCGTCGAGCGCTTCGCGGACCTCATCGGCAATGGGCGGCAGCTCATATTCGGCAAGCGCCTGCTTGTAAAGCCGGTGGGCGCGGCGGGTGGCGTCGAGGCCTCCCGCCTCGAGCCAGGCGCCGTAGTTCTGGGTGGTGGAAATGATGGGCCGGTGGAACGCAGACTCGAAAGTGGCAATGGTGCGGGCCGTGCCGAAGAAGTGGCCGCCCGGACCGACCTCGGCGATCTCGTCAAGCGCCAGGGTGTCGGCATCGATCGTCACCGGCTCAAGCCACACGGCCATGTTCTGCAGCACCTCGACATCGAGCACGAATTTCTCGAAGGAGGAGCACAGGCCGCCTTCGAGCCACCCTGCCCCATGCATCAGCAGATTGGCGCCGGCGGTGATGGCAGCCCAGGTCGCGCCGACGCCCTCGAGCATCGCGGCGGCATCGGGGGCATTCGAGGCACAGAAGGCGGACGAGCGCAGCGGCATGCGGTAGCGGCGGGCAAGCTGGCCGCCAATATGGGTGAAGCGATAGGACTCGGCGAGGCCATAGGCCGGGGCGCCGGTCTTCAAGTCGACGTTCTTGGCGGCATTGCCGTAGAGCACCGGGGCACCCGGCCGGACCAGCTGGGCCAGGACGAGCCCGAACAGGATCTCGGCATTGTTCATCGCCATGCCGGCGGCGACGGTCGCCGGCGCGGTGGCGCCTGCCATGATGAAGGGGGTGATCAGCGTCGGCTGGCCGAACCGGGCCATTTCGATGACGCCGGTCGCCATCGAGAGGTCATATTGCAGCGGCGAGTTGGTGTTGATGATCGAGAACACGCCGGGCGCTGCCGCAAACTGCTCCAGCGTCTCGCCGCGGGCGATGGCGCACATCTCGAAAACGTCGATAATCCGCTGCCGGCTCAGGCAGAATACATACGGCACCTTGTCGGTCAGCGTCAGCATCGAGCGGGTCGCTTCGAGATGACGGTAGCGCACCTCGATATCGAGCGGCTCGACGGGCGAGCCGCCGACGAGCTGAATGACGTTGAAGTATTGAGCAAGGCGCAGGAAATCGTCGTGATCGGCAAGGGTCCCGGAGCGGCGGCCGCGCTCGATATCGGAGCAATTGGGCGGCCCGAGCACCGTTGCGAAGGCGATGTTGCGGCCCCCGACGCGCACGCTGTTTGCTGGATTGCGCGGGACGAGCTCGATGACAGGCGGAACGGTGGTGAGGGCGTGCTCGACCAGCTCACGGCCGAGCCGCACCCGCATGCTGGCGTCATCGACCAGCGCTCCGGCGCGGGCAAAGATCGCGCGCGCTTCCGGCGAATAGCATTTCACGCCGACATCGCTCAGCAGCCGCAGGGAAGCTTGGTGAAGCATTTCGATCTCGTCATCAGAGACGATGGCGAGCCGGGGATAGGAATTGACGATCTGCCGTCTCGGAAGCTGATTGATGGTGCCGGCGCGACGGCGCTCGCTGCCGCGGCGGGTCCGGGTTCCCTCGCTCCTGCTGCTCATCCTTGGCGCTCCTTGAGAACCTTGAGGAAGAAGGCGACCTCCTGCGCCCAGGTCGGTTCCTCGAAGATCGAGCCATGGGTGCCGCCGGGAATGGCGACGAACTGCTTCGGCTCGGGCGCCGCCTCGAACAACTGCTTGCCAAGAGCGAAGGGAACGACGGGGTCGGCATCGCCGTGAATCATGATGATCGGCGCGCGCACCCTGGCGATGGTGTCGAGGGAGTCGAAGCGGTCGCGCAGAAGCAGCCGCACCGGCAGCCAGCCGTAATGGAAGCGGGCGACATCGACCATCGTGGTGTAGGGGGCCTCGAGCGCCAGGGCTGCCACCGGGCGCGAGGCGGCGAGCTGAACCGCCGGCCCGGTGCCGAGCGACTCGCCAACAATCAGGAGCCTGTCGGGGCTGACACCTTTGCGCATCAGCCAATCATAGGCGGCATTGGCATCGATCATCAGGCCGTGCTCGCTCGGCTGGCCGGTCGAGCCGCCATAACCGCGCCAGGAGAGATAGAGGACGCCGAAGCCGGCGTTGCGATAATACTGAAACCGATGCGGGCGTTCGGCGATCGAACCGGCATTGCCATGGAGAAAGAGCACGGTTGGCCGGCCGGGCGGGGCCGGGGCATACCAGGCCACGAGCTTCTCGCCATCCGGGGTTGCGATCTCTGTCACCTCGGCACCGGCGATCCCGATGGTCGCGGGATCGACCCGCTTGATGTCGGGAAGGTACAGAAGATGGCGTTGGCTGAAGAACATGTAGCCAACGATCAGCGCATAAGCGCCGAGGGCGATGAGCAGGGCAGCCACGGCGCCACGGATCATGCGACGAGCCGGGCGGGCTGCCCGACATCCGAAGTCCAGATGTAGAGCGCAAGCAGGGGATTGGTCCCGGTTCTCGTGGCGTGAACCATATGCGGCGGGTGCCAGATCGTAGCTCCCTGCTCGCGAGACCCGAAATCGCCTGATGCGGACTTCCACTCGCTCGGGCCGGTCAGCAGCCAATAGAGCTCGGGCGCAGCATGGCTGTGTTCGCGATAGTGCAGATGCGGTCCGAGAAGCAACAGCCCCATGCGGAAGTCACTGCCGGGCCACAGCCCACCCGGGCCGACAAGCTCGGCATAGGCATAATTGTCCATGTAACCGTCACAGCACATGGCGGCGTCGGAATAATTGGCGTTCTGCTGCCAGGCAAGCTGGTCCTCGATCTCGGCGAGCAGCGCGGCGAGACTGCTGTCAAGCGCGATGACGGCGGCAACAGCCTCCGGCAGGTGGCGGCAGGCAGGCAAGCGGCGCGCCGCCATGGTCCGGGACGGCATGGCATCGATCCCTTGCTGCTCGAGCCGGCGCAATGCCAAAGCAACGCCTTCGTCCGATCGGAGCGGAGCCAGATGGCGGGCGATGGCGGCCTTGAGCCGGGAGCCGGTCGTGTCGAGCGTCATCGGGAAGCGTCCGTCAGGCGATAGAAACGCTGCGCCAGCATGACGAGATCGTCGTCGCGCACCGGCCGTACGGTCGCCTTCCGCATGGGGGCATTTTCCGGTCGCGCCATCTGTGCCGCCAGGAGGTCCGGGCGGTTCAGCTCAAGCCCGTCGCCGCGGAGCGAGATCTCGAGACCACTCTCGCGCACGACGCGAGCGAAGCCAGCCACCGCCGCCGTCGGCTCCGGCGCCTCGCCCATGGCTCGAGCGACCCCGGCGAAGGCCTCCGGCACGGCCTCGGCGACCCAATCCATGGTGGCGAGCATGGCAAGGGCGGTGGCACGACCATGGGCAATCGGCGCGAGCGCCGCCACCGCATGCGAGATGTTGTGGGCGAGAGCGGTGCCGGCATTGTCGATGGCAATCCCGGCATAACAGGAGCCGAGCAGCAGACCACTGCGGGCGGCCAGGTCCGAACCGTCCCTGACGGCCGGCTCGAGATTGCGGCTGATCAGATCAATGGCGCGGTGGCAGTAGAGGTCATTGCCGGGATTGCGCCGCGCATTGGTCGTGGCCTCGATGGCATGGACCAGCGCATCGAGGGCGGTGGCGGCGGTGAGCGGCGGCGGCAGGGTCAGCGTAAGCTCAGGGTCGAGCAGCGCTGCCACGGGCTTCAGCGGATCGCCCCAGGCCCAGGTCTTGACGCCGGTTTCAAGCGCGAAGACGGAGGTGCGGGTGACTTCCGAACCGGTTCCGGCGGTGCTCGGAATGGCGATGACCGGCAAGGCATCGAGCGGCAGCGGCGTGTCGCAAAGCGCATAGGCAGCGGCGCTGATGCCACTTTTGGTGGTGGCGGCCACGAGCTTGGCGGTGTCAAGCGCCGAGCCACCGCCGATCCCGACGACGAGTTCTGCCTCGAGAGTACGGGCGGCGGCGGCCGCCCGATCAATCTCGGAGGCCTTCGGCTCACCCTGGAAGTCGGCATAGAGGGCAGTCCTCATCCCGGCATCGGCCAGCATGGCGCTCACGCGATCGGTCCAGCCGAGCTTGTGCATCGCAGGATCGGCAATGATCATCACCGCGCCGCCCGGCGCAATGCGCTCGGCAACCTCCCGCTTGAGGCGCTTGAGGCACCCCGGCCCGAAGAAAATCGCGGGGACTCGGCTCAATTCGAAGGGCTGCATCGATCATCCTCTGCCGTAGACGCCCTTGCGGGCGCTGATGATGAAAAGCGCGGTGAACAGATCGAGATGGCCGCCGCCACCGTTCTTGTAGAGCGTGATATCGCCCGGCTGGCGCCGTGGCGCGTAGCCGCGAGCAAGATCGAACAGGTCGGCTTCCACCTGGTCGCGCGGGATGATCCCGCGCCTGATCGGGTCGCCGAGATCACCGGGCTGGTCGATGGCAAACACGCGCGAATCGACAAACAGCCGCGACCGCATCACCGCCGCATCGTCGCACTCGCGCATGTCGCCGCTGAAGGCGCCGACAAGATCGAGGTGGGCGCCCGGTTTCAGCCATGCACCCATGACCAGCGGGGCAGTCGAGGCGGTGGCGCAGGAAATGATGTCGGCGCGGCGGACGGCGCTTTCGAGCGAGGCGACGGCGCGGCCGCCGACGGCGGTGGCCAGCGCCACGGCCCGGTCGATGCGTCGAGCCCAGACCATGATCTCGCAGATCGAGGGCCGCAGCGCGCAGTGGGCGGCGATGAGGTAGGGCGCGAGGCCGCCGGCGCCGACCATCAGCAGGACCCTCGAATCGGCTCGAGACAGCAGGTCGGAGCCGAGCGCCGAGTCGGCGGCGGTCTTGCGGTATGTCATGGCGGTGGCGTCGATGACGGCCGCAGGGCTGCCGTCAGTGCCGTCGAACAGCACATAGACGGCCTGGACCGTCGGAGTCTGCGGGAAGAGCCGCGGATTGGCGGGCATGACGCTGACAAGCTTGGCACCCATGGCGATGCCCGGCAGGAAGGCGGGAAGGGTGAACCAGGTCTGGCGCTCGCCGCGCGGGCCCACGGCATGCAGCTCGCTTCGATCGACCAGCGGCTCGTCGCCGCGATGGGCCGCCAGAAGTGCTGCGGCCAACTGCCGGTAGTCGCAGATGGCATGGACCTCGGCGGCGGACACGACGTCCATGGGCGCGCTCACGATATTCCCGGCCCCGTGATCTCGCGCAGCAATTTGCGGGCGATGGCGTTGCCATAGGCCTCGTAGTCATTGGCCGGGATCATGAAATGATACGGCCCACCGATGATCTGCTGCTCGAAATATTTGTCGAGGGTCGGCCACTCGTTGAGGATCGGCAGCCCGTTGATGGTGATGCCGCGGGCTACAACCTCATCGCGCGCAATGGTCACGAGATCGCCCCGGTTGTTGCGGCCGTCGGAGGAGAGATCGATGACCCGCCGCTCGGTGGCATAGGGCGAGGCCATCAGCACTGCGGCAGCAAAGCGCAGGGCATCGCCGATGGCGGTCCCGCCTTCGGCCAGGCCGCGCCGCACCCGGCCGACCCTGTCGGCAAAGTTGTCAGCCGCCTCCGGGGAATCGAGGATGGTCCAGGGCAGGACGAGGAGCTGGTTCTTGTCGTCGGACCATTCCATCAGGGTGACGGCGATGCGCCCGCTCGGGCCGCCCTTGATCGCATCGTGAATATCGCTGCGGTGGAAGGCATCGGCGAGGCCCTTGATCTGAAGGCGAAACTCGGAGGCATCGACGCTGTAGGAGCAGTCCACCGCCAGCACCAGAGCCAAATCGACCTTCTCGGCCGCCGAGGCAAATCGGAGCCCGGGCGCGAGGCCCAGCACGAGCCCCAGGCTCAGGGTCACGACGATCCGCCGCATTGCGGCTTGAACGAGGCGCGGCAGCTGCATCAGGCCACCTTACCATGCCGGGCGCGCGGCCAAGAGCAGCACTTGACGCCGGCCTCGAGTCTGCCGAAATTCTACCCATGAACACCTTGACGATGCAGCCGGCCAGATTTTCCGAAGCTGCTCCGCACCCGGAGCTGATCGATCCGTTCGGCCGCAAGGTCAGCTATCTCAGGATTTCGGTGACCGACCGCTGCGACTTCCGCTGTGTTTATTGCATGGCGGAAAACATGACCTTTCTGCCGAAAAAGGAGATCTTGACGCTCGAGGAAATCGATCGGGTGGCGACCGCGTTCATCCGTCGGGGGGTGAGAAAGCTCAGGCTGACCGGGGGCGAGCCGCTGGTCAGGCGCAACATCATGGGGCTTGTCGAGCAGCTGTCCCGCCAGCTGAAGTCGGGTGCGCTGGAAGAGCTGACCCTCACCACCAATGGCAGCCAGCTGGCGCGCCATGCCGCCGAGCTGTTCCGCCATGGGGTGCGGCGCATCAATGTCTCGATCGATACGCTGGACCGCGAGCGCTTCCGGGCGATCACCCGCTGGGGCGACCTCAACAAGGTGCTTGACGGCGTCATGGCAGCGCGCGAGGCCGGGCTTCAAGTGAAAGTGAACATGGTGGCGCTGAAGGGGGTCAACGAGCACGAGATCGTGCCAATGCTGGAATGGTGCCATGGGCTCGACATGGATCTCACCCTGATCGAGACCATGCCGCTTGGCGACATCGATGCCGACCGAACGGATCAATATCTACCGCTGTCGCTGGTGCGGGCACGGCTGCAGGAGCGCTATCGACTGGAGGAGATCGACTACAAGACCGGCGGGCCGGCGCGCTATGTCCGCGTCGCCGAGACCGGCGGCCGTCTCGGCTTCATCACCCCCCTCACCCATAATTTCTGCGAGAGCTGCAACCGGGTGCGGCTGACCTGCACCGGCACGCTCTTCATGTGCCTCGGCCAGGAGGATGCGGCCGACCTCAGGGCGCCCGTCAGAGCCTCGGCGGAAGACGATCTGCTCGATGCGGCCATCCTCGAGGCAATCTCGCGCAAGCCGCGCGGGCATGACTTCGTCATCGACCGGCGGCGCAACAAGCCGGCTCTCAGCCGTCATATGAGCGTGACCGGCGGGTAACGCCCGCTCAGCTTTCCGGCAGGCCAGCCACGACATCGATCTCGACGCGGGCAGCAATGGTGAGCCCCGCCACCATCGAGACGCGGGCCGGCGGATCGGTTGGGAAGATCTCGCGATAAGCGGCATTGAAGTCGGCGAAATCTTCCGCTCGGGTGAGAATGACGTTGACCTTGATCACGTCGCTCAGGCTGGCGCCGCCTGCAGCGAGCACCGCCGCAATGTTGCGGAACGTCTGGCGTGTCTCGGCGGCAATTCCGCCCGCCACCACCTTGCCGGCGGCATCCATGCCGACCATGCCCGAGACGAACAGGAGGTCGCCGAAGCGCACCGCATCCGACAGGGGAAGGCCTTCCGTATTCTGAACATTGATGGTCGTGCGCTTCAACGGTGCCTCTCTCTGGATGGGGCAGCAAAGGCCCAGGGGTTCAGCCGTCGCTCGGCCCATCTCACCAGTTGCAACATGGCAAAAACGATCACCAGGTAGAACGCGCCGGCTGCGAAAAGCGGCGTGAACGGGTCGAAGGTGTTGAAGTAAACCTGGTTGGCGGCGCCAACCAGGTCGGTGATGGTAATGAAGTTGACGACCGCGGTGCCTTTCAGCACGAACACCGCCTCATTGCCGTAGGCCCGCAGCGCCAGCCGCGTCGCATTGGGAGCAATGATGCGGGCGAAGGTCTGAAGCCGGCTCAATCCGAAGGCGCGCGCTGCCTCGATTTCTCCTGCCGGCACATTGCGCAATGCGCCGGCGATGATTTCGGTCAGGAACCCCGCCGAGTTGAGGGACAGCGCCAGGATGGCGATCGGCATCGGCCGGGCGATGAGAAACCAGACCGGGCTCTCCTTGATGCCGGGGATCTGCGGCAACCCGTAATAGACGAGATAGAGGACCACCAGGAGCGGTGCGCCGCGGAAGAAGAACACGAAGCTTTGGGCAAACCAGCGCGGACCGGGTCTTTCGGCATTGCGCGCAAAAGCGATGGGCAAGGCAATGATCAGGCCGCCGATCAGGGTGAAAAGCGTCAGCTCGAGCGTGATGACGGCGCCTGCCAGGAGAACCGGAAGATAGTCGAGGAGGGTTGCGGCATCCATCAGCATGGCTTCACCGGGTCCTGAGATGACGGTACAGCCGGTGTTCCGAGCGGCTCTGGAGCAGCAGGACCACGGCGGCAATGCCGAGATAGATCACCAGCGTCGCCATGTAGAACTGGAAATATTCCTTGGTGTTCTGCCCGGCGTCGCCGGCGACACGGATCAAGTCCTGGAGGCCGATGGCCGACACCAGCGGCGTGCTCTTCAGCGTTGTCATCACGAGATTGGTCAGACCCGGCATGGCGAGCCGGAAAGCGAGCGGCAGGCGAATGCGGGAAAATACGAGAACGGGCGACATGCCGAAGGCGCGGGCGGCATCGATCTCGCCGACCGGAACCGCCAGGAAGGCGCCGCGGAAAACCTCGCTGGCATAGGCGGCGTGGATCAACGCCAAGGCCAGCACGCCCGACCAGAAGCGATTGATCTCGAACAGTCCTGCAATGCCGAAGGGGGCAAGCAGAGCGGCGAGCGCGATCGCCGCGCCGTAATAAATGAGAAAGATGACAAGGAGCTCCGGGACGCTGCGCAGCACCATATTGACGGTCTCGAGCAGGCGGCCGAGCAGCGGCACCGGCGCGACCTCGCCAAGAGCGGAGACAAGGCCGAGGGCAGTACCGGTGAGAATGGACGTCACCGCCAGGCGCAGGGTGAGGTCGAGCCCGGCGAGCAGCTCGTCACCCCAACCGGTCGCCCCGAAAGAGAACAGCGCGAGATCCATGCATGCACCTCACGCCGCTTGCGAGGCGAATCAATGGGATGCCGTTACCATAGCTTGTCGGCGCGGATGTCGGCACCAGGCATCCATTTCTCCTGGAGCTTGCTCACCGTGCCATCGGCATAAACGTCGCGAATCGCCGCGTCGACCTTGGCCTTGAGGGGATCGCCCTTGCGGAACATGGCGCCCACGCCTTTGCCCAGCACGGCCGGATCTTCGATCATGCGGACCACCTCGAAGGCCTGGCCCTCGGGCTTGGCCAGGAAATCCTTGGCCGGGAGCTGCTCGGTGAAGGCAAGATCGATGCGGCCATTGACCAGGTCGGCATGGATCTGGTCGGCATTCTCATAGCCGACCGGCTCGAGGACGCCGGCATAATATTTGCGGACATACTGGTCCTGGGTGGCACCGGCATAAACGCCGACGCGCTTGCCCTTGATGTCGGCGTCGAAATTCTTGATCGTGCCCTTTCGAGCATAGAAGACGAACTTGTCGGTGTAGTAGGGGATCGAAAAATCCGCGACCTTCTCGCGTTCCGGCTTGATCGACATGGAAGAGAAGATCATGTCGAATTTGTGTGCCAGCAGTCCGGCAATCATGCCGTCAAAATCCTGCTTCACCCATTGGCAGTCGAGCGCGGCGCGCTTGCACACGGCATTGCCGAGATCGATCTCGAAGCCGGTATAGCTGCCATCAGCCTCGGTCTTGGAGAAAGGCGGAAACGAAGCCTCGGTGGCGACCTTGACCGGTTCGGCAAAGGCCGATGCGCTGACTGCGGCCGCGAGCAGGACGACGACGACCCGCGCCAGTTCACGGAACCTCATGTTCTTTCCTCCCTCTGGTCGAGAAGGATCACGACAGCATGTCCGCGGGCGGCGATGCATGGTCAAGCATCGAAGTTCGCTTTGGCCGGCGCCCCGGCAAGCACGGCAGCGCGCAAATCCTCAAGAAAGAGCTCGGCGGGGAGGTTCAGCTCGCCGCCCTTGCGGGTCACCATGTCGAATTCGGGGGAATAGGTCAGGATGTCCGGGCGAAGCGCCCGCATTTCACCCCTTTCCACCCAGCGCTCGGCATAGTGGGAGGGAAGAAAGCCGCCAAACCGGCCGGAGAGGATCAGGGTCGCCGCTGCTTCCATGGAAAACACGGTGGCCTTGTGGGGCCAGGCACCGAAAAAGCGATGATCGAACTTCGACAGATAGCCGCGCCCGATCAGGCCGGCCGCGGCAATTTCCTCGATGTCAGGCTTGCGTGCCGTGACATTGAACATCGGGTGGCGACGGCCGCAATAGAAGTAGTTGACTTCGCGGAACAGCCGCTCATAGCGCAGCCCGGCGATCTTCTGATGGCGCGGCATGATGGCGATCTGCAGCTGCCCGGCCAGCACGCCGCGCTCGAGATCGCGCGGCGTGAGCACCTGAAGCGTCAGCTCGACCGCGTTATCGCGGCCGTAGAAGCGCTCGACCGCGGGAGCGATGGGCAGGTCGGGATGGGAGATGATGCTGTCCGGCATGCCGACGGCGAGGGGGCCGCTCAACTGCTGGCGGCGCGATGCGACATGGGTCTGAAAGCGATCAAGGGCGGCAAAGAGCTCGCGGGCCGAGCGGTAGACGGCCTCGCCGTCCTCGGTCAGGCGAAACCCGCCGCGACCGCGCTGGCAAAGCCTCAAGCCCAGCCGGGTCTCGAGATCATGCATGTGGGTGCTGACCGTCGACTCGGAGACATTGAGGAGCGCCTGGGCAGCAGCAAAGCCGCCGCATTCGGCGACAGCGGCGAACACCCGCAAAAGGCGCAGATCGGCATCGCTCACCCGTCCAAGCATTTCAAACCGGCCATCGATCCAGGCAATTGGCCGGGCGAGGTTACACGGTTCAAGTCGATTGTCGAATTGCCGAAGTGTGCTTTGGCGCTTTGCCATGGCGCGGTGGTCATCGTCCGCGCAGTCTCGCCCGACCCGCCAACGAGGACTGTCCAGCTCATGGCCTCCCCACCCGCAATTTTTGCCCGCCTCGGCCTCAAGCCGGTGATCAATGCCTGCGGCGTCTATACCGATCTCGGCGGTTCGCGGCTGACGCCGACGGTGCTCGCCGGCATGGCCGAGATGAACGGCCAGTTCGTGTCGATGCCCGAACTCCTCGATGCCACGGGCGCGAGGATTGCCGAGCTTCTCGAGGCGCCGGCGGCCCGCGTCACGCCGGGGGCGGCGGCGGCCATCATGCTGGCCACGGCCGCAGCCATGGCCGGTGGCGACGGTGCGAAGGGCGAGCGGCTGCCCGACAGCTCCGGGATGAAGAGCGAGGTGCTGATCCAGGCCGGCCATCGCTACAAATACGACCGCCAAGTGCTCATGGCGGGAGCGCGCCTGATCGAAGTCGGCTCGCAGAACGGCACCCGGCCGGACCAGCTGACAGCAGCCATCACGGCCAATACCGCGATGGTCATCCACCCCGCCCATCTCGACGGCAAGCCTGGCACGATCGGTCTCGAACAGGTCGTGCAGCTGGCCCATCAGCATGGCGTGCCGGTGCTTGTCGATGCCGCCTATATGGTTTATCCGACGGCACTGATGGGGAGCTATGTCGGGCGCGGCGCCGACCTCGTGGCGATCAGCTCGAAATATTTCGGCGGACCCAATGCCGGCGGCTTTGTCATCGGCTCCAAGGAGCAGGTGGCGGCAATCACCGCCTTCGATTTCACGCGGTACGAATCGGGCCGCTATCGGAAATTCGGCCGGCCGTTGAAAATGGATCGGCAGATGGTCACGGCCGTCGTGCTGGCGCTCGAGGAGTGGCTCGCCACCGATCACGCGGCGCGGCTTCAAGGTGAGCAGCGGCGGGTCGAACTCCTGAGGGCGCATTTACGCGGCCTATCCGGGCTCAAGATCGAGCCGAAATGCTTCACAATGGACGAGCGGTTCATCGAGGGGCCGCCGGTCAATTGCCTGCTGCTGACGGTCGATGAAAGGAAAGGCGTGATGAGCGCGGCAGGGATCGCCACGGCCCTTGCCGAGGGCGAGCCGCGAATCCTCGCCGTGCAGGAGGGCGCGAAAATCGGCTTTGTCACCGACTTGCTCAATGACGAGGAGGCCGAGGCGATCGGCCGCCGGCTGCGAGGGCTGCTCGAAGCCTGAGATCCGGCATCAACGGCGGGTCAGCGATCCCAGGATGCCGCGAACGAGGGCGTTGCCGATATTGCGCACCATCATGGTGCCGACCTGGCGGCCGACGCTGCCGGCGACATTCTTGACGAAGCGCTCGGACGCCGTCTCACGGTCGCGCCCAGATGCCCGGTCGAGGCGGGCCTGGCCAGCCGCGTCCTTGGCGGCCTCTTTCTCGGCGGCAGCGGCAGCCGCAGCGTCATCGCGCGCTTTCGTCTTGGCGGTCAGCTTCTCATAGGCCGATTCGCGATTTACCGGCGTATCGTAAAGCCCGTAAATCGGGCTCTGCTTGATGGCGAGGGCGCGCTCGGCATCGGTGATCGGGCCCATGCGGCTCGACGGAGGCCGAACCGTGGTGCGCTCGACCATGGTCGGGACGCCCCTGAGATCGAGCACCGAAACCAGGGCCTCACCCTTGGCGAGCTCGGTGATCGCCTGCTCGGTATTGAAGGCGGGGTTCTGCCGAAAGGTGGTGGCAGCAGCCTTCACCGCCTTCTGGTCGCGCGGCGTGAATGCGCGCAGCGCATGCTGGAGCTTGTTGCCGAGCTGGGCCAGCACCGTGTCCGGCACATCGAGCGGGTTCTGGGTGACGAAATAGACGCCGACGCCCTTGGAACGGCTCAGCCGCACCACCTGCTCGATCTTCTGCAGCAGGCCCGGCGGGGCATCGTTGAAGAGGAGATGGGCCTCGTCGAAAAAGAACACGAGCTTGGGCTTGTCGGGATCACCGACCTCCGGCAGGTCCTCGAAAATCTCGGACAGCAGCCAGAGCAAGAACGTCGCATAGAGCTGCGGGGACGCCATCAGCTGGTCGGCCGCGAGGATGTTGACGCAACCGCGCCCGTCCCGGGTGGTGCGCATGAGATCGTGAATGTCGAGTGCGGGCTCGCCGAAGAAATGCTCCCCGCCCTGCTCTTCCAGAACGACGAGACGGCGCTGAATGGCGCCGATGGTCGTGGCACCGACATTGCCGTAGTCGGTGGTGATGGATTTGCCGCGTTGAGCAAGGTCGGAGAGGAGCGCCCTGAGGTCCGGCAGGTCGAGCAGGAGCAGCCCCTCCTCATCGGCGATGCGGAAGGCGATGTTGAGGGCACCTTCCTGGGCCTCGGTCAAGCCCATGAGGCGGGACAGCAGCAGCGGGCCCATTTCCGAGATCGTGGTGCGGATCGGGTGGCCCTGCTTGCCGAACAGATCCCAATAGACGGTCGGCATGCCGGCGAAGCCATAGTCGTCGAGGCCGACTTCCTTGGCGCGGGCCAGAAGCGCGTCGGTCGGCTGGCCAGGTTGCGAGATGCCCGACAGATCGCCCTTGACGTCGGCAGCAAAGACCGGCACGCCCATTTCCGAAAAACCTTCTGCAAGGATCTGCAGCGTCACCGTCTTGCCGGTCCCGGTGGCACCGGTGATGAGACCGTGACGATTGGCGAGCGGCAGATAGAGCACCTCCTTGCCGGTAGCACTGGCGCCAATCAAAATGCTGTTGTCGGTCATCGGCAGTGTCCTAGAAGGCGCGCTTGGCCGGGATGTTTTACCCATGCGTTTCGTCTTTCGAATCGGGCGCCGCCAATCTGCTATAAAAACCTCGTTGCTGCAAACCATGAACGGATAAGGGACACGGGGCCGATGCAGGAGCTGATCGACAGAGTGCGTGCCGCTTCCGGGCTTGACGAAGAGCGGGCCGAGAGAGCGGTGGGGATCATCCTGTCGCTGGTCCGTGCCCAGGCGCCGCAGGACAAGGTGGAGGCCTTGTTCGCGCGACTTCCCGGCGCGGCAGAGCTTGCGGCGCGGCATGGCGGCGACGGTGCTGCCAAGGGCGGGCTGTTCGGCCTGCTGGGTGGCGGCCTGATGGGCGCACCACTGGCCGCGGTCGGCAAGCTGCAGGCAGCGGGATTGTCGATGGGCGAGATCAAGGCCGTGGGCTACGAGGTCCTGGCCTATGCAAAAGAGAAAGCCGGGGACGGCCTGGTCCGCGAGGTCGCCGGCTCGATACCCGGCCTCTCCGGCCATCTTTGAGGCCGGGCGGATCTAGAAGCTCCAGCGAATGCCTCCCTGACCGGCGAAGCCGTCGATGTCCGCACCGACAAGGGCCTGCAGGTTGACGAAAGCGGTGAAGCGGGCGGCAGTCACCTGAATGCCACCGCCGATGAGGCCCCAACTGTCCAGCGCATTGCTGGCGCTTGCGGAGCCATAGACAAAACCGCGATTGTCGCCGGCAAATTCATGCAGGATGTGGGCTTCGACATAGGGTTCCACCGCGGCACCAGCGACCTCGCCGAGAAAGCCGGCGCGCAGCCCGGCGCGGCTGCGCAGGCTGTTGCCATCGGCGAAGGAAACCGGCGCGACGCCGAGCCAGCCATCGTCGATATCGCCCGATACGTAGGCAAGCTGGGCCAGCGGGTTGAGGTAATAGCCGAGACCGAGGTCATATTTGTACCCAAGCTCGATGCTGCCGCCCAGGGATCGTGCGTCGAAGTCCTCGGACAGAACCCCTTGCTGATAGGTCACTGTGACGAGATCCGCCTTGAGCAGCAGGTCGGCATGGAAGCCAGAATTCAGATAGGTGAGATAACCGCCGACGGTGCCCCCGGCGTAGATGGCCTCGTCCGGCGCGTGATCGAGCATCAGGCCGGAGTGGACGTATCCGCCGAGCAGGCCGGCAATCACCGAATCACCGCCAAGCGGTCCTGCGGCGACCCCATCGATGCCGCCCTCGGCGCCGGCAATGTCCTGATGAAAGTCGGCAGAGGAATGCGGATCATAGGCGGCATCTTCTCCGAAGCCGCGCATCCAGACGCCCCCGCGCAAGCCCGGCGCGGACGCGGCACCAGGACCATCGGCAGCGGGGACGATATCGGCTGCCGAGGCCAGCGAAACGAGATCGCCCATTCGTTGATGCCAGGCATTGACGCCGGCATGCCAGACATTCTGCAAACCGGTCACCACGGCGCCAAGCGAGTTGACTCTCGCCTGGTCGAGACCTGTTTCATAGAGCTCCCATCTGGTGCTGCCATCATCGTCAGGCCGCAGATCGTAGAAGAGGAAGCCGACATTGATCGGCCCGCCGGCCAGCCGGAACTCGTTTCCGTTTGGCCGGCTGCCCTGGTCGATGATGAAGATGTCCTCGGCGCCGCGGACCCCCGGCGAGCGCGCCACATTGTTCACGACCACCAAGGTGGTGCCGCTGACCACACCGGACAGGGTCAGGAGATCGGCTGGCGAGCCAGTGCCGGCAAGCGCCGCATCGACACCGACCACCCCGCCGCCATTGAAATTGGTCAGGGCAGGAAAGCTCAGCCGGTCGCCGGCCTTGCCGTTGATCATGGTGATGACGCCTAGCGGGCCATTGGTGAAGATCTCGAGATCCTTGAAGCTCGCCTGATTCACGGCCGCTGCGAGCTGAAGCGTGCCGGCGTTGGTAAAGCTGTCCCGGCCAACACCGAAATCGCTATCGCCACGCGCCAGGAACTGGCCGTGATTGTTGAAATCGTCTGCACCGTCATTGAGATCGACGAAGCCGATGACGGTGCCGAAATTGTCGACCGTGAGAGGACCGCTGCCGCTGCCGTTGAAGATCGCCCGATCGTTCACCGAGCGGATCGTGCCATGGTTCTCGATCGTTGCGCTGGATCTTGCGAAGATACCGACACCTCCACCGGTGCCGCCGGTCACCACACCGGAGGTGACGGTGAGCTGCGCCGCGCCATAGAGCGATCGCGCATAAAGCCCGGTCGAGTCGAGCCCGGTTACCGTTACGTCGCCCGCGCTCGCCAATTTGGCGGTGCCGGCGACGGAATTGTTGGCAGAAGCCAGGATGCCGGTCGAAAAGTCGCCCAGGACCGTGACATTGCCGTCACTCCCGGCGCTGGCGTTGACGCCCGATGCGGCGATACCGGTGGCATGATCGCCGCCGACTGAAACATTGCCGATACTCGCCACCTCGGAGTCACCGGCCAAGGCCACCGCAGCGAGGCCATAGCCGTTCCCATGACCGCCATTGCCCGAAACCGTCACATTGCCGACGCTGCTCAGGGAGAGATTGCCGGAGCCGAATGCGCCAATCCATATGCCGGGGGCGGCAGAACCGGCCGTCGCAATGTCGCCGACGCTCGCCACGGTCAGGCTGACGCCATCATAGGCACCCGCCCTGATGCCGGTCGAATAAGCGCCCCCGGTCGTGATGTCGGCATGGCTCGTGATCGCGGCCTTGCCATCGCCGAACACATGCAGCTCGATGCCGCTGGAATGATCCCCCGAGGTGGTGATGTTGCGATCGTTGTTTACGATCGCATCGCCGCCATTCACATTGACGTCGATGCCGCGGGCATAGGCACCGGTCGTCGAGATGGCGGCGCCGTTGTCGACCGTTGCGCCACCGCCGCGGCCAATCGCGTCGATGGCGTCCGACCGATCGCCGATGGTGCCTATCACGCCTGTCGTTTTGACCTCGAGGGCGCCAGTGTCCACCACTTCGGCATGGACCCCTTCCGCCCCCACGCCCTTCGTCTCGACGTCGCCGTTGCTGTCGATGGTGACATCGCCGAAATAGCTCAAAGCAAACAGGCCAGCCGCCGCGTTGCCCTGAGTCGACACATCGGCCCTGTTGGCAATTTCAGCATTGCCACGAGGACTTCGCGCGATGATGCCAGAAGCCCGTTGTCCGTCGGTCGCGATCACACCCTCATTGTCGACTGTGGCATTGCCGTAGTTCCTCACCCGCGCAGCGATTGCAGGTGCGGAATCGCCATGGGTCGCGATCTGGCCGGCATTGGTGATCGCCGCATTGCCGGCCGATGACTCGGCCCGAATGCCATAGCTCGCACCACCCGCGATGGCGATATCACCGGTGCTCGTGACCCAGGCACCCAGCTGGCCATAAACGAGGATGCCATAGCCACCAGAGGCGCCGCCCGTCTCGATGTTGCTTTCGCTCCGGAGGGTCACGGCGCCATGCTCGGAGCGAGCCGTGATGCCCCTGCTGTTAATGCCGCTGGTGGCAATGTTGCCGGAACTCGTGATGGTGATGTCGCCATTGGCGAAGGCATTGATCGCGTTGGCGCGGTCGCCCGTCGTCTTGAGAAGCGCGGCGGAGTTCCCGATCTGAACCGCCCCATTCGTGGACCCGGACAGGGCCAGGATTGCATCCGCGCCAGATCCATTGGTCGTGATCGGGCCGGTGTTGGTCACCTCTACGCCGCCGCCGGACGACTGCGCGTCGATGCCGTGGGCGAAGTCACCGCCTGTGGCAATGTCGCTGCTGCTGTAAACCGAGACGCTGCCGGCCGAGGACGCCGCATAGATGCCGTCGGCATAGACTCCGTCCGTGAAGAGCTTCCCGTGGTTTTCGACCGTGGCGCGGCTTCCGCCCGTCACCGAGATGGCCCGGCCGCGGTCGCCTGACGTCGTGATGTCGCCCGTG
>DATAOT010000163.1:0-9070 GCA_036265615.1 Aestuariivirgaceae bacterium
ATGGTGATGCCTGGCGACAATGTGACGATGACGGTCGAGCTGATCACGCCGATCGCCATGGAGGAGAAGCTGCGCTTCGCCATCCGCGAGGGCGGCCGCACCGTCGGCGCCGGCGTCGTCGCCTCCATCATCGAATAGGAAGACGGAACGATGGCCAGGCAAAGACAGCAGCGGCACAACAGCATCCGCATCCGCCTGAAGGGCTTCGATCACCGGGTGCTCGACGGCTCGGCGAGCGAGATCGTGCACACGGCGAAGCGCACCGGTGCGCGGGTGCGCGGGCCGGTCCCGCTGCCGACGCGGATCGAGAGGTTCACGGTCAACCGCTCGCCGCATGTCGACAAGAAGAGCCGCGAGCAGTTCGAGATGCGGACATTCCGGCGTCTGCTGGACATTGTGGATCCCACGCCGCAGACGGTCGATGCCTTGATGAAGCTCGACCTCGCTGCCGGTGTCGATGTCGAGATCAAGCTCTGAGGAGCTGAAGAGGAGCATGGCGATGCGTTCAGGTGTCATCGCACAGAAACTGGGCATGACGCGGGTGTTCACCGAGGATGGCGAACACATCCCGGTGACCGTGCTCAAGCTCGAGAACTGCCAGGTCGTCGGCCAGAAGACGGCGGACAAGCATGGCTACACGGCGCTTCAGATCGGTTCCGGCACGGCCAAGGTGAGCCGGCTCAGCAAGGCGCTGCGCGGCGGCTTCGCTGTCGCCAAGGTGGAGCCCAAGCGCAAGGTGGCCGAGTTTCGGGTCAGCCCGGAAAACCTGATCGCGGTCGGCGCGGAGATCACGGCCGACCACTTCGTCAAAGGTCAATTCGTGGATGTCTCCGGAATCAGCATCGGCAAAGGCTTTCAGGGGCCGATGAAGCGGTGGAATTTCGGCGGGCTCAGGGCTTCGCACGGCGTTTCGATCAGCCATCGCTCGCATGGTTCCACCGGCCAGCGCCAGTCGCCGGGGCGGACGTTTGCCGGCAAGAAGATGGCTGGTCAGCTCGGCAACGAGAAGGTGACGACGCAGAATATCGAGGTGGTCGGCACCGATGTGGAGCGCGGGTTGATCATGGTGCGCGGCTCGGTGCCGGGTGCGAAGGGCGGCTGGGTCTATCTGCGGGACGCGGTCAAGCGCAAGCTCCCCGAGGGGGCGCCGCTTCCCGGCAAGTTCCGCATGCCGGAGGGCGCCGCGGCGCCGTCGCAGGGCTGAGGGAGCATTGAGATGAAAGCCGATATCCAGACCCTCGCCGCCGGAAGCGCCGGCACGCTCGAGCTGTCGGACGCGATCTTCGGCCTCGAGCCGCGCCAGGACATCCTGCACCGCATGGTGATGTGGCAGCTTGCCAAGCGGCAGGCCGGGACGCACCAAGCCAAAACGCGCGGCGAGGTCAACCGCACGACCAAGAAGCTTGGCAACCAGAAGGGCTCGGGCGGGGCGCGGCACGGCTCGCGCCGGGCACCGATCTTCGTCGGCGGCGGCAAGGCGTTCGGGCCACGGCCGCGCAGCCATGCAATCGACCTGCCGAAGAAAGTGCGGGCGCTGGCGCTGCGTCATGCGCTGTCGGCGAAAGCACAGGCGGCCGAACTCGTCGTCCTCGACACGGCGGAGGTCGGAGAGGCCAAGACGAAGCCGCTGCGGCTTGCCTTCGCCAAGCTCGGGCTCGACAATGCGCTCATCATCGACGGCGCCGACATCAATGCCAATTTCGCGCTGGCGGCCCGCAATCTGCCGAATATCGACGTGCTCCCCGTCCAGGGGATCAATGTCTACGACATTCTGCGACGACGCAAACTGGTGCTGACCAAGGCGGCGGTCGCGGCTCTCGAGGAGCGCTTCAAATGAAGCCGATCGATTTCTACGACATCATTCGCAGCCCGGCGATCACCGAGAAGGCGACGATGTGCGCCAACAACAACCAGGTGATCTTCAACGTGGCGCGGCAGGCCTCGAAGCCGGAGATCAAGGCGGCGGTCGAGGGCCTGTTCAAGGTCAAGGTGAAGGCCGTCAATACCCTGGTCCGCAAGGGCAAGTCGCGGCGGTTCCGCGGCATCAAGGGCGTGCAGAGCGACGTCAAGAAGGCAGTGGTGACGCTCGAGGAGGGCCAGTTCATCGATGTGATGACGGGCCTGTGATGACGCGACCGAAGAGGCAATGAGCCATGGCACTTAAGACATTCAAGCCCACCAGCCCGGGTCAGCGTCACGTGGTGATCGTCAACCGTGACGGATTGTGGAAGGGCAAGCCTGTGAAAGCCCTGACCGAGGGCCTGACGAAATCCGGCGGGCGCGGCTCGGACGGGCGGATCAATTCGCGCCATCGCGGCGGAGGTCACAAGCGGACTTATCGGCTGATCGACTTCAAGCGGCGCAAATTCGACGTGCCGGCAACCGTCGAGCGGCTGGAATACGATCCCAACCGGACCGGTTATATCGCCCTCATTCGCTACCAGGACGGCGAGCAGTCCTACATTCTGGCGCCACAGCGGCTGAAGGCCGGCGACAGCGTCGTGGCGGGGCAGTCTGTCGACGTCAAGCCGGGCAATGCGATGCCGATGGGCAGCATGCCGGTCGGCACCATCGTGCACAATATCGAGCTCAAGCCCGGCAAGGGCGGGCAGCTGGCGCGCTCGGCAGGCTCCTATGCGCAGCTGGCGGGCCGCGACCAGGGCTATGTCATCCTGAAGCTCAAGTCGGGAGAGACCCGGCTCGTACTGGCCGACTGCCTGGCGACGGTGGGCGCGGTGTCCAATCCCGACCATCTCAACACAGTGGTGGGCAAGGCAGGGCGGTCACGCTGGCGCGGCATCCGCCCGCAGACGCGCGGCATCGCGATGAACCCGATCGATCACCCCAATGGCGGACGCACCAATGGCGGCAAGCACTGGGCGACGCCATGGGGCAAGCCGACTAAGGGCAAGAAGACGCGCAGCAACAAGGCGACGGACAAGTACATCGTGCGCTCGCGGCATTTGAAGAAGAAGTAGAGGTAGACCGTGGCTCGTTCACTCTGGAAAGGTCCGTTCGTCGACGGCTATCTGCTCAAGAAGGCGGAGCAGGTGCGCGCCTCGGGGCGCAACCAGGCCATCAAGACATGGTCGCGGCGCTCGACGATCCTGCCGCAGTTCGTCGGCCTGACCTTTGCCGTCCACAATGGCAACAAGCACATACCGGTGCTCGTCTCGGAGGAGATGGTCGGGCACAAGCTCGGCGAGTTCGCGCCGACCCGGACCTATCATGGCCATGGCTCCGACAAGAAGACAAAGAGGACCTGAGCGATGGGCAAACCGAAGAACAAGCGGGTGGTTGCCGACAATGAGGCGCGGGCGGTGACGCGGCTCTTGAGGGTGAGCCCGCGCAAGCTCAACGACGTGGCCTCGACCATTCGCGGCAAGAAGGTCGACTCGGCGCTTGCCGATCTCACCTTTTCGCGCCGGCGCATCGCGATCGATGTCAAGAAGACGCTCGAATCGGCGATTGCCAATGCCGAGAACAACCACGATCTCGACATCAACGAGCTGGTGGTCGCCGAAGCCTATGTCGGCAAGAACATGGTGATGAAGCGCTGGTCGCCGCGGGCCCGTGGCCGGGTCGGCCGGATCGAGAAGTTCTTCAGCCAGCTCACCATCGTGGTGAGACAGGTGGAGGAGGTTGCCTGATGGGCCAGAAAGTCAATCCCGTAGGCCTGCGCCTCGGAATCAACCGGACCTGGGACTCGCGCTGGTATGCCAATCGCGGCGATTACCGTCGGCTGTTCCACGAGGACCGGCGGATCCGGAAGTTCCTCAAGGATCAGCTGAAGCAGGCCGGCGTCGCCCGGATCGTCATCGAACGGCCGCACAAGAAGTGCCGGGTAACCATCTATTCGGCGCGGCCGGGCGTGGTCATCGGCAAGAAAGGCGCCGATATCGAAAAGCTCCGGCGCGACATATCGAAAATGACCGAATCCGAGGTGCATCTCAACATCGTCGAGGTGCGCAAGCCGGAGACGGAGTCGACGCTGGTTGCCGAGAACATCGCGCAGCAGCTGGAGCGCCGGGTGGCGTTCCGGCGCGCCATGAAGCGGGCGGTGCAGTCGGCCCTGCGCATGGGTGCCGAGGGCATCCGGATCACCTGCGCCGGGCGGCTCGGCGGGGCGGAAATCGCCCGGGTCGAATGGTATCGCGAAGGTCGGGTGCCGCTGCACACGCTGAGGGCCGACATCGACTATGGCACGGCGACCGCGGTGACCGCCTATGGCACGATCGGCGTCAAGGTTTGGATCTTCAAGGGCGAGATCCTCGAGCATGACCCGATGGCCCAGGACAAGCGGCTGGCCGAACAGCAGGAAAGCGGCGGCAGGCCGCGGCGCGAGCCACGCGAGGCGCAGGCCGCGTAACAAGAAGGCTGGAACATCGACATGCTGCAACCGAAACGGACAAAGTTCCGCAAGCAATTCAAGGGCCGCATCAAGGGCGCCGCCAAGGGCGGGACCGAACTCAATTTCGGCGCCTTCGGCCTCAAGGCGATGGAGCCGGACCGGGTCACCGCCCGCCAGATCGAGGCGGCGCGGCGGGCCATGACGCGGCACATGAAGCGTGCCGGGAGAGTATGGATCCGCATCTTCCCCGATGTGCCAGTCACCAAGAAGCCGACCGAGGTGCGCATGGGCTCGGGCAAGGGCGGCGTCGAATTCTGGGCGGCGCGGGTCAAGCCGGGGCGGATCATGTTCGAGATCGACGGGGTGTCGCGCGACATCGCCGAGGAGGCGATGCGGCTCGGCGCGGCCAAGCTGCCCATCAAGACGCGGTTCGTCGCCAGGCTCGGTGAAGCATGATGTGCGCGCGGAGGCTCAAGTCATGAAACCGAAAGACGTGCGGGCGCTCACCAACGATGCGCTGGGAGACGAGCTCATGAAGCTCAAGAAGGAGCAGTTCAATCTGAGATTCCAGAGGGCGTCGGGCCAGATGGAGAACACGGCTCGGGTGCGTCAGGTCCGGCGCGACATCGCCCGCATCAGGACGGTGCAGGCCGAGCGCGCTGCAACGGCGACGAAATAGGAGTTCGAGCTTCATGCCGAAGCGCATTTTGCAGGGTGTGGTGGTGAGCGATAAGAACGACAAGACCATCGTGGTCCTCGTCGAGCGCCGCTTTACGCATCCGGTGATGAAGAAGACCGTTCGGCGGTCCAAGAAGTATCACGCACATGACGAGGCGAACCTTGCCAAGGCTGGCGATGTGGTCCGCATCGAGGAGTGCCGGCCGATGTCCAAGCAGAAGAGCTGGATGCTGGTCGAGAAGGTAGAAGCGTCAAAGGTCTAGAGCATGATGTTGCTAGGTGTACCCGGCTGCGCCGGAGCGATTTTGCCGCGTGGGCAGGAGAAGGCCGAAGGGCGTATCGGCAATACGCTCGAGGCCTTCGACGAACCCACGCGGCAAAATGGCCCAGCCCTTCGGGTTGCGCCGCGGCGGTCGCCCGCGGTGTCGCCGCGCTTGCACGATGTCCCCGCATCGCGCTCGCGCGGCTCCTGGCGGATCGGCTCGCCACAGCGCAACGCAGGTGGGGTAGACCTAACAACATCATGCTCTAGGGCCATTCGAGGGTGACGCCATGATCCAGGCAGAAACAAATCTCGACGTCGCCGACAATTCCGGCGCGCGCCGCGTGCAGTGCATCAAGGTCCTGGGCGGCGCCAAGCGCAAATACGCGCATGTCGGCGACATCATCGTGGTGTCGATCAAGGAGGCGATCCCGCGCGGCCGGGTCAAGAAGGGCACGGTGATGAAGGCCGTTGTCGTGCGCACGGCCAAGGACATCCGGCGTGCCGACGGTTCGGTCATCCGCTTCGACCGCAATGCCGCAGTGCTGATCAATCCCCAGGGCGAGCCGGTCGGCACGCGTATTTTCGGGCCGGTCCCGCGCGAACTCCGGGCCAAGAATCACATGAAGATCATCTCGCTCGCCCCGGAGGTGCTGTGATGGCGCTCAAGCTCAAGATCAGAAAGGGCGACCGCGTCGTGGTGCTCACCGGCAAGGACAAGGGCAAGCAGGGCAACGTGCTCAAGGTCTTTCCAAGCGACAACCGGGCGCTGGTGCAGGGGGTGAATGTGGCGCGCCGGCATCAGCGACAGACGGCGGCGCAGCAGGGCGGCATCATTGCCAAGGAGCTGCCTATCCATATTTCGAACCTCGCTCATATCGATCCCAAGGACGGCAAGCCGACCCGGATCGGCTACAAGTTCCTGAGCGACGGCAAAAGAGTCCGGGTGGCCAAGCGCTCGGGGGAGGAGATCAATGGCTGATCGCTATGTTCCGCGGCTGAAGCAGCAGTATCTCGACGAGGTGCGCAAGCAGCTCATGGAGAAGTTCTCCTACAGCAACGTGATGCAGGTGCCGACGTTCGACAAGGTCGTCCTCAACATGGGAGTGGGCGAGGCGGTCGGCGACGGCAAGATCATCAACACGGCTGCGGAAGAGCTCGCCAAGATCGCCGGGCAGAAGCCGGTGATCACCCGCGCCCGCAAATCGATCGCGACCTACAAGATCCGCGAGAACATGCCGATCGGCGTCAAGGTGACGCTACGCAAGGCGCGGATGTGGGAGTTTCTCGACCGGCTGATCAACATCGCGCTGCCGCGGGTGCGCGACTTCCGCGGCCTGTCGGAGAAGAGCTTCGACGGGCGCGGCAACTATGCCATGGGGATCAAGGAGCACCTCGTCTTCCCGGAGATCGACTATGACAAGATCGAGCGGGTCTGGGGCTTCGATGTGATCATCTGCACCACGGCGCGGAACGACGAGGAGGCGAGAGCTCTGCTCGAAGCTTTCAATTTCCCGTTCCGCAGGCAGGCTCCGAAGCGCCAGGCGGCGTGATCGGGGTCATTCGAAAGGCTAAAGAGAATGGCGAAGAAGAGCTCGATCGAGACCAACAACCGGCGGCGGCGGCTGGCCAAGAAATTTGCCGGCAAGCGCGCCCGGCTCAAAGCCATTGCCAGCGATCAGAAGCTCAGCATGGAGGAGCGGTTCGCCGCCCAGCTCAAGCTGGCGCAGCTACCCCGCAACTCGGCGCGCAACCGCATTCGGAACCGCTGCGAGGTGACGGGGCGGGCCCGCGGCTATTACCGCAAGCTCGGCATGTCGCGGATTGCGCTCAGGGAGCTCGCCTCGCAAGGCCTGATCCCGGGCATGGTGAAGTCGAGCTGGTGATCCGGCGAGGTTTGAGGAGAACTCGATGACTGTGACTGATCCGCTGGGCGACATGCTGACCCGCATCCGCAATGCGCAGCTGCGCGGCAAGTCGAAAGTGACGACGCCGGCGTCCAGGATGCGCGCCCGGGTCCTCGATGTGCTGCAGCAGGAAGGCTATATTCGCGGCTATGCCGAGGTCGATTATGGCAAGGGCCGCTCTGAGATAGAAATCGAGCTGAAATATTTCGACGGCGAGCCCGTGATCCGGCAGATCGACCGCGTATCGACGCCGGGCCGACGGGTTTATGCCAGCGTCAACAACCTGCCGACCGTCTATAACGGACTTGGGATCTCGATCCTGTCGACGCCAAAGGGCGTCCTCTCGGATGCCGATGCCCGGGCCCAGAATGTCGGCGGCGAAGTGATCTGCACGGTGTTCTGAACGGAGCACCAGGAAGGAATCGATTCCATGTCGCGCATCGGCAAGAAACCCATTCCGATCACCCAAGGGGTGACCGTTTCGGTTGCTGGCAGCACAGTCAAGGTGAAGGGACCCAAGGGCGAGCTTCAGACCGCGCTCGGCGATCTGGTCGGCGTCAAGGTCGAGAACAACCAGGTCGTGGTCGAGCCGCGCGACGACAGCAAGCCGGCCCGTGCCGCCTGGGGCATGTCGCGGACGCTGGTCAACAACATGGTCCAGGGCGTCACCCAGGGCTTCAGCCGCACGCTGGAGATCACCGGCGTCGGCTACCGCGCGGCGGCGCAAGGCGCGAAACTGCAGCTCAATCTCGGCTACAGCCATGACGTCGTCTATGAAGTGCCCAAGGGAGTGACGGTGACGACGCCGCGGCCGACCGAGATCCAGATCGCCGGCATCGACAAGCAGCAGGTCGGCCAGGTCGCGGCGGAGATCCGCGCCTGGCGGCCGCCGGAACCCTACAAGGGCAAGGGCGTGCGCTATCGCGGCGAATATATCCACCGCAAGGAAGGCAAGAAGAAGTAGGGAAGCCGGGAATGGTTCAGAAGATCACACCGCTCGACCGACGCCGCCGGCGGGTCCGCAAGCTCCTCAAGTCGCGCAGCGGCGGGCGGCCGCGGCTCTCGGTATTCCGCTCGCACGCCTATATCTATGCCCAGATCATCGATGACGATAAGGGCGAGACGCTGGCGGCGGCGTCATCGCTCGAGAAGGAGCTGAGGACGTCCCTCGAGGGCACCGGCGGCAAGGCAGCAGCTGCGGCGGTCGGCAAGCTGCTGGCCGAGCGGGCCAGGGACAAGGGCCTGAGCGAGGTCGTGTTCGATCGCGGCGGCTATATTTATCATGGCCGGGTCAAGGCGCTGGCCGATGCGGCGCGCGAAGCCGGGCTGAAGTTCTGAAGGGAAGATGTCGATGAAGGTTTGGCATGGCTAGAGAACGCGATCGCGGCGGCGACCGGGAAGAGCGCGACAGCGAGTTTCTCGACAAGCTCGTCCACATCAACCGGGTGGCCAAGGTGGTGAAAGGCGGCCGGCGCTTCGGTTTTGCCGCGCTGGTGGTGGTCGGCGACCAGAAGGGCCGGGTCGGCTTCGGCCATGGCAAGGCGCGCGAGGTGCCGGAAGCGATCCGCAAGGCGACCGACAGCGCCAAGCGCGGGCTGATCCGGGTGCCGTTGCGGGAGGGCCGGACACTGCATCACGACGTGGTCGGCCGTCACGGCTCGGGCAAGGTGGTGCTGCGCGCCGCCCCGGCCGGCACCGGCATCATCGCCGGGGGCCCGATGCGGGCGGTGCTCGAGAGCCTCGGCATGCAGGACGTGGTTGCCAAATCGCTCGGAACGTCCAACCCGTACAACATGGTGCGGGCCACGTTCGATGCCCTGAAGCGCGAGACCAGCCCGCGCTCGGTGGCGGCGCGCCGCGGCAAGAAGGTGA
>DATAOT010000164.1:0-6336 GCA_036265615.1 Aestuariivirgaceae bacterium
TGCCTTCAGATAGATACGCCGCAGGCGCGGGAAGGGAAACCGCCGAAGCGGTCCGGCGACGATGCGCGGGATGCGCCGCGCTGCGCCGTCGACTCCAGCCATGACGTCGGCGATGAGCCGCCCGGCATAGCTGCCGAAGGCTACCCCGTTGCCATGGTAGGCAAGCGCCGCATAGCCGCCGGCCATCCTGCCGATCGGGCCGATATAGGGGACGCGCCGCAAGGCGAGGCACACGAGCCCCGACCAGCTGCGCTCGATCTCGACATGGGCAAAGACCGGGAACATGCGTTCAAAGCGTGCTTTGAGCTCATCCATGGCGCGCTGCAGACCAGCCGGCGACAGATCGGTTCCGCCGCGCCCGCCGAACAGGAACCGGCCATCCGGCAGGAGCCTGAAATAATGCAGCAGGTTGCGGGTGTCATAGGCCAGATCGAAGCTGGTCCAGCCCTGGGCCATGCGCTCATCGGCCGTCAGCGGTCGGGTGATCAGCACCCGTGACAGGGCCGGGAGCAGCCGGCCGCCGATCCATCGCGGCACCGCTTCATCGCTGTAGGCATTGGTGGCGAGCAGCACCCGCCTTGCCCTGACCTCGCCGCCGGCGGTCGAGAGAACATGCTCGCCGCGGGCATGCCGCCACGCCGTCACCGGGGATTGGGGATGGATGACGGCGCCGGCATCAATCGCCAGCCCTGCCAGGGCACGCAGATAGCGCAGCGGATGGAGGCCGAAGCCCACCGGGCTCCAGAGCCCGCCATGGAACTCGGGACCGCCGACGCCCCGCTCGCCGAGCTGCTCGTTCTTGAGGAGCTCGGTGCGAAAGCCAAAGCGGGCCGCCAGAAGCTCGTGCTCAGCCTTCAACGCCTCCATTGCCCACCCACGATGCGCCAGCTGGAACTCGCCATTGCCGCTGCGCTCGGCGTCGATTGCATGACCGGCGATGAAATCAGCGACGTAGGCGACGGCATCGAGCTGGGCATCGAAGAATTCGCGGGTCGCGGCCTCGCCATAACGGTGCAGCATCACCGCATAAGGCAACTTGGCGGACCCGATGCAGCAAAAGCCGGCGTTCCGTCCCGAGGCACCCCAGCCCGGCGCGGCCGCTTCCAGTACGACCACGTGCATGCCATGATTGCTGGCCAGCCTATAGGCGGCATGCAGGCCGGTATAGCCGGCACCGACGATGGCAGCATCGACGCTGACCCCGGTGCGCAGCGGCGCCAGAGGCCGGGCGAGCGGCGGTGCTGTTGCTTCCCAGTGGCTGTCGACAGGTCTTAGGAAATCGTAAGCCGTCGCAGGGTAAAGTCTCATGGTTGAACTTGTCGGATGCCGGTCAGCGGTCAGTCAAGCGATCCCGCCGGCTGAGGGAACCGTGGGTATGGCCGTCTATTCTAAGGTCATGCACGGTAAAATTTTCGAGGAGCAGCATCCATGAAACGTGCAGGTTTGACGGTCATAGCCGTTATCGTCGGAACAGCGCTTTCGGGTGCCGCTCTGGCCCAGACCGCCGGCGGCGGCGGTGCTGCGGGCGGCGGCGCTGCGGGCGGCGGCGCTGGCACGGGGGTGGGCGGCGCCGGATCGGTTGGCGTGCCGCTCGGTCCCTCGACGCCCGGCACGGCGGCTCCGAGCCCGCTCAATCCCTCGACCGCGGTCGGCACCCCGACCCAGCGGACCCTCACCGGCATCAATCAGAACGAGCAGCTGCGCAGCTCACCGACCACCGAGCCCAGTGCGATAAATCCTGGCCAGGCCGGCAGCACGGCGACCGGCACCGGGACAGGCCCGGCCGACACCAGGACGGGTCGCTCGACGATCAGCGGCACGGCTTCAGGGCGGGTGGCGAGCGATAGCAATGCCAATACCGGCGTCGAGGGTCCGGGCCAGCTGTCGCGCCCGACGGCGTTCGAACTCTATAGCGGACGCGTTCCGAAAACACCTTAGAACGTGACGGCCTCAAGCCGGCTTCAATGTTTGGCCGGACGGCGCGGCGCACGGCCCTTGCCGGGGGAAACGGGCTTCTGCGTCGCCGTTTTTCGGGCATTGTTGCGCGAGGGGGGATAGGCCTGCTCATCCTCGTCGACGGTGGTCGGCAATTCGCCAACCGAATTTGCAGCTATTTCGGAGTCCTCGACCGGCTCTCCCCATTCACCGACCTGATCGCCATCGGGGATCGGCATTCTGCCCGACTCGGGATTGTCTTCGATGGCCACGAGTAGGCGTGCCATCTCCCAATGAGCTTCGTCACGACCGTTGGGACAACCCTCGTCGAGCCAAATCTGATAGGCCTTCGCCCTGATCCGTTCCTCGCGCGCGAAGTTGTCGTGTTCGTTCATCGTGCTCTCCTTTGGCTGGTCGCCAAAGGAAACCTAAAGCTTTACGGCGGGTTCCGCCACCCTGCCCTAGAGCATGATCTGGGTCGGTCCACCCACATCATGCTCTAGATGCGCAGGATCGAGGGATCGCCCTGGGCCAGTGCCGTCGCTTCGGCCGAGCTGCGCGATCGATCGGCCCCCTGCTGCGCCAGCCGCTCCGTCCAGCTCGCCGCAACATTGACGAATTCCTCGAGCGCCGCCATCAGTTGGTCGAGATCGGTGAAGCGCACATCGAAGCTGCGCTGGAGAACGATCTCCTCGAGATCCTGGTCGAAGGCGAGAGCCGCCTCGCCGGTGCCTTGTCCGAACAGATTGGCGTCAAGCAGCATCTTGAGCTCTGCCTCGCTCGGCGCCTCGGCCTGGCCGACAGTGCTCGAGAGGTAGAAGCGGTGCTCCTCGTCATCCAGAACCTGAATGTCGACGGCGTATTTGTCCTCGAAGACCAACCTGCCGGCGCCATCCTCGTTGAGTTCGAGCGACAGGCCAAGGCGCTGGGCCATGCCCGCTATCAGGTCGTTGACCACGGTTTTTCCCCCTTTCGATTTGATGAAGCCACTCAGCACCGCAGCCCTCACGCACGCGGGTGATAGATCCCTTGCGCCAGTTCATCTCCTTCACGACCGGCCGCTCCGTCAGCCGGCGAGCGCTGATCGAAGCGCTCGATGCGCTCTGTCCAGGCGACCGCCATATCGACAAATGTCTCAACGATCTCAGCGAGATGGACGGCGTTGAGCAAGCTGGCATCGAGAATTCGCTGAAGGATGACCTCATCGCGCTCGACGTCGAGCGCGATGACCCCCGCAGCACTGTCCTGGCTCGGCAGATTGGCAGCCAGCAGCGCCCGGTACATCGCCTCCCGCGGGCCCGGTCTCAGCTTTCCGAGAACGGCATAGATGATGAATTTCTCGCCATCGTCGCGCAGCGCCTCGAGGTCGACGGTGGTTCCGCCATTGAAGACGAGGCGACACATGCCATTGCCATCAAGCGCCAACGGCAGGCCAAGCCTGATGCCCAGCTCCCGCACGAGCTGCTCTACCCGCATAATGTGATCCCCCGGTTTCGATACAACCTCTATGTCATACCTCAATGCAACTCTTAAAGCAATAATTACCGCTTATCCAACCTGCGATAGCGCCAATGCCTGCTCGGCGGGCCTTTCGGCTTGGTCGGGCGGTGCGGCGCCCTCCACGGTCACCAAGCTTCGTCCATTGCTGCGCTTTTCGACCCTAACCTGCACCGAAATGCGCTCATGCATCGCTTCGACGTGACTGATCACGCCCACCTTGCGCCCTTTGCCATGCAGCCTCTCCAGAGCATCGATGGCGACGTCCAGCGTATCGGCATCGAGGCTGCCAAAGCCCTCATCGATAAACAGCGTGTCGACGAAGCTCATCCGCCCCTCGAGGCCGGACAGCGCCAGCGCCAGGGCGAGCGAGGTGAGGAAGCGTTCGCCGCCCGACAGGCTGACCGTCGAGCGCCGCGCCTCATCCTGCTCGAGATCGACGATCTGCAAGCCGAGATCGCCGCCCGGCGCGGTCTCGAGGCGATAGCGCGGATTGAGGTCGGCAAGATGGACGTTGGCGAGATGAACGAGGTTGGCCAGCGTCACGCTCTGGGCAAAACGCTGAAACTTCGATCCGTCAGCCGAGCCCACTGCCAGCGAGACCTCCCGCCATGTCGTCACCTCGGCATTGGCCACCGCAATCCTTGTTTCGAGATCGCCGGCCACGAGCCGGCTCTCATCGTCGCTGCGCAATGTGCCGTGGATCTCGCCGGCGCGGCGCTGCAGCTGCTCCATCTCGTCGGTGAGATCGAGCCGCCGTGCGAGGAGCTCCTCGGCATCCGACCGCAATTCCCCGGCGGCAAGGGCAATGGCGAGATCCCGTTCGCGCTCCTCGACCAGCGCCTCGGTGCGGCTCACCGCATCGGCCAGCATCGACCGCTCGGCGCGCAGCTCCTCGACCTCGCTCTCCTCGACAACCATCAAGGTCGCCAGCTCGGCATCGCTCAACGGGACCTCGCGGCGGGCCGCGGCGAGATCGTCGACCGCCCGTTCCTCGCGCATGCGTGCCTGGTCCACCAAACCGGCCAGGAAAGCGGCCCTGTTCATGGCCGAGGCTTCGTCGGCCCTGGCAACGCCGTGGGCCGCCTCGGCAAGCCGGAAGGCATCCCGGATCTGCCGCCGGCGCTGCGAGAGCCGCGCCCGGTGCGCTGCGGTCTCCTCGCCGCCGAGCAGCCCGGCCCGGCGCAGCCGCAGCGAGTCGATCCGCTCTTCGCGGGCGACCAGCGCTGCCTCGTCATCCTTGAGCTGCGCAAGAACCCGCTGTTCGAGCGCTCGGCTCTCGGCACAATGGGGCTTCAGCGTTGCAACTTCGTTCTCGCATTGGCGGCATTGATCGGCAAAGGCGCGGTAGTCAAGCGCCAGCTGCTCGAGCCGCGCCAGCACACCGTCGGGATCGCGGTTGAGGTCGAGCTCGGTGAAGCCGAGGGGCTCGATGAGCAGCTTGAGCTCGCGGTCGATCGAGCCGATGCGGTCGCGCAGACCGAGGCTTCGCTCATTGGCGGTCGCTGCCTTTTCCTTCAGCTCGCCGAGCCGGCTGGCCAGGGCGGAGCGCTCCTCGGTCCGCTCGATCGCGTCGCGCTCGACGGCTTCCGCCGCCTCGACCAGTTGCTCGCGCTCCTGTCGGAGCGCGCTCGCAGCCTTAAGCTTCTCCCGGCAGACCGTGCGGCGCTCGTCGATTTTCGCGACGAGGGCAGCGGCAGCGTTCGGATCGGGATCCGGAGTGGCCGACAAATCGCGGTCCTTCTGCCGCCGGTCGGCGAGGAACAACGCCCGGTTCCGGCCATAGGCCTGCTGCGCCTCCAGCATGTCGCTGCGATGGGCGGCAACCTGCCCTTCCGCAACCTCGCGGCGCGAGCGGGCGGCGGCGCCGAGCCCGAGCGCCTCGGCCTCGGTGCGCTCGACCTCCTCGATCTGGGCATCGATGGCGGCCTTGCGGAGCTTCAGCGCAGCGACCAGCTCGGCTGTTTCTTCCGGCTGCCGGTGGCTCGAGGAGCCGCACACCGGACAGGGCTCGCCCTCGACGAGGGCTGCCCGGAGCTCCACAGCCTTGGTCGAGACCGCGGCTTCAGCGAGGTCGAACAGCAGCTGGTCGGCACCGCGCCGCTCGCGGGCCTCGACGAGCTTCTCCTGCGCGGCGCGCGCCGCCTCGGTGTGGCGCGCCAAGGCATCGCCCTCGTCGCGCTGCGTCCGTTCGGCCACCGCCAGTCGCGAGCGGGCAGCAGCATGGCGGCGCGCCGCCTCCAGCATGGCACGCGCCCGCTCGGCCAGTTGGTCGAGACTGACCGCCCGTGACTCGAGGACCGGGTTTTCGGCTGCCTTCAGGGCCGCAGCCTTGACCGCGGCGCGCTGGCGCAGCGCCTCGGCCTTGTCGCGGAGCTCGGCAATGACCGAGCCGCTGCTGTCGAGCCGGTCGACGATGTCGCTGCGCTCCTTCGCGAACCTCGCCAGCTCATTGGCAAGCTCCTGGGCGTCGCAGCGCATGGCCTCGCGCTTCGGCAGATCGCCGGCGATGGTGGCCCATTGCTCGGCAAGCAGCCGTGCCGCCTCGCGGCTGCGCAGGTCGCCAGCGAGCTGGCGAAGGTGGCGCTCGAGCTCGCCCAGGCGGGCAGCCAGTTCCTGAGCGGAGGCTGCGGCGTCAACCGAGGCGATACGCTGGTGATTGACCTTGTCGCGAAGCTCTGCGGCTTCCTGCTGGGCATTGGCGACCTCGCCGTCGAGCCGCGCCGCCTCCTCCCAGAGCGGCACCAGTTCCTGGAACTCCTGCTCGCTCGCCTGCTCCTCCTCGGCCCGGCCGGCGAGCACCGCCGCGGCCTCGGCGCGAGCATCGGTGCACTTGGTCAGCGCGTCGTTGGCCGCGGTGTGGGCAAGTCGGCACTTGTCGGTCTCGGCCCGTGCCTGCTCGAG
>DATAOT010000165.1:0-6414 GCA_036265615.1 Aestuariivirgaceae bacterium
GCGTTCCCGCAAGGGCCGATCATTCGTCCCTGGGGACCAAATGATAAGGATACGAGTATCTTCCTTGCCCGGCAATTGCACTCTCTGATCAATGCCGGGCTTGCGGGACCGTGGAAATCGACTATCGCTGTGGCCTGGACAAGGGGAGAGGCGTGGCACCCGGCAAGCAGACAGTGGCGCTCATTTCGCTGGCGGCCAGTGCCTTGCTCGCTGCCACCAAATTTCTTGCCGGCATCGTCACGGGTTCGCTCGGGATCTTGTCGGAGGCGGTCCATTCGCTGATCGATTTCGGCGCCACCGCCATCACCTATTCGGCCGTGCGCTTCGCCGACCGGCCGCCCGACGACACCCATCATTTCGGCCACGCCAAGGCCGAAAGCGTCGCGGCGCTGATCGAGACCGGCCTCCTCTTCCTCACGACCGCCTGGATCGTCTATGAAGCGCTGTCGCGCCTCATCGCCGGCCGCAGCGATATCGAGGTGACCTGGTGGGCGGTCGCCATCATCCTCGGCTCGATCATCATCGACTGGAACCGCTCGCGGGCGCTGCGTCAGGCCGCGCATGCCCATGCCAGCGAGGCGCTCGCCGCCGACGCGCTGCACTTCAGCTCCGACATGTGGAGCTCGTTCGCCGTCATCATCGGCCTCCTGCTGGCCTGGTACGGGCTGCCGGCTGCCGACTCGATCGCCGCTCTGGCGGTCGCCGTCTTCGTCGCGCTGGCAGCCATGCGGCTCGGGCGGCGCACTTTGGCGACCTTGCTCGATGCCGCTCCCGAAGGCGCCGTTGCGGCAATCGAAGAGGCGGCCGAGCTGACGCCGGGCGTGCTCGGGGTGAGCAAGGTGAGAGTGCGGCCGGCCGGTCCGACCCTGTTCTTCGACGTCGACATCAAGGTTCGCCGCACCCTGCCCTTCGACGAGGTCGACGCCATCAAATCGGCATTCATCACCGCGGTGCGCCAGCGCTTCCACGGCGCCGATGTCTCGGTCACGACCGTGCCGGTCGCGCTCGACGACGAGACGGTGTTCGACAAGGCCATGCTGCTCGCCAGCCGCCGCGGGCTGAATGTCCACCATCTGACGGCGCAGCATGTCGATGACCGTCTGTCGGTCGCGCTCGACCTCGAGGTCGACGGCGATATGCCCTTCGCCGCCGCCCATGAGATTGCCACCGCCCTCGAGCAGGACATCCGCGCCGAGCTTGGCAGCGAGGTCGAGGTCGAGACCCATATCGAACCGCTGGAGGCCCGCATCACGGCGGGCGAGACCGCCGGCAGCGACCGCACCACGGAGATCGAGCATCTTCTCAGCGACATCGCCCGCGGCGGGCCCCTGACCGAGATCCACAATGTGCGGGTCCGGGTCAATGACGACGGCATGTTCGTCACCTTTCACTGCCGGGTCGACGGCGCCCGCAGTGTCGAGTTCGTCCATTCGGCAGTTGACCGGCTGGAGAAGACGCTGCGCGAGAGACTGCCTCGGGTGCGGCGCATCATCGCCCATGCCGAGCCGCTCGACCGGCCGATGCATTGAAGGCAGTAGGCAGTAGGGAAGAGCACCGCTCACCGCCTATTGCCTATTGCCTATTGCCTCGACAACCTTTCATTAGCCTTGTTGCGGCAGACTGGCGAAGGTCGGGGGACGTCAGTGAGCGTGGGAGTATAGGGAGATGGGGGAGAGCCTGATCGGCCGCCTCAAGGGTGTGCTTGCCA
The DNA here is from genome assembly GCA_036265615.1 of Aestuariivirgaceae bacterium. GTDB lineage: Bacteria > Pseudomonadota > Alphaproteobacteria > Rhizobiales > Aestuariivirgaceae > DATAFF01. The sequence goes on from DATAOT010000165.1 coordinate 1,709, forward strand.
AGAAGCCTGCGACGGAGGCATCCCTCGCAGATGAGCCGGCTCTCGACCCGCCGGCTCTGGATCAACCGCCGACGGCAACGCCCGAGGCGGCGGCCGCTCGGACGGCATCGGTGCAATCCACCGGCCCGGTCGTGGTCCCGCAAGACCCTCTCCTGCCATCGCCGGCACCTTCCAACAAGGCTCACGAGCCCGACCAGCTGGTCCCCATCGAATTCCGTGCCCTCGTTCCCGACGAGGCGGCCGCCCGCGAGATTGCCGAGGTGTCGCGTCGCGGCAGCGACTGCAGCGACGCTGCCGCGAGCCCGTCGGGCCGCAGCGATCTTGCCTGGCAGGTTCTGGTGACCCTCACCATGATCCCCAAGCCCGAGGCGATCCGCGACACTGTCGAGCTCGTCGCCCTGTTCTCGTCGCGGCTTGGCGGCCGGGCGGACGGCTGGCAGATGCGCGAGCGGCCAGGCTCCGGCTATCTCACGTAACGCAACGTCATCGCGGCGGCGCCGAGCGCAATGTTGGCGCCCCCCGCCTGCACCTGGGCGCTGAAGGGCTGCAGCGAGATCGACCGCTCGGAGCCGCCGACCAGGGCATTGGCCCCGAGACCGGCTCCGACCGTTGCCTCCATCGTGGCGCCTCCATAGGCACCCGCCAGCGCCCCGCGCCTCAGGATGCTCGTGGGTGCGAACACGATCCATTTGAGATAGGTGGCACCCGTCGAGCCGATGTCGATCCCGTATTTGCGCATGCTGCCGCGATAGCGCTCACGCCGTCCGTCGCTGCCGTTGAAGTCGCAGTAAAGCGGTTTCATCGACCCGAGGATAAAGCCGCTTCCCCCCGCGATGACGCAGGTCAGCACCCCGACCCGGATGGTGTCCCGCGCAAGCGCCATGGACGGCGCGGCGGCGATGAGGAACGCGCTGGCGGCAACGATCATGCGCATCATGTTCTTTCCCCTAGCGGACAAAACGGGCATTTTTGAGCATTGCTGCCAGGTCTGCCCAGCCCGGCAACATCATGCTCTAGCGGCTGTCTTCGAACAACTCCCGGCCAATCAGCATTCGGCGGATTTCCGAGGTTCCGGCCCCGATTTCATAAAGCTTGGCATCGCGCAGCAGGCGACCCGTCGCAAAATCGTTGATGTAACCATTGCCACCCAGGCACTGGATGGCGTCGAGCGCGATGGCGGTCGCTTTTTCTGCCGCATAGAGGATGGCGCCTGCCGCGTCCTTGCGGGCCGTTTCGCCCCGGTCGCATGCCCGCGCCACCGCGTAGACATAGGCCCGCGCCGCGCTCATCGTCGTGTACATGTCGGCGAGCTTGCCCTGCATCAGCTGGAAGCTGCCGATCGGCTGGCCGAACTGCTTGCGCTCATGGACATAGGGCACGACCAGATCGAGGGCCGACTGCATGATGCCGAGCGGTCCCGCCGCCAGCACCACCCGCTCGTAATCGAGGCCCGACATCAGCACCTTGACGCCGCGATTGAGTTCGCCGAGCAGGTTCTCCTGCGGCACCTCGCAGTCCTCGAACACGAGCTCGCCCGTATCCGAGCCGCGCATGCCTAGCTTGTCGAGCTTCTGGGCCGTGCTGAAGCCCTTGAACCCGCGCTCCACGATCAAGGCCGAGATGCCGTGGGCGCCGGCCGTCGGATCGGTTTTCGCATAGACGACCAGCACATCGGCAACGGGGCCGTTGGTGATCCAGAACTTGCTGCCGTTGAGCACGAAGCGATCGCCCCGGCGCTCGGCCCTGAGCTTCATCGAGACGACGTCGGAGCCGGCGCCCGCCTCCGACATCGCGAGCGCGCCCACATGCTCGCCCGAGATCAGCTTCGGCAGGTAGCGCCGCTTCTGCTCCTCGCGACCGTTGCGCCGGATCTGGTTGACGCACAGATTCGAGTGCGCCCCATAGGAGAGGCCGACCGCCGCGGAGCCCCGGCTGATCTCCTCCATGGCGACGCAATGCTCGAGATAGCCGAGCCCCGCCCCGCCATGCTCTTCCTCGACGGTGATCCCGAGGACGCCAAGCGCGCCGAGCTCCGGCCACAGCGCGCGCGGGAATTCGTTGCTGCGGTCGATCTCCGCCGCAATCGGTGCGATATGGTCATCGCTGAACGTCCGCACGCTGTCGCGGATCATGTCGGCGGTCTCGCCGAGGCCGAAATCCAACGTTGGATAGCGGTTGCTGGCCATTATGCGATCGTCTCCGCTCATGCCGATTGGCAGCTTATCGCACTTCCCGCTGCGGCGGCCAACAGCATCGCACGTTCAAAGCAGCCACCACGCCGCAAGGCCGAGAAAGGCAAAAAATCCGACAACGTCCGTCACCGTGGTGACGAACACCCCCGATGCCACCGCCGGGTCGACGCCCAGCCAGTCGAGGGTGAGCGGGATGATGATGCCGGCAAGCGCCGCCGCCAGCAGATTGATGATCATTGCCGCGCCGATGACGAGCCCAAGGCCGTCGGAACCGAACCACCAGATGGCGAACAGGCCCATGATGACGGCAAACAGCAAGCCATTGACCAGCCCGACCGCGCATTCCCTCAGGATGACGCGGAGCGCATTGAGCCGCCCGAGATTACGGGTGGCGATGGCGCGCACCGCCACGGTCATGGTCTGGGTCCCGGCATTGCCGCCCATCGAGGCGACGATTGGCATCAGCACGGCCAACGACACCATCTGCTGAATCGTGGCGTCGAACAAGGCGATCACCGACGAGGCGAGAATGGCGGTTGCCAAGTTGACGAGCAGCCAGGCAAAGCGGTTGCGGGTGGTCGTCCAGACATTCGCCGTGAGCTCCTCATGGCCGACGCCGCCGAGATGGAGGATCTCCTCCGTCGCCTCCTCCTGGATGATGTCGACCACGTCGTCGATCGTCAGCATGCCGACGAGCCGCCCGTTCTCGTCGACGACAGCCGCCGAGAACAGATTGTACTTCCCGAAGCGGAAGGCGATGTCCTCCTGGTCGTCGTCGACCCTGAACACCTGCTGCTCCTCGTCCATCAGCGACGCGATGCGGGCCTGCTCCGAGGCCCTGAGCAGCCGGTTGAGCGGCACGACGCCGATCAGATGGAATGCCGGATCGACCACATAGATCTCGAGGAAGCTTTCCGGCAGGTCGGGCTCGCGGCGCAGATGATCGAGCGTCTGCCGGACGGTCCAGAATGCCGGCACCGCCACGAACTCGGTCTGCATCAGCCGGCCGGCGGAATATTCCGGATAATCGAGGGCGCGGGTCAGCGCCACGCGCTCCTCGGCCGGGACGCTGGCGAGGATCTCGCGCTGATCCGCCTCGTCCATGTCCTCGATCAGATAGGCGGCATCGTCGGTGTCGAGCTGGCCGACCGCCGAGGCGATCACCGGATTGGGGAGCGCCTCCATCAGCTCGTCGCGGATCGCCTCGTCGAGCTGCGGCAGGGCTTCGACGTCGAAGTCACGGCCGAGGAGCTCGATCAGCCTGACGCGCTCGTCCGAATTGAGCGCCATGATGAGGTCGGCGAGATCGGCCTCATGCAGGTCGTCCGTGAGCCGCCGCGCCGCTTCGCCGTCGCCCGCCGTGATGCACGCGCGGACCTTGGCCACGAATTCTGGCTGCAGCAGCCCGTCCTCGTCGCGAATGTCTTCGATCGCCGCGCTTTCCGCCATCAATGGCCCTGCTTTCATGCTGAATTGGCGACGCGCGATTGCCATCCCACGAAAGGGGTGTCAAACACAAAGCCCAAAGGGACGCATGACCGCTCGATGACGCGCGAATTCCTGGCCAAGCTGGCTTGCCTGTTCGGCGGCGCCGTCTGGGGCATTTTCTGGATTCCACTGCGCCGGCTCGAAGCCGACGGCATCCCCGGTCTGTGGGGGACGGCACTGTTCTTTGCGGTTCCGGCGGTCCTCCTGCTGCCGGTCGCGCTGGCGCGTCATCGCCGGGCCATGGTCGGCGGCATTGATCTTCAGTTCACCGCCCTTGTGGGTGCGCTCAGCCTCGCGCTCTATGCGCTCGGGGTGGTGTTCACCGACGTCATCCGCGCCATGCTGCTGTTCTACATGACGCCGCTGTGGAGTGCGCTCCTCGGTCGCATCGTGCTCAAGCAGCGGATCACCGCCGTGCGGGTCGTCACCATGGCGATGGCGCTCGCCGGCATGCTGACCATGTTCGGTCTCGGTCAGACCTGGCCGCTGCCGCGCAATGCGGGCGACTGGATGGGGCTCGGCGCCGGGCTGTCCTGGGCCGTTTACGCCGTCCGGCTGCGGCAGGACCGCAGCAATCCCACCCTCGACCTGACCGTGTGGAACTTCCTGTGGTGCGCGCTCCTGACTGTGACCGCGGCCTTGCTCATCCAGCCGGCGGCCGTGCCGGACCTCCCTGCCCTGGCGGCACCCCTTCCCTGGCTCGTCCCGGTGGCGCTCCTTGTGGTCCTGCCCTGCGCGCTCGCCTCGACCTGGGGACCGAAGCACATCGATCCGGCCCTGGTCGGCATCCTGTTCATGACCGAGATCACGGTGGGCGGCATCACCGCCGCGCTGATGGCCGGCGAGCCGTTCGGGCTCAGGGAGCTTGCCGGCGTGCTGCTGATTTCCGGCGCCGCCCTGGTGGACAGCCTGTGGGACTTCCGGCAGGCCAGAAAAGCTGCTGGTGCGGTCGAGAGGACTCGAACCTCCACGGTGTTACCCACTAGCACCTCAAGCTAGCGCGTCTACCAATTCCGCCACGACCGC
>DATAOT010000166.1:0-23887 GCA_036265615.1 Aestuariivirgaceae bacterium
TCCAAGAAGCAGCTGGCGGACGACGAGCGCGACCAGCTCCAAGACATGCGTTCGCAGGCCCAGGCCCTGTGCGACAGCGGCAACACCGATGAGGGGCTGGAACTCCTGTCGGAGGCCAAGGGCATGCTCGGGATAGAGTGAATAGCGAATAGTGAATAGTGAGTAGTCGGGGCCGAGCTCTGCCCCTCGCGCTACTCACTACTCACGATCTCACTACTCACGATCTCACTACTCACTTTCTCGCCTTCAATGCCTGCCAGTCGGCGTCGCTCATCAGCTCGCCAACGAAGCTGAACTGGCCGGCGCCCTCGAGCCACGCTCCGCCATCGATCGTCACGCAATCGCCATTCACATAGGCGCTGCCGTCGGCCATGAGATAGGCTGCGAGATCGGCCAGCTCGCGATGACGGCCGGCACGCTTCAGCGGATTGCGGCTCTCGAACACCGCGGCGAGCTCGGGCTTCGGCACCAGGCGCTGCCAGGCGCCCTCGGTCGGAAAGGGGCCGGGTGCCACGGCATTGAACCTGATGCCGCGACCGCCCCATTCGACCGCCAGCGACCGCGTCATGGCCAGGACGCCGGCCTTGGCCATGGCGGAGGGCACGACATAGGCCGAACCGGTCCAGGCATAGGTGGTGACGATCGAGAGCACGCTGGCGGCACGCCCGGCGGCGAGCCAGCGCTTGCCGCAGGCCAGCGTCACATAGACAGTGCCGTGGAGCACGATGTTCAGCACGGCATCGACCGCCCGCGGCGACAGCTCCTCGGTGCGGGCGATGAAGTTTCCTGCCGCATTGTTGACCAGCCCATCGAGTGGACCGTCCAGCCAGATTGCCTCGAGCATCGCATCGATGGCCGCCGGGTCGCGGATGTCGCAGGGGTGGACTGAGACCTTGCCGCCGGTCTCCCGGGTCAGCTGCGCGGCGGCGTCGGCCAGCACCGGCTCGCGCCGTCCGCAGATGGCGAGCGCCGCACCGAGCTCGAGATAGCGCCGGCCGATGGCAAGGCCGAGGCCGGTGCCGCCGCCGGTGATCAGGATGCGCTTGCCGGCGAGAAGGTCTGTTTTGAACATTCGCGTCCCTTTCGGTCACAGCGGCCGCTTGAGCCAGGCGGACAGGACCCCGACAATGCCATGGCGAAAGAGCAGCACGCAGGCGACGAACACCAGGCCCTCGATCACCGTCACCCAGGCTCCGAACGATGCAAGGTCGTTCGTCATGCCGACCAGGATCAAGGCGCCGACAAAGGGGCCGATGATGGTTCCGACACCGCCGATCAGGGTCATCAGAATGACGTCGCCGGACATCGTCCAATGCACATCGGTCAAAGAGGCGAGCTGAAAGACAATGGCCTTGGTCGCGCCGGCAAGGCCGGACAAGGCAGCCGACAGGACGAAGACGACGAGCTTGTAGCGATTGACCGCATAGCCGAGCGATATGGCGCGCGTCTCGTTCTCCCGGATCGCCTTGAGGACATGACCGAACGGCGAATGGACGACGCGATAGATGAAGAGAAACCCGGCCATGAAGATCACCGCCACGACGTAATAGAGGATGGTGTCGTTGGCGAGATCGATGACGCCGAAGAGGCGACCGCGCGGCACCGCCTGGATGCCGTCCTCGCCGCCGGTGAACGGGATCTGCAGGGCAAAGAAATAGACCATCTGGGCAAGCGCCAGGGTGATCATGGCGAAATAGATGCCCTGACGCCGGATCGCCAGCGCGCCGAACACGAGCCCGATCAGCGCAGAGACCACGGTGCCGGAAAGGATGGCGATCTCCGGCGTCCATCCCCAGACCCTGGCGGCGTGCGCCGAGATGTAGCTCGCCATGCCGAAGAACGCCGCATGGCCGAAGGACAGGAGGCCGACATAGCCGAGCAGCAGATTGAAGGCGCTGGCGAACAAGGCGAAGCACAGGACCTTCATGGCGAAGATCGGATAGACGAGGAACGGCGCCAGCAGCACGACCGCCGCCAGCCCGATGAAAAGGCCGCGCTGCGGCGCCGGGATGCCGGCCTCGCGCAGGCTTTCGAGCGGGACGGGATCGCTGAGCGAGCTCTGCATCAGCCCGCCTTCCCGAAAAGTCCATGGGGCTTGATCAGCAGCACTACGGCCATGATGACGAAGATCACGGTCGAGGCAGCCTCGGGGTAGAACACCTTGGTCAGCCCCTCGATCAGACCGAGGCCGAATCCGGTCACGATCGAGCCGAGGATCGAACCCATGCCGCCGATCACCACGACGGCGAAGACGACGATGATCAGATTGGCACCCATGATCGGATTGACGGAGTAGATCGGCGCCGCGAGGACACCGGCGAAGGCGGCGAGCGCGACGCCGAAGCCGTAGGTCAGGGTGATCAACCGCGGCACGTTGATGCCGAAGGCGCCGACAAGGCGCGGATTCTCGGTGGCAGCCCGGAGATAGGAGCCAAGCTTGGTGTGATCGATGAGAAACCAGGTGACGAGGCAGACGACGAGCGAGGCGGCAATCACCCAGGCGCGGTAGATCGGCAGATACATGAAGCCGACATTCCAGCCGCCGGCCAGCTGCTTGGGAATGACATAGGGCAATCCGGAAACGCCGTAGCGGTTGCGGAACAGTCCTTCGATGATAAGGGCGAGGCCGAAGGTCAAGAGCAGGCCATAAAGATGGTCGAGCCGGTAGAGGTGCCTGATCATGGTGCGCTCGAGGATGATGCCCAGCAGCCCCACCGCGACCGGCGCGATGACAAGGGCGTACCAATAGCCGAGGCCGAGATAATTCAGCAGCATCCAGGCCACGAAGGCGCCCGTCATATAGAGGGCGCCATGGGCGAAGTTGATGATGTTGAGGAGGCCGAAGATCACTGCCAGCCCGAGGCTCAGCACGGCATAGAACGCGCCATTGATCAGCCCGAGGAGCAGCTGGCCGAAGAGGGCGTTGGTGGAGATGCCGAACATGCTCATAGCAACCTGGACGTAGGCGTAGCTCATGGCAGTCGGCAGATAGGCAGTAGGCAGTGATCGGCGCTCTTCCCGACTGCCTATTGCCTACTGCCTACTGCTTCATTTCACCAACGGGCAGCCGCCCTGGTCGAGCGGGCGGAAGGCCTGGTCGGCAGGAATGGTGGCAAGGGTCTTGTAATAGTCCCAGGGTCCCTTCGACTCCTCTGGCTTCTTCACCTCGAAGAGATACATGTCATGGACGTGGCGGCCGTCGGGGCGGATCTTGCCCTTGCCGAACAGCGGATCCTCGCTCGGCATCTCCTTCATCTTGGCCATCACCAGCTTCGGGTCCTTGGACTTCGCGGCATCGACCGCCTTGAGATAGTGCAGCACCGAGGCGTAGACGCCGGCATGCACCATGGTCGGCATCTTGCCGCCACTGCGCTCGGCAAAGCGCTTGGCGAAGGCGCGCGTGCCATCGTCCTTGTCCCAGTAGAACGCTTCGGTCAGAACCAGGCCCTGCGCCGTCTGCAGCCCCAGCGCATGCACATCGCTGATGAAGATGAGAAGCCCGGCGAGCTTCTGGCCTCCCTGGGTGATGCCGAACTCGGCGGCCTGCTTGATCGAGTTGATGGTGTCGCCGCCGGCATTGGCGAGGCCGATCACCTGGGCGCCGGAGGATTGCGCCTGCAGCAGGAAGGAGGAGAAGTCCTGCCCCGGGAAGGGATGCTTGACGCTGCCGACGACCTCGCCTCCAGCCGCCTTGATGACCGCCGTGGTGTCGCGCTCGAGGGCCTGGCCGAAGGCATAGTCGGCGGTGATGAAGAACCATTTCTTGCCGCCCTGTTCGACCATCGCCTTGCCGGTGCCATGGGCGAGCGCCCAGGTGTCGTAGGTCCAGTGCACCGTGTTGGGCGAGCATTTGGCGCCAGTCAGGTCCGAGCTTGCCGCGCCCGACACAAGGAAGATCTTGTTCTTCTCGCGCACCACCTCGTTGACTGCCAGCGCCGCCGAGGAGGTCGGGACATCGGCTATGACGTCGACGCCGTCCTGGTCGATCCACTGGCGGGAGATGTTGGAGGCGATGTCCGGCTTGTTCTGGTGATCGGCGCTGAGAATGTCGACCTTGAAGCCCTTGGCATCGGCACCGAAATCCTCGACCGCCATTTTAGCGGCGATCACCGAGCCTTCGCCGGCGAGGTCGGCATAGACGCCCGAGCGGTCGTTGAGGACGCCGATCTTGATCGGGATGTCCTCGGCCGCCGCCGTGCCGGCCGTTAGCGACAGCAGCGCGGCGATGATCAGCGCGTTCTTCAATCGCATCGGTCGATTTCCTCCCTGCGTCTCGTTCCTGGCGCTCATATTCCGAGATAGGCCTTGAGCTTGGCCACATTCTGCGGAAGCTCGCTGTTGTTGATCGTATCCACCACGCGGCCCTGTTCAATGACATAGTGTCGGTCGGCAACGGTCGCGGCAAAATGAAAATTCTGCTCGACCAGGATGATGGTGAAGCCCGCCTGCTTGAGCCGCCCGATGGTCCGTGCGATCTCATGCACGATCACCGGCGCCAGCCCCTCGGTCGGCTCGTCGAGAAGCAGGAATCGCGCCCCGGTGCGCAGGATGCGGCCGATGGCCAGCATCTGCTGCTCGCCGCCGGACAGCTTGGTACCCTGGCCTTGAAGGCGTTCCCGCAGATTGGGGAAGATGGCGAGGACGTCCTCGCGCGACAAACCGCCGGGCCGCACCACCGGCGGCAACACGAGGTTCTCCTCGACGGTCAAGCTCGCAAAGATGCCGCGCTCTTCCGGACAATAGGCGATGCCGAGCCGAGCAATGTCGCGGGGCTCAAGCCGGATGGTCTCGCGGCCGGCAAAGGTAATGGAGCCGCGCCGCCGCTCGAGCAGGCCGATGATCGCCCTGAGGATCGTCGTCTTGCCGGCGCCGTTGCGGCCGAGCAGGGTCACGAGCTCGCCGCCGCGAACCGCCAGATCGACGCCATGCAGGACGTGCGATTCACCATACCAGCCCTCGAGATTTCGCACCTCGAGCTCGCCGTCAGGCATGGCCGGTCCCGATATAGGCTTCGACCACCCGCGGATCGCGCGATACCTGCTCATAGTTCCCTTCGGCCAGGACCTCGCCGCGGGCGAGCACGGTGATGCGATCCGACAGGCGCGACACGACCGACAGATTGTGCTCGACCATCAGCACGGTGCGGCCGGCGGAGGCCCGCCTGATCAAATCGGCGATGCGAAGGACATCCTCCGCCGTCATTCCCGATGTCGGCTCGTCGAGCAGCATCATCTCGGGCTCGAGCGCAAGCGTGGTGGCGATTTCGAGGGCGCGCTTGCGGCCATAGGGCAGCTCACCGGCCAGGATCCCGGCCCAGGGCGTGAGGCCGACGGCATCGAGCAGCGCCACCGAGCGTTCGTTGAGGCCGCGCAAAACCGTCGCCGGGCGCCAGAAGTCGAAGGAGTCGCCCCGCTGGCGCTGCACCGCCACCCGCACGTTCTCGAGCACGCTCAGATGCGGGAAGACAGCCGAGATCTGGAATGAGCGCACGAGCCCAAGACGGGCGATCTCGACCGGCTCGAAACCGGTGATGTCGCGACCATTGTAGGTGATGCTGCCGCTGGTCGGCTCGATGAACTTGGTGAGCAGGTTGAAGCAGGTGCTCTTGCCGGCGCCGTTGGGGCCGATCAGGGCGTGGATCGTGCCGCGCCGGATCCTGAGGTCGACGTTGCGAACGGCAATGAAGCCCGCGAACTCCTTGGTCAGGCCCTCGGTCGTCAGGATGAAGTCCGCCGCGTCGACCTGTGCAGGCATCCCTGACCTTCGATCCTTCTCCACTGTTGCACAAATGGCACGGATGGTCATGGAGAATCGTGTATAGTTACAACAGCGGGCTATAAGCAGCCGAATTCACAGGCCGGGCCGCGCTGCGGGCATGCTGCCATAATCAATCAGGCAACGCCCCAAGAAGCAACGAGCAATGAGGAGGAGGGTAGGCAGGCTTGTCCTGAATTGGACACCTGCGAGTCAAGGTCGTCGAACTCCCGATGGGAAGAAGGGGGCAGGCATGTTTGAGGCTTACATGATCACCTTCCTCGCATGCAGCATCACCGAGCCGCTTCGCTGCAAGCCAATACAGATTCTCACCGATCAGCTGACGCCGATCGGCTGCATGGCCGTGTCGCAGCAGCTGACGGCCGCCTGGCAGAGCGATCCGCGCCAGAAGGGCCGGTGGTTCGTCGATGCGACACAGCGGGTGCGCTGCGTTGCTCCCTCCAGGGCGAAGATCGCGATCTGACCTGTCTTTGCCTTGAGGGCGGCTCTTTGGACTGGCAGAGTGCCGGGCGAACCGTCGAAGGACATCGCCCATGCAGCTCACCGGCATCCATCATCTGACCGCCGTCACCGCGGCGCCATCGGCCAACCTTGCCTTCTACACCGGCGCGCTCGGCATGCGGCTGGTGAAGAAGACGGTGAACCAGGACGATACCAGCGCCTATCACCTGTTCTATGGTGACGGCCGCGGCTCGCCGGGGAGCGATATCACCTTCTTCGACTGGCCGATGCCGCGCGAGCGCCGCGGCACCCGAAGCATCGTCCGGACGGGACTGCGGGTGGCCGGCGCCTCGACGCTGGACTGGTGGCGCGACCGCCTGGCCTCGGCCGGCATCGCCGCGGCGCCGATCGTCGAGCGCCATGGCAGGCTCGCCCTCGATTTCGAGGATCCAGAAGGCCAGCGGCTGTCGCTCATCGACGATGGCGGGATCGGCGAGGCTCATCCCAATGAGCTGAGCACGGTTCCAGCCGAGCATCAGATCCGCGGCCTCGGCCCGATCACCATCAGCACGCCGGAGCTTGGGGGAACCGACGCCATGCTGCGCGACATTCTGGGCATGCGCCCGATCGGCGGAGGCGAGGGGCCGTCACGGGTCTATGCGATGGGGGAGGGAGGCCCGGCAGCCGAGCTCAACGTCATGGTCGAGCCGTCGTTGCCCGCCGCTCAGCTGGGCGCGGGCGGGGTCCACCATGTGGCGTTCCGCATCCCGGACCAGGAGTACCAGGCGTGGTACGACCACCTTCGCCGCCGCGGTATTCCGTCGAGCGGCCCGGTCGACAGGTTCTATTTCCGCAGCCTCTATTTCCGCGATCCGAGCGGGGTGCTGTTCGAGATCGCCACCGACGGACCCGGCTTTGCCGCCGACGAGCCGGTCGAGTCGCTCGGGCGCAAGCTGTCGCTGCCGCCTTTCCTCGAGGGACGGCGCCGCGAGATCGAGGCGGGGTTGAAGCCGTTGTAGAGACAGTAGGCAAGAGCACCGTTCACTGCCTATTGCCTACTGCCCACTCTCATAAGTGATCCGCCCGTCGCAGATGGTGGTCGCGACCGTGACCTCGGACAGCCGCTCGGGCACGGTGGCGGCGATGTCGCCCGACAGCACGACGACGTCGGCCAGGGCGCCGGGGCTCAGCATGCCCTTGCGGTCCTCCTTGAATTCGGCATATGCGCCGTCGCGGGTGTAGCTCCCGAGCGCCTCCTCCAGGGTCTGGCGCTGATCGGGCTGATCGTCGTTCCAGCGCTTGCGCGTCAGTGCCGCCTGGATGGAGGCAAGCGGGTCGATCGGCGACACCGGCCAGTCGGTGGCAAAGACCAGACGGGCGCCGGCTTCCCGCAGCGTCCGCCAGGCATAGGACCATGGCCATCGCCCGACGCCGATCCGCGAGACCGTCGGTTCGAGCGGCAGTCCCATGGTGCCCGGCGCATGCCGCGGCTGCATCGATGCGATCACCCCGAGCTTGCGGAACCGAGGGATGTCGGACGGGTGAATGACCTCGATATGCTCGATGCGGTGCCGGCTGTCGCGGCGGCCATTGGCCTCGACCGCCGCCTGATAGCCGTCGAGCACCGCACGCACCGCCTGGTCACCGATGGCATGGACCGCGATTTGAAGCCCGAGCCGGTCGGCCGCCACCGCGACTTCGGCGAAATGCTCCGGCGTGAACAGCGGCTCGCCGCGCGTCCCCGGTCGGTCGGCGTAATCCTCGATCATGGTGGCCGTCCAGCTTTCGAGGACGCCGTCATAGAAGACCTTGACGAAACCCGAGGCCAGCGTGTCGGAGCGGTAGCGGTCGGCCATGGCGCGCGCCTTGCCGAGAGCGTCGAGCGGCATGAAGTTCTTCATGTGGAACGGCACGCGCACGCGGCAGGACAGCCCGCCTTCGTTCTCGATCTCCTGAAGCAACGCCAGCATATAGAGATTGCCGTCCATGTTGTGGATGCTGGTGATGCCGTGGCGGGCGCAATAGGCGAGACCGCGTTTCAGGATCCCGCGGTCGAGGGCCCGCTCTGCCACCGAGGGCTCGGGATCAGGCTCGCCGCCCGTTGCAAGCCCGAGCCATTCGCGGCCAAGGCCGGCCAGCCGGAGGACCGGCGCAAAGGCTTCGATCTCGCGCAGTTCGCCTGCTGCCACTCCGTCGGCGCCCATCACGATCTCGTTGCCGGGGCCGAGCTGACGACCGGCGAGAATGCCGGCCTGCTCGAGCGCCAGCGTGTTGGCCCACATGGTGTGATGGTCCGATGCCGCCATGGCGAAGGGCCGGTCGCGAATCGCCTGGTCGAGATCGTGACGGGTGACCCGCTCGCGTTCCGAAATGATCGAATAGTCGGCTCCCTGGGCGAGCAGCACCGATCTCTTCGGATGGCGGGATGCGTAATCGCGGATGGCGGCGGCGAGAGCGCTGCGGCCGAGGATGCCGGAGAGCTGGAGATGATCGAGCTCGGCGGCACCGGCAAAGAGGTGCATGTGGCTTTCGACGAAGCCCGGCAGAACCGTGGCCCGGCCGGCGTCGAGAATCCGGGTCTTGGGACCGGCCAGCCCCCTGATTTCCGAGGTGCTGCCGAGCGCCAGGATGCGATTGCCCGCAATCGCAAGGGCTGTCGCCTGGGCGGCGGGCTCGTCCATCGTGACAAGCTTGCCATTGATGACGATGAGGTCGGGGTCAGCCACAGGGTTGGCCACGGTCCGGGGCTCCAATCAGGCCTTTTTCACTGCCATAGCAGAGGCTGGGGATGGTTGCACCATCGCCGGTGCGAGATGATTTCCACGAGCCGGCCGATGCTTTAACCTGGCGGTGGGACATCGTGAACGCGGAGGATGCAATGAGCCCGGAACTCGCGGCCTCGATGCAACATGCCGAATCGCTCCTGAAGAGCCGCGACCCCGAGGGTGCGCTTCGCACGCTTCGCCCGGCGCTCGCCGCTCGGCCGGCCCTGCCGCGGGCGCATATGATTGCCGCCATGGCGATGCTGCGCCAGGGCCGCTCCAGCGAGGCCGTCGGTCATCTCGACATCGCTGCCGCTGTTCTCGACCGGGCGGTTGCGGCACCGGCCGCCTTCACCACGCTCGCCGGCCACTATTCCGGTGCGCGCGCCTTCGAGCGGGCGGGCGAGGTGCTGCGCAAGGGCCGGTCCCGCTTCCCCGAGAGTGCCGAGCTTGCCGTTGCGGAAGGGGACCATTTCGAACGCCTCGGGCGACACGGCCAGGCCATCGCCTCCTACCAGGCGGCGACCGTGCTGGCGCCCGACAGCGCCGAAGCGTGGTCGTCTCTCGCGATCGCCCACCACAAGAGCGGCGACACCGCGGCAGCGATCGACGGCTACCGCCAGGCGCTCGGCCGCGGCGGGCGGTCGGGCAGCATCTACAACAATCTGATCGCGGCGCTGATCGCGACCGGCAGGCCGGCCGAAGCACTGGCGACGGCGGATGGCTGGCTCGAAGCCGTGCCCGGAAGCATCGAAGCCTTGTCGTTCAAGGCCTTGCTGCTGACCGAAACCGGCAAGCGGGCCGAGGCGGAAAGGCTTATCGACTTCGACCGCTTCATGCGGGTGGAGACCATCGCCGTGCCGGACGGCCATGCCTCGCTCGATGCCTTCAACCGGGCGCTCGAGGCCGAGGTCCTGGCGCATCCGAAGCTCGCGACGCCGCCCAAGGACCACCCGACCTGGCATCACCCCGCCCTGCGCATCGCCAACCTCAGACTCGACGGCGGACCGGGGCCGCTTGAGGATCTCCATCAGATCATGCGCCGCTCGGTTGCGAAGTATTTCGCCGCGACCGAGCAGGGCGACGGGCATCCGTTCCTGGCCCACCGACCACGCGCCATCGAGATCGCTGCCTGGGCCGCCGTGCTCGACGGGGAGGGCAACCAGCAGCCGCATGTCCATGTCGATGGCTATCTGTCGGGCTGTTACTACGTCACGATCCCGGCGGAAATCGCGAGCGACGACAATGGCCGCGACGGGGTGGTGCGGGGCGGCTTCGAGGCCGGGCGGCCGCCCGAGGAGCTGGGCCTCAGGGCGCGGTTCCCGTCGCGCATCATCAAGCCGCAAGAGGGCATGATGGTGCTGTTCCCCGCCTATCTCTACCACGCCACGGTGCCGTTCAACTCCAGGCAGCGCCGGATCTCGATCGCGTTCGACGTGCTGCCCGAGGGCGGGCGGCCGAAGAGGATGGTGTGAGTGGTGAGTAGTGAGTAGTGAGTAGTGAGTAGTGAGCAGTAGTTGGGCAGTGCTCGGCCCGTACTACTCACTATTCACTATCTCACTACTCACTCTACCAGTAATCCGATCGCCGACCTCACGGCGAAGCTGCGCGATGTCGCTGCGGCGGTCGCGCGAGGGATGGACGCGGTTGGTCAGCAGGGTCCAGGCGACGCCGCGCTCGAAATCGACCCACAGGCCGGTGCCGGTGAAGCCGGTATGGCCGATCGATCCGGGGCTGGCCCGGTCGCCGCCCGCCCAACCGTCATGCCTCAGCTCGAATCCCAGGGTTCGCGTCGGCGACACCGGCTGGCGGACCCGGGCAAGACCGCTCGGCGAGAAGGTCGTGCCATCAAGCATGCCGGCGGCAAAGCGCAGGACGGCGGCGAGCGTGCCGAACAGCCCGGCATGGCCGGCCGGGGCGCCGAGCGCGCAGGCATTCTCGTCATGCACCTCGCCGCGCAGCAGCCGCTTGCGCCATGGGTCGAGCTCGGTTGCGGCGGTGCGCTCCCTCGGCGGATCGGCATAGAGGCCCGGCGGCAGCGGCCAGTCCCTTAAAGGGTGGCCGGTGACGGCCTCGATGACGAAGCCGAGCAGGATGAAGTTGATGTCGGAATAAACGCTTGCACCATGCGGCCAGTCGCGCTCGAGCACATAGCGGCGCAGCGCGTCGCGCTCGAGCCCGAGGGAGAAGAGCGGCTCGTGCCAGGGGAGGAAGGTCTGGTGGCCGAGACATTCGGCGACCGTCAGTCGGCCATGATCGGCCTGCGCCGGAATGCCGGGGAGGAGGCTGCCGAGCGTGTCGTCGAGGCGCAGGGCACCCCGATCGACGAGCTCCATGACGGCGCGGGTCGTCAGCATGACCTTGGTCAGCGAAGCGAGGTCGAACACCGTGTCCAGGTTGAGAAGCTCCGGCTCTGGCTCGCGCACCGCATAGCCGGCGGCCGCCATGGCCTCGCCGCCCCGGCGCAGCGCGATGCCGAGCGCCGCCCCGGGGATAAGGCCGCTTTGAAGCGAGGCCTTGACCGGGGCGAAGGCATCGCCGATGAGGTCGAGGGCGAACGTATCCCGGAGAGCAACTTGTTCAGGACTCATGGCGCCGGTCTAGAGCATTCCTGGCCGAAGGGGTAGGCTCGCCGCGATGAGGGGAAGCACGATCCGCAGTTATTTGGCGATGGGGCTGATGGGCTTCGGCTCGGGGCTGCCGCTGCTCATGGTCTCCACAACGCTTGCCATCTATCTGCGCGAACAGGGTCTGACGCTGACGGCAATCGGCCTCTACTCCTACGTGCTGACCCCGTATGCGGTCAAATTCCTGTGGGCGCCCATCCTCGATTCCTACCGCGTGCCGCTGCTCGGGGCCGCTCTCGGCCTGCGGCGCTCGTGGATCCTGGTGGCGCAGATCGGCGTTGCCGCCATGCTCATCGCCATTCCGGCCTTGAATGTGCGCACCGCGATTGAGCCGCTGGCGCTCGTTGCGCTGCTCTGCGCCTTTCTCGGCGCAACCCAGGACATCGCGGTCGATTCCTGGCGCATCGAAGCCGCCGGGCCCGAGCAGCAGGGCGTCCTCACCGCAATCTATCAGATCGGCTACCGGGTGGCCCTGATTGCGGCCGGCGCCGGCGCCCTCGCCATCGCCGAACTCTGGAATTGGACGGCCGCCTACCGGATCATGGCCGGACTCATGATGGTGGCCAGCCTGGGCGTGCTGATCGCGCCTGCCGTCGCGGAGAAGCCGGCGGCAACCGCCAATCTGCTCGAGACCTTCGTCGTGCCGATGCGCGAAATCCTGCAGCGCACCGCACCGGTGATCGTGCCGCTTGTCGCGTTCATCCTTCTCTATCGCCTGCCGGATTTTCTTTTCTCGTCGATTTCGGCGCCCTTCTATATCGACCAGGGTTATACCAAGCTCGAGATCGCCGGCATCTCCAAGGTCTATGGCGTGCTCATGTCGATTGGAGGCGCCATGGCCGGCGGCGTGGTGGTCGCCAATGTCAGCTTGCGGACGGCGCTGGTGCTCGGCGTGGTGCTGGCTTCCGCCTCCAATCTGGCCTTCGTCTTCATGGCGCTCGGGCAGAAGGGTCTGCTGATGCTTGCCGCCGCCATCACCGCCGACAATTTCGCGGCCGGTTTCGCCGGCACGGTGTTCATCGCCTATCTGTCGCGGCTGACGTCGCTGACCTTTGCCGCCAGCCAATATGCGCTTCTCTCGTCCCTTTACAGCGTCGCCGGCCGGTTCCTTGGCGGGCTCTCCGGTTTCGTTGTCGATGCCATCGGTTATCCGCTTTTCTTCCTGCTTTCGGCAGCAAGCGGGATTCCCGCCCTGATGCTGTGCTTTTCGCCGGCAACCTCGGGCACGGTCGCAAGCCGGAAAGAGGAAGCGGCCCCGGGGTGATCCAAAAAATGGCCACAATGTCGCCCATCGCATGTTGATGGTGAGAGACGGATGGGATCGGGGAGATAGAGCATGACGTGGTTAGGTCCAGCCAGCCTGCGTTACGCCGCGGCGAGTCCGATCCGCCGCGCGCCGCGCGCCGCGCGATGCATCATGCTCTGATGCGCCGACCTGCGCGAAGTCCGGCGGCTTGGTGCGTCGCGGCCGTGTTGGCCGCGGCGAGTGCCGCCTCGCCGTGCCTTGGCGCGGGCAAGGGGGACATGATCGAAAAATCGACGCTGATGCTCGAGGACATCCTCAAATCGGTCGAGGCCGGCGATGTGCTCGAGCCGGGTCCTCTCGTTTATCTCCAGGCCGAAGCCGACCGCGAGAACCCGATGGCGATGTATATCCTCGGATGGTACCGGCTCAAGCGCAATCAATGGGAACAGGGCCTGAGCCTTCTCGAAAAATCGGCCAACAAGGACTACATCCGCGCCCAGCTGGTGCTCGCGCAAACTGCTCTGTCGCACAAGGACTTCCCGGGCGCCCGCAACTGGATCGACCGCGCCCGTGCCAATCGCGAGAGCGGCGATTTTCCGCACCACATCGCGCGGCTCGAGGAGGCGGTCCGGCTCGAAAGCGACGCCACCGACAAGGCGCTCGCCACCTCGCGGCTCGTTGATCTGTCGCGCAAGGCGCTCAATGCGATGACACCGCCGCAATCGGAAAGGACGGCGAGCGACTGCGCGGAGGATTTGTCGAGCATCAGCGATTCCGATATCGCCCGCAATGCCGCTCTCATCCGCAAGGCCGGCCTGTGCTATCGCGAGGAGAAGCTTGCCGATGCGGGGCTTAAATGGAAATTGTCAATCATCGAAAACCGGGCGCAGCCGCAGGGTCCGCGCATCGCCATTCCGCGCGACAATGAGGGCTCGGCCTTCGACGTGGCGGTCTACGCCGTTGCCACCTATGGCGGCCGGATGGTCGCGGTGGAGACCGGCGACCAAAAGGGCAAGGCGCGGGCCCAGGACCCCAATCGGGCTTTCGGCACGGGCAAATCCTGCGCCGGCCTCAAGCACCCGGCGCCGCGCTATACCGAGCGGTTGATCGGGCTCTTGAAGGGCGGCCGGCACTGGTTCAGCCTTCATAACAATGATGGCGGCCTGTCGGCGGCGACGACCTCCGGCCAGATGACTGGTTTTGTCAATGCGGCGGCAACAGGGGCCTTGGCCGACCCGCACAATGTGGTGGTCTTTGCCGGCTCCGAGCTTGTGACCGAGCCTGGCCCGATCGGCTGGCGGAACCGGCTTCAAAGCCTTGGCATGAATGTGATCTACGAGCAGGTCGACGCCTCAACCAACGACTGCTCGCTGTCGAACTATCTGGTTCTGCATCGGCTGGCGAGCATCGGCAAATATTTCAATATCATGGTCGGCGCCAATGATCACCGCACGCAAAAGAAGATGGTCGATCTGCTGTTCGGTTCGCTCGGCTATCGCAAGACGGCGGTCACAGCCAGCAAGACCAAGCCCTGACAATCATGACGCGTTGCTTCCTCCTCGTCGTCGCTCTTCTGTGTTTCTGCCGGTCGGCGGCGGCCTTGGATCTTCCGAGCCCGAGCCGGATGGCGCAATACAAGCAGCAGGTGGCGAATGCGGCGGCAAAGGAAGGGCTCGACCGCGGCTTCGTGCTGTCGATCATCGGTGGCCTCGGAGCTGATCCCGAAATTCCCCGCCTGCTGGTCCGCCAGCCCGAGTCGGAGACGACGATCGCCGACTATGTGAAGAGCGTCGTCACCGACGCCCGGGTGACCCAGGGCCGCAGGGAGAGGGACAAGAACGCCGCGCTGCTCAAGACGCTCGAGAAGAAATACGGCGTCGACGGCGAGATCATTCTGGCAATCTACGGTGTCGAGTCGAATTTCGGCACCCAGCAGGGCAAACGCGATGTGCTGCGTTCGCTTCTGACCATCGCCGCCATGGGATATCGCGAGCAGATCTTCCTCGACGAGATCATCGCCTGCCTCAAGATGATCGATCGGAAGGAGGCCAGCCCGGCCCTGATGAAGGGCTCATGGGCTGGCGCCATGGGATCGGTCCAGTTCATGCCCACGAGCTATCTGCGCTTCAGCGTCGATGAAGATGGCGACGGTCTGCACGACATCTGGACCAATGTGCCGGATTCGCTGGCGTCGATTGCCAATTTCCTCAAGGCCCATGGCTGGCAGGCGGGGCGCGAATGGGGTGCCGAAGTCATCCTGCCGAGCGATTTCACGTTCGGCCCCGGCCTCGGCTCCGGCGCGCATTGGCGGCGCCTCGGGATCAAGCGGCGGGACGGACGTCCGATCCCGCCGGGGGAGGATTTCTATCTGGTGTTTCTGAGCGGGGCCAAGGGGCCGGCCTTTCTGGTATCGGAGAATTACGGGGTGCTGAAGGAGTACAACCATTCGGACCTCTATGCCGTCTCGATCGGTCTCATCGCCAATCGCATTGCCCGCAGCGACGCGGCCCTGCCGAACTGGCCGCCGGCTGCCAAGCCGCTCAACAAGGAACAGCGGCTCGAGCTCCTGAAGCGGCTGCGGGCCCGCGGCTACCAGATCCCGGAAAAGGAGGCGCGGATCGATCTCGACACACGCGAGACAATCCGCAAGGCGCAGAAATCATTGGGTCTCACGATGGACGGGAACCCCAATGAAGAGCTGCTGCGGCGCCTGCGGATGGGGGGCGGAAATCAGTAACGCGACGCCGGTCGGGGCGAGGCTTGCGCGGCGCGGAGCCCGTCGGCATCTGCGAGGGCCCGGCTCACCAGGTCGGGCGGGATCGCGTCGATTGCGAAACGGGTCTGGCGGAGCAGCAGGTGAGCACCGCGATGACCCTCGGCAGCGTGCCGGACGACGCGGGTCAGGCGCGGCGTCGCGACGATCTCCTTCAGCTCCTCGTCTTCAAACAGGCGAACCAGCACGGCGCCAAGCCGCCCAGCCTCGAGCACCGAGATGTCGTCACTGGCCTTGACCAGGAGGGAGCCGGCACCATCCGGCAGCTGAAGCAGGCGGGGCAGGGCAGGGACCATGGCGTAGAACTCGGCTCCCATCGGGCGGGCAAGGCCGCCGACCGACGGGCCGGTGCCGTCCATTGTCTCGGCAATGGTCACGATCAGCCACAGTTCAGGAAGCCTCCGGAAGACGAGCGTGTCGGGGATGAGCTCGATCGTCACCTTGCGGCCGTCGGGCAGCCGGCCCGCCAGCGCCGGGAAGCCGTCTGGCCGCATCGCGAGCCGCGCCTCCGGCAAGGTCGATGCGACGCGATCCAGGAGATGGGCCCGCCATGCCGCCGCTCGGCGGTGGTCGCGCAGCGCCATCGCATAGAGGACGCCCGAGCCTGTCACCACGAACAGGGCAAACAGGACGCCGGTCAATAGCCCTGCGGCCTCGGCCAGGGCATGGTGAACTGGTCGCCGCGCCGCACGAACCGGTAGCGCCAGAAGTGGAACCACAGCGAGACCAGGATGAAGTAGCACATCATGGCGATGAGCTGGGTGCCGTAACCGAGGAAGATGGCCACATAGGTCGCGGCGCAGAGAATCATCAGCACGAGCGCCGGCATGGGATGAAACGGGTGGACATAGCCGCGCTTGATCGATTTGAGCGGCCATTTGTTGCGGAACATGATCATGTTGAAGGACATGAAGGTGTATCCGAGCAGGCCGGAGAGGATCGAGAAGGTGATCACCTGGTCGAGCGGGGCGCCGAGCGCGAAGACGAGCGCGATCGGCACCAGGAAGACGATCGAGCGATAGGGCGTGCGATAGACCGGGTGCACCGCTCCGAACCAGGTCGGCAAATAGCGGTCACGGCCCATCGAGAACCACGCCCGCGAAGCATCGTTGATGCAGCCATTGGCCGAGGCGAGAGTGGAGAAGATCGTACCGATGAACAGCAGGATCATGAGCCAGAGGCTGCCGGTCACCCGAGTGGCGTCGAAGAGCGGCGTCCCGGCCTGTCCGAGATATTCCCAGGGAATGAGGCCCGAGCAGACATACCAAGTCAGGGTGGCGGCGATCACCAGCGTGATGATGCCGGCCATCGTGCCATAGGGGAGGGCGCGCGGGGGCGAGCGCACTTCCTCCGCCGCCTGGGTCGTGCCCTCGATGCCGAGATAATACCAGAGGCCGAAATGCAGGGCCGCGAGCACGCCGACCCAGCCATAGGGCAGGGGTTCGGTGGTGATGGCGCTGAAATCGAGCGGGATGGCCGAGACCCCGGCCTCGACCGCGAAGAACAGGATGAGGATGGCGATGAAGGCCACTGCGGTGATGACGAAGCTGAAGTTCAGCGTGACCAGGACGCCGCGATAGTTGAGCCAGGCGAGGAACATCACCGTCAGGATGATGAAGGGCTTCTGGTTTAGCCCCGTATGACCCTGCATCTGCGCCACCGTATCGAGCAGATAGCCGATGGTGATGGCATTGCCGGCCTCGAGCATCGTATAGGCGAGGACGAGAAACAGGCCGACATTGAAGGCCATGAGCGGTCCGACGATGTGCTTGGCCTGAGCATATTGGCCACCGGCCGCCGCGACCGTCGAGGTCACCTCCGAGTCGATCATGGCGACGCTCGTGTAAAGCAGGCCGGCCACCCAGCAGGCGACCAGGCCGGCGATCATGCCGCCTTTGCCGACCGAGAAGTTCCAGCCCATATATTCGCCGACGAGCACGATGCCGACGCCAAGCGCCCAGACATGGACGGGCCCAAGCACCCTGAGCAGGCTCAGGCGTTTGTCGGCGGCGGCGGTGCCGGTGGCAGTCGACATGTTCAGCCCCTCAGATTTCGTGACGTTCCTGGGTCAGCTCGATCTCGCCCTCGCGCGAGGAGGTGAGCAGCTCGTTGTCATAGGTCGTGTCGACCCGGTAGAGGTCGTAGACCATATGCAGCGCGAACACCGCCGACAGAGCCCAGGCGAGATATTCGAGGACGTTCCACAGATCCATTGCGATTTCTCCCTAGCGCCTGCCGGCGCCGAAGCGTTCGGCGATGACCTCGCGATATTCGCGGTCCGAGAGCCGGACCACCAGGACGAAGAAGCCGATGACCAACACCGTCATGGTGATCAGCGCCGCCCAGCTGAAGTCGTAGTTGAAGCGGGCAGTGACGATGTCGTTTGCGGCTGCCGGATCAGTGATGCCGAGAGCGGCCCATTGCTGCTGCTCGACGGCGTTCTGGCCAAGCTTCTCCCAGGTCGGGTTGGGGATCGGGTTGGGAGTCTTGGTGGCGCCGGCAAGCCCGAGATAGAGCGGTACGAAGAGCGATCCGACGGTCAGAACGAGCAGCACGAAGACATCGATGATCTGGCCCAGCAGACTCTGTTCGGGCGGACGATAGGCCATGAGGTGCTCCTAGATCCGGCGCTGGCGCCGCATTTCGTCGAGATGCTTGAGGTCGAGGCCGTAAATGAAGTCGCGGTCATCGGCGTAGTGGCGCAGCATCGCCAGAATCGAGGCGGTGTTGAAAATCAGCACCAGGCCGCCGGAGATCAGGAGGATGATGCGAAGCTCCGGAACGGTCACGAGCGACCAGACGCTGCCGAGGACGAACAGAACGGTAATCCACAGCGCCGCGACGAAGACGAGTGCACCGACGCGGTCGCGCTTGTGCATCCGATCGATCCGCGCATCCAGATCGCGGACGTCGCTTTGCATATTCTCGGTTGTAGCCATTGCCCCTCCCTGCTCCCGCGCGCGAATCAAGGCACGAAAAAATTGCCTGTGTGGCAAAAGGTTTTCACGCCATGAATGTCAGGACAGTTTTGTGACCATGTCAACCATTTTGCGTTTTGGGCCGCAGGCATCGGTTGACGGCAGGTCGGACGGCATGACTTGCTCTACACTCATCATGCTCTAAAGTTTGCCAATGCCGCCACATCCATTCGCTCTCGCTGCTCTCCTTCTTCTATTCGTCGGATCGACTCCCGCCTTGGCCGGGACCCGCATCATCGACCCATCCACCGCCATTATGGTCACGCCGTTTCACGAGGCGCATGCAGTGCGCGGCGACGATGGCCGCGACCATGTCGAATATGATCTTCTCATCACCAACGTGTTCGACGGGCCGGTGACGGTGAGTTCGATCGAGATCACCAATGAAGCAGGCAAGGTGGTCGGCCATCTGGATGGCAGCGAGCTCGCGGCGGCGACGCAAATGCTGCTCGAGGGCAAGGTCAAGGCAATCCCGCCGTCAGCTTCGGTCGCGATCGAGATCGATCTCGTTCTTTCGCCCGGACCGCTGCCCACCCGCCTGTCGCATCGCCTGGCTTACGACTTCGCGCCGGCCGATCCCCATGCCAGCATGATCGGTAGCCGGGAGGTGGTCGGCCCCGAGGTGGCGATTGCGCCATCCGCGCCCGTGACTCTCGTCCCGCCGCTGAGCGGCCCCGGCTGGGCGGCAATGAACGGCTGCTGTGTTCCCAATGTCCATCGCGATGTGCGGATCGCCGCCGGCACGCGTATCGCCACGCCGGAAACCTTTGCCATCGATTGGATCCAGCTGAAAGGCGACCGGTTCTTCGAGGGCGATGGCAAGCAGAACAAGCAGTACCCTTATTTCGGCTCCGACGTGCGGGCCGTCGCGGACGGCGAGATCGTCGGCTTGCACGACGGCATGGCCGAGAGCGTGCCCTTGCAGCCGCCGACCACCGTGCATGCGCCGGACGATTATGGCGGCAATTTCGTGATTCTCCGCATCCGCCCCGACGTCTATGCCATCTATGCCCATCTCCAGCCCGGCAAGATGAGGGTCAAGCTCGGGGACAAGGTCAAGGCCGGGGCGCCGATCGGCAAGCTCGGCAACAGCGGCAACTCGACCGCGCCGCATCTGCATTTCGCCCTGCTCGACCGCCCCAACCTGCTCACCGCCAACAGCCTTCCCTTCGTGCTCGACGATTATGAGCTCACCGGCAAGGTCGATGCGACGAAGAGCGACGATGACAGGCTCGAGGTGATGCCGGCCTCCGGCAAGATCAAAGGCGCCTATCCTCTGGTCTTCGGCATCGCCACCTTCCGCTGAGCGCAGGTCGTGGAATCGCCGCACACCAGCCAGGCCATCGCCAAGCTCCTGCGCGAATATGCAGAGCGCACGGCCCTCAGCGGCGGCAATCCCTATCGCAGCAAGGCCTATGCACGGGCTGCCGACAGCCTGGCGACGCTTGCCGTGCCGCTCGATCAGCTTGTTGCCGAAGGCCGCTTGCGCGAGATTTCAGGCGTTGGCGAGGCGATTGCCGAGATCATCGCCACGCTCCATCGCACGGGTACGCATCCCGGCCTCGAACGATTGCGCAAGGAGGTGCCGGCCGGCGTCCTCGAAATGCTTGCTGTGCCGGGCTTGCGGCCGGAGCAGGCGCTGAGCATCCATCGCAAGCTCGGGATCAGCTCGCTTGCCGAGCTCGAGGCAGCGGCACGCGAGGACCGCATCAAGGACGAAAAGGGCCTCGGTGCGGCCCTCCAGGCCCGTATCCTCGAGGCCATCGCCCAGGGCGGGGCGGGCAAGGGTCACCGCCACATCGACCGTGCCGCTCTTCTGCTCGACAATGCTGCGAGAAGCCTCCGTGCCGCGCATCCGGAGCTGCAGCGCGTCACTTTTGCAGGCGATTTCCGGCGCGGGTGCGAGCTCGTCGGTGACCTTGCGCTCGTTGCCGAGGCGCCGGCCCTGAAGCGGGGTCCGACCACGATCGCGTCCGGCAGCGAGCTCTCCGTGCACCTGACCGATCGGCGCCATCATGGCATCACGCTCCTGCTCGCCACCGGGTCTGCGCGTCATATCGAAGCTCTGCGGACGCTGGCCCGCAGTCAAGGCCTGACACTCGACAGCGACGGGCTGCGGCAAGGCCGCAGGCTGATCGCCGCGGCGAGCGAGGAGTCGATCTATCAGCGGTTGGGGTTGCCGTTCATCGCGCCGGAACTGCGCGAGGGAGGCGACGAGATCGAGCGCGCCCTCGCGGGTGCGCTGCCGCGTCTCGTCACCGATGACGATCTGCGCGGCATCCTGCATGCCCATACAGATCAGTCGGACGGGACCGCATCGCTCGAAAGCATGGCCGAAGCGACACGCAAGCGCGGCTATGAATATTTCGGGGTCGCCGATCATTCGCGTTCGGCAGGCTATGCCGGCGGGCTGTCGGTCGAGGAGATTGACGAGCAGCACCGAGCCATCGACCGGCTCAACAAGCAGTATGGCAAGGGCTTCCGCATCCTCAAGGGAATCGAATCCGACATCCTCGCCGACGGCTCGCTCGACTATGAGGATGAAGTGCTCAACCGCTTCGATTTCGTGGTCGCAAGCGTCCATAGCAATTTCAGGCTCGACTCCAAGGCCCAGACCGCCCGCATCATCCGGGCAGTCAGCAATCCGTTCACCACCATTCTCGGCCATATGACCGGGCGCCAATTGCTGCGCCGTCCGGGCTACAAGGTGGACATCGAGAGGGTGCTTGCGGCCTGTGCCGAGCATCAGGTGGCAGTGGAGATCAATGCCAATCCGTGGCGGCTCGACCTCGACTGGCGCTGGCACCAGCGGGCTCTCGAGCTTGGCTGCATGCTCAGCATCAATCCCGACGCCCATTCGACGAGCGAGCTCGACCTGACCCATTGGGGTGTCGAGATGGCGCGCAAGGGCGGGGTTTCGGCCGATCGCGTCCTGAACTGCCGGAACCTTGTGCAGCTCACGCGTTATCTGCGCAAGCGTCGGTCAACGAGCAGATGAGGTATCGGAAAATGCCGATCACGGAAAAGTTGAAGGAGATCGCAGAGAAGGCGACCGGCTGGTCGCGGCCATCTAAGGACGAGCTCGAGACGCTCGTGCGGGAGCGCAAGGCCTTGAGCTTCCGCTTCAAGGATGACGGGGTCATTCCCAACCATCCGCAATGGCCGCTCATCGTCTATCGCGGCGCCGTCGCCCTGCCGGATGCGTTCGATCCGGCCGCGGTATTCGAGGCGCTGTTCGCCAGCAACGACTGGGGCCAGTCCTGGCGCAACGACATCTATGACTTCGTTCATTACCATTCGCAGATCCACGAGGTTCTCGGGGTCGCCCGCGGCGAGGCACAGGTTCAGTTCGGCGGGCTGAACGGACGCAAGCTCACGGTCAAGGCAGGGGATGTGGCGATCCTTCCGGCCGGCACCGGCCACCAGCGTCTGGCGGCGAGCGACGATTTTCTGGTCGTCGGCGCCTATCCGCCGTTCGGCACGTTCGATGTCTGCCGGACCAGCGAGGATCATGAGCGGGCCATCATGACGATCCCGAAGGTCGGAAAGCCGCGCAAGGATCCGGTCTATGGCAGCAAGGGTCCGCTGCTGGGCCATTGGAAGACATGATCGATCGATGTCGCACGTGGAGCGACCAGCCAGATCATCGCTCTCAGGGCCCGCCGATCAGATCCTCCCGCTTCAACCGGCGACGGGGCCGCGATATCACCGTTCAGCTCATGGACAAATGCCAACCGCAAGGGTTGACCAAACAAGGCCCGGGAGGTATGACCTGCCACCCATTTTGGCATCGGGCTCCGTGCGCAATTGGCATCAGAAAACCCAATCCGCCTGGATTTCAGAGGCTTGAATTGGGGGATCGTCTAACGGTAGGACAGCGGACTCTGACTCCGCCAGTCTAGGTTCGAATCCTAGTCCCCCAGCCATTTGAAATCATTCGACATTTCTTGTTCTCATAACGCCTACGACTTTTTGGACGCGGTTTTTGAAAATTACTCGGTTTCCCCGCCCTGTTTGTTTTCTTTTCCAGCTTCCGGATCGCGCTCAATGCAATGACAAACATTGCACGTAGGAACTTCGTCATCACAAATGCTGCCGCGATTACGGCATCGACATTCTCAATTTTGCTTGCCACTGGCCTCGCCAACATCGCGAGCGCGTCACCCCTCCACGATGCCGCCAAAGAAGGCGATCTCGCGAGAATTGAGCAACTCCTTGCTCAGGGTGCTGATATTAATGAGCGTGCCGGACCGGCAACGTCACTTCACATGGCAATCCAGCAAGGCCACGCTAAAGCCGCAGAACTTTTGATCAAGCGGGGCGCTGATGTCAATGCGACCTCGACGTGGGGCACACCTGTCTACCTTGCCGCTTCGGCGGGTCTAACTGACATCGTTCGTTTGTTGCTTGAACGCGGTGCCGACGCGAATGTCGGCAGGCAAGCGCAGACCCCACTCCATGTCACTGCACGAGTTGGCCGTACCGAGATTGTCCGACTGCTGCTCGATCATGGCGCCGATACCGGCGCCTTGACCGAACTTGATGAACCCCCCTTGCATCTTGCGATCGTCCAGGGTCACGCAGAAACCGCGGATTTGCTGAGGGAGCGGGGGACTATGGCCCCTAGAGTCGAGGAGATTGCGGGGTTGCTTGCGTCTGCCGATCCGGCTCGCGGCGAACTGCGCGCACTGCGTTGTAAAGGTTGCCACACCATGGATCAATCTGGCAAAGCGATGAAGGGCCCGCCACTTTGGGATATTGTCGGCCGACCCAAAGCAAGCAAGCTTTGGTGAATTCAAGTATTCGCCCGCGCTTAAGGCAGTCGGCGGAGAGTGGACCTATGAGGCGCTCAACAACTTCCTTGCACACCCGGCTTGGACTATTCCCGGAACAAGAATGGTAATGAAGGGTATTCACAATCCACGCGACCGTGCCGATCTTATCAGCTTCCTTCGCACCCTGAGCAACAACCCATTAGCACTGCCTTAAGTGAGCATTTACCGCCGGCAGGAGGATCGTTCCATCGGTTAAAGGACGATGTCCGCGGTATCCTACCTAGTGCAGTCCCAGCAGAACCGCGGCCCAGCCTCCGAGCCGACCAGAAACTACTTGTCCACCCTCTTGAATATGCCCCGCTCCCCTCGCTTCCCCAGATCAGATAGGATAGCCAAACGACTTCCTTACGCCGTCCCGAGGGGCTCGTGGGTCAAGACGCCAAACTTCAGCACCGCCTCGCCGCCATCATGGCGACGGATGTCGTGGGGTACTCGCAGAGCATGCAGGCC
>DATAOT010000167.1:0-1884 GCA_036265615.1 Aestuariivirgaceae bacterium
CGTCGGCTCGGCGCCGAACCGGTCGGCCTCGACCTCCTTGATCGTCGCGAAGATCTCGACGAATTCCTTGCCGAAATATTCCTTCAGCACCGAGGCCCGCCAGAACGCGTCGATCGCGTCATACCAGTTGCCCGGAATGTATTTGGCCCGCCGCTCATAGCCGTTGCCCGAAACCGGCTGGCCGGGATCGAGCTCCTGCGCGATGCCGTGATGCATGCCGGCAAGCACCGCGGCCAGCACCAGATAGGGATTGGCATCGGCGCCCGCCGGGCGGTGCTCGATATGACGCGTCGGCGGCGCCCCGGCCGGGATCCTGAGCGACACGGTGCGGTTGTTGATGCCCCAGTTCGCCGCCACCGGCGCATAGGAATTGCGGCGGAATCGCCGGTACGAATTGGCATTCGGGGCGAAGATCAGCATCGATTCCGCCATCGTTGCCTTGAGGCCGCCCAGCGCCCAGCGCAGCAGCGCGTGGTTTTCCGGATCCTCGCAGGCGAACAGGTTTTCGCCGGCGTCATTGGCGAGCGAGACATGGACATGCATGCCGCAGCCCGTCCATTCCGAATAGGGCTTGGCCATGAAGCTGGCGATCATGCCATGGCGCTCCGCCGTCGCCTTGATCAGGCGCTTCAGCATGATCGCTTCGTCCGCCGCCTTGAGAATCTCGCCGCGATGCTTGAGCACCACCTCCATCTGCCCTGGTGCGTATTCCGAAATCAGTGCTCGGGCAGGCAGGCCCTGGATTTCTGCGAAGGCGTAGAGATCGCTGAAAAATGGTGCAAAATCATCGAGATCTTGGAGATTATAGGCTTGGTAATGCATCGGTCGGGCCGGCACGGTCAGCCCTTTCGGGGCCTGCGGGCGGCCGCTCAGAGCGGCATCGCGGTCCATGAGAAAGAACTCGAGCTCGACCGCCCCGACCGGCACCATGCCCTGCTCGCGCAGCCGCCCATCCATGCGGCTCAGCAGATTGCGCGGATCAGGCACCGCCGGCGTGCCGTCGAGGTCGTGCATGGTGGCGATATATTGCGCCGACGGCTCGACCGACCACGGCATGGTCACCAGCGATCCCGGCACCGGCCACAGCAGGAGATCGCGGTCACCCTCGTCGAACACGAGCCCCGTTTCCGGAATGTCCTGACCGGTGACGTCGAGCACCATTGCCGAAATCGGCAGATACCGGCCGTCTTTCCACGCCGGCACCAGATCGTCCTGTCTCAGGAGCTTGCCGCGCTGCACGCCGCACAGATCGGTCCACATCAGATGGAAAGCGCGGATGTCCGGGAACTTCGACAGGAAGGCCTCGGCCTCCATGGCGCGGTTCGGAACGATGATGGACATGCGGCAGGCCTCGCGGATGGGTCCTGGCTCAAGGCCTGTAGCACGGGAGCCCGGCTCAAGGGAAAGCTCCTGTTGACGGCCGGTGGACGCAGCGGTGGTTTTCTGGTTTGGATTCGAAGGAGCGCGTTGCTGTTGCGGAAGGGGCGAGATGGGACGGATTGTTTACGTCAACGGGGCCTTTGTCGACGAGAAGGATGCCCGGGTCTCGATATTCGATCGCGGCTATCTTTTCGCCGATGGCGTCTATGAGGTGGTGCCGGTCTGCGCCGGCCGGCTGATCGACCAGGCGCCTTTCATCGCTCGCCTCGACCGCTCGCTGCGCGAGCTTCGGATCACCTGGCCCTGCTCGCCCGAAGAGTATGTCGGCTTTCATGACGAGCTCATCCGGCGCAACGATCTGACCGAGGGAATGATCTATTCCCAGGTGACGCGCGGTGTCGCCGACCGCGACTTCGCCTTCCCCAGGGACATCAAGCCGGCGGTCATCGCCTTCACCCAGGCCAAGGCCATCATCGCCAATCCGCTCGCCGAGACCGGTGTGCG
>DATAOT010000168.1:0-7021 GCA_036265615.1 Aestuariivirgaceae bacterium
CACCGATGCCTAGAACGGTCGTTACATCTTCATCGGGCGACAACTTGCACACAGCACCGGCAGCGTTCCCAAGCATTCGCCGGGCGCCGCCGGGAAGGTCCGCCTTGCCGCTGCCATTCGCCACCAGGAAGGTACGCTGAATCGCGATCAAAGTGTCGATGGAGTCGACCGGCACGAGCTTTGCCACGATGGCGGGCAGCGTCACCAGCTTGCCGTCGATCCGCGTCTTACAGGCCGGATGGAATCGTAGGGCGGCACTGCCCATATCGACATTGCGCCCCTTGGCGTACACCCGGCCAATAGGGTGTTCCATGACCGGCACGCCTTCGGACCATACCTCGGCCGCTAATGCGGCATTGCGCTTGTCCTGGGCCGCCCGTTCGACCGCCGGTCGGGGAGCCTCCGGCCGTCGACGTTCACACCTATATTCGCGGCCGATGCCGAGCACGGCTTTGACGTGGTCCCGGCAGACAATCGGGTCGTCGCTGCTGAAGCTATGAACCACGAAGCCGTCGGGCGCGTCGGCGGAGAATCGAACCGACAAGCTCCGGTCGTGCCGGCTGTGACCAGGACCCGGCACTAAGATTTGCCCCCCACTGTAATCGCCGCCAAGGGCGCGGGCGGCGGCCTTCGGGTCCATCATCGCCGCCCCCACTTGCCCTGCTGAACGGGTGGCGGTAGCTCGAAACGCCGGCAAGACAGTTCACGCCGAACGTTTTGTAAGTGGCCGCGCTGCCGGTCGGACGGGTTCCTGACGTGCTTGGGGAACCTTCCTGGCTTGACGGCCGTCCCGCGAATCGGTACCGAATGGGAGTTCAGGTTTGCTATTCGATTTGTGCCGTTCCCGAGGGCCGTCGGGGCGGCACATTTGCGTTTAGGAGGCGTCATTGCGACCTCCATTCCGGTTTGCAAATGGGGTGCTAACCCATTGACGTGTTACGGATAGTAAAGCGGCCGGTTTGCTAAAAGAACGAGCTGAATCAGTGTGCTTCAGCTGCAGGACAGGTTGGCCACTTTGAACTCGCCGCAGAGCTGGTGGAGAAACCGGCTTGCCTGGTCGAGCGTGGCAAAAGGTGGTGAAAAATGGTCAAGAATGTCGAACAGCATGGCCCTCATTGGCAGCGATGTAGCATGGGCGTGAAACAAAGTTCAGGGTTGTTTCACGGGAAACACTCGTCGGCCGGTTGCAATTGACGTGGGTGCCGGCCCTTGCGCGGCGGAGCATCGATGCTCTAGAGCATCGAGCCATGATCCCGCGCTACAGCCGGCCTGAAATGGCGGCCATCTGGTCGCCCGAGTCCCGCTTTCGCATCTGGTTCGAGATCGAGGCCCATGCAACCGACGCCATGGCCGAACTCGGCCTGGTGCCGAAGGAGGCGGCGCAGGCCCTATGGGAAAAGGCCGGCTCGGTCCGCTTCGACAGCGAGCGGATCGATGCCATCGAGCGCGAAGTCAAGCACGACGTCATCGCCTTTCTCACCCATCTCGCAGAGATCGTCGGCCCGCAGGCGCGCTTCGTCCATCAGGGGATGACCTCCTCGGATGTGCTCGACACCTGCCTCAACATCCAGCTGATGCGGGCCGCCGCTTTGCTGATCGGCGATGTCGAGCGTCTGCAGGAAGCGCTCAAGACTCGCGCGCTCCAGCACAAATACACGCCCACCATCGGGCGCAGCCACGGCGTCCACGCCGAGCCCACCACCTTCGGACTCAAGCTCGCCTATGCCTATGCCGAGTTCGACCGCGCCCGGCAGCGGCTCGAGCTGGCCCGCCGCGAGGTCTCGACCTGCGCCATTTCGGGCGCCGTCGGCACCTTCGCCAATGTCGACCCGCGCGTCGAGGCCATGGTGGCGGAGCGGCTCGGCATGCGGGTCGAGCCGGTGTCCACCCAGGTCATCCCGCGCGACCGCCATGCAATGTATTTCGCCACGCTGGGCGTGGTCGCAAGCTCGGTGGAGCGGCTGGCAACCGAGATCCGCCATCTGCAGCGGACCGAGGTGCTGGAGGCAGAGGAAGCCTTTACGCAAGGGCAGAAGGGCTCCTCGGCCATGCCTCACAAGCGCAATCCGGTGCTAAGCGAAAATGTGACAGGACTCGCACGGCTGGTGCGCTCGGCAGTGACGCCGGCGCTCGAGAACGTGGCGCTGTGGCACGAGCGCGACATCTCGCACTCCTCCGTCGAGCGCGGCATTGCTCCCGATGCTACGGTCCACCTCGATTTCGCGCTGACGCGGCTCGCCGACGTGATCACCAATCTGGTGATCTATCCCGAGGCCATGCAGCGCAATCTCGACCGGCTGGGCGGACTTGTCCACTCGCAGCGGGTGATGCTGGCCCTGACCCAGAAGGGGGTCGCGCGGGAGGACGCCTATGGTCTCGTCCAGCGCAATGCCATGAAAGCGTGGCGCGGCGAGGCCGACTTTCCGACGGCTCTCAAGACCGATCCCGAAATCAAGGCCCATCTCGACGACCGCGCGATCGATGCGGTCTTCGATCTTGGCTATCATTTCAAGCACGTCGACACGATCTTCGACAGGGTGTTCGGGGCTGATCCGGCGATGCCGGCGGCCAGAACCAGCAGCGTCACCGCGGAGACCGCGAATACCAGGTCCGCCGGACGATAGCGCGGGGCGGCGAACACGGTGCGCCGCGGGACCGCGCCAAGCCCGCGTGCCTCCATGGCGATGGCAGTTCGGCTTGCCCGCCGGATGGCGTAGGCCAGGAGCGGCACGACAAGCGAAGCCATCTCGAGCGGCCCCGGGATGCGGCGCGGCGGCCGACCGCGCCGGACAGCCCTGGCCATCCGCATCTGCTGGGCCTCCGAAGCCATGTCGCGGGTCAGGTGCATTGCCGAGAACAGCGAATAGCCGATGCGCGGCGACAATCGCCAGCTGACCATCATCGCTTTGACGAGGGCGCCAGGATCGGTGGTGAGGACGAACAGCGCCGATGCCATGCCGCACGCGATCGCGCGCAGGAACAGCACGAGCCCGGCCGAAAGCGCCGTGCCTCCGAACGGCGTCTCGCGCGCGATGCGCAGCGCGTAATCGCTTTCATGGCGGAACAGGACGGAGGTGGTGAGAAAGCCGAAGCCGAACAGCGCGAAAGGCACCATCAACGCGACGACCATGAGCGGCGACCGGCGTTCGAGCACGATCAGGGCTGCCGCAACCGCGCCGATCGCGAGCAGCTGGAACGTCGCATCGAAGATGAGGATCGAGGCCATCACCCAAACACAGCAGATGACGAGCTTGGGCAACGGATGGAGGGTGCTCAGCACAGCCCCTGCTCCAGCCAGCGGCCAAGGACCATCACCGCTGGCTGCTCGAGATCGGCGCGCGCAAGCAGCGCCTGATCGCTGAGGAGCTCCGCGGTCGGGCCGTCGGCAAGGATCCGACCCTCGGCGACAATGATGGCGCGCGGGCAGGCGCGGAGCGCGAAGTCGAGATCATGGGTGACAATGGCAATGGCACGCCCCTGCTCCGCAAGGTCCGCGATGCGCTGGCGCAGCTTGACCTCGCCAGCCGCATCGAGGCCGGCGGTCGGCTCGTCGAGGACAAGCAGAGGCCGGGCCGGGCCGGCCGTGACGGCGGCAAGCGCCAGCCGCCGCTTCTGACCTTCCGACAGCTCCAGGGGATGACGCTCGCCAAGTCCTGCGAGGCCCCAGCCCGCGAGCAGCTCATCGGCATGCTCCGCTGCACCGTCCAGGCCCGCCAGCACCTCGTCCCGGACGGTCGCGGTCAGGAACTGGTTCTCCGGATTCTGCAGGCACAAGCCGCCGAGAGCACCCGTTCGCCGACCGTGCCTTGGCCGCAGCACCCCAGCCAGCGTGGCGCCGAGGGTGGTCTTGCCAGCGCCGTTCGGGCCGAGGATCGCCAGCCTTTCGCCGCGACGGATGGCCAAGGAAACGCCGCGCAAGGTGACCGGGCCGAAGGGCGGAGCGCAATGCACCTCGGAGAGCACCGCAACGGGTTCGCCGGGCAGTCCCCGATCCCGCCCAGCGAAACAATGGCGAGGCATGAAGGATCGTGAGACAGCCAATGCCAGGGCAAGCTGGGGCTGCGGCAACGCCACAAGCTCATCGATCGCCTCCTCCATGGTGAGCGGCGGCCTCTCGAGAACGATGCCCGCCGCTGCCAAAGCCGCATCGAGTTCGGCCGCGAGCGGCACCCAGATCCCAAGCGCTGCCAGCATCCCCCGGCAGCGTCGGAAGAAGCCTCGCGGCTCGCCGCCGTCGACCACCCTGCCGGTGCCATCGATGGTCACCACCCGGTCGATCAGTCCGAGCATGCCGTCGAGGCGATGATCGACGAGAGCGATGCTTTGCGTCGCGGGAGCGGCCATCAGGAGGCGGCGCAGCCTCGAGGCGGCAGCCGGTGCGAGGTGCGCCGTCGGCTCGTCGATCACCAGCAGGCGTGCGTGTTGAGCGAGCAGCGCGGCAAGCGCCACGATCTGCTTTTCACCGCCCGACAGGGTTGTCGTGCGGCGGCTCCGCTGCGCGCTCGAAAAGCCCACGCCGTCAAGCGCGGCATTCACCCGACAGCGAATGTCGGGCTCGGACAAACCTTGATTCTCGAGCGCGAAGGCGACCTCGTCTTCGATGGTCATGCCACAGAGCATCTGTTCCGGATTCTGAAAGAGCTGAGCAACGGCCGATGCCCATTGCGCGGGGTGCCGCGCGCCGACCTCCTGCCCGAAGAGGGTGACGGTACCCGCGACATCGGCCAAGACGGTCTGCGGGATAAGGCCGGTCAGCGTCTGAAGCAGGGTGGACTTGCCCGATCCGGACGGCCCCAGCAGCAAGAGTCGCTCGCCCGGAAGAATGGCCATGGTCGCCGGCCCGGCGGAAACATGCGGCTGATAGGGATATCGAACCGTGACGTCCTGCCAGGAGGCGACCGGAGTCGTGGTGTCAAGCACGGGCTTCGCGCCAATCCCGATCGATGCGCAGGCCGGACAGGGCGCCGGTGCGATAGAGGGCGCGCGTGATCCAATAGCCGGCGAGACCGCCGAGCAGGGCGCCGCTCAGGCAGCGCAGGATGAACATGGCAACGACAAGGCCGGGCGCCAGCGCGCCATAGTCAAAGCGGATCCAGGTGTAGACGAAGGAGAACACAGCCGAGCCGACGCCGGCGGCCATGAGCACCGGCACGCGGTAGTCGCGCCACCGCGTGACGGCAAAGACCGCCTCGGCGCCGGCACCCTGGACGAGCCCGGCCAGCACCAGCAGCAGCCCCGCCGGGCTGCCGAGCATCACCTCGATCAACGCGGCCAGCACTTCGGCGAGCAATGCTGCGCCGGGCTTGCGGATGATGGCGGCGGCAACGATCGAGGCGATGAACCAGAAGCCCATCATCACATCCATGGTGACGGGGCCGAAAAGGGCCTGGCTGATCAGCCAGACCTGCACCCAGCCGAGATAGAGGAAGCCGAAGGTGGCGCCGATGGCGGCGACGATGAGGATCTCGCGAAGGGTCCAGCTGTTCTGCGTGTTCATGACGGGCCTCTTCAGGCGCTTGGGCTGTTGGCGGATACGGTGAGATCGAGAGCGACATGGCCAGCGGGCGGACCGAAGCTCAGGAAGGCCTCGGCCAACGTGGCGAACACCGGGCCGGCATCGCCTCCGAGCTTGGTGCAGAAGTTCTTCGCCCTGTCGAAGACGCCCGACTGCTTGAGGAAATCGATGCAGCCATAGACCTCTCTCATGTGCTGGTCGGAACTGAGCACATAGAGCGAGAGCTGCGCCGCCACCGGCTGCCCCGTGAGCTTTGCCGCAGCCACCGCAACCCGCGCTGCGGCGATTCTCGCCTCGAGCGACGCGGGAGGCGCGGTTGCCGTCGGCGTGCAGATCGGATTGTCGGGCTCGCCGGGACAGCCGCGCGAGACGGTGGCCGAGAGGACGCAATGCACCCCGCCCGAAGAGGCCTTGACGAACAGATCCCGCATGGCGGGAAAGAGCCGCTCCGGCGGGCCGACAACGAGCGTCGACAAATCGTCGGTCTCGATGCGGCACTGCGCCCGATGGGGATCGAGCGCGGTCAGCGCGTCGAGGATGATGCCGACAAAGTCGTCGGACATCGGGTAAAGGGAGATTTGTGCACCGGAGAACATCGCGGCCTCGCTTCGCTGGCATTATCCAGATCAGCTCGAGGGTCCGAAGGCATGCCGCCTCGCATCTCAGCCCCGGCAATACGGAGCACCCCTGTCGAATGGCAGCGCTCTATCACTGACGAGCGGTCCAGGCAAGGGGGATTACGAAGGCCCCTCACCCGGCACTTTGCTTGAGGTTTTCAATGTCAAATGTAGTGAGAAGAATCGAGCCCACCTCTTCAACGAGGCCTTCGTTGTATTTTCTTACGGCGAACCTCTCGATCTTTGATCGATACTTGAGAAAGCTTTTGACTCTGTCGCGAGCGGAAGCTTTTTTGGATCCAAAGTAGTCTTCCAACACTTCGCCGCTAACGGATACCAGCACCGTTTGCCCGAACGCCTTGCCGGAAAAAATGACGACGTCGCGAGCTGCGTCATATTTGGGTTCAACATCGTCGAAACTCAGGTCAAGACCGGCAACAAAGCTGCGCGGCAGCTTGACTGCTCTTAAGACGCTGTCGCGGACATGGGGGCTTATCATGGCTAACGCCTCTTGAAGCAGCCGTACCCACGTGGGGCCAGATGCGTGAGCTTCGTCCCATGCCATCTTTAGTTCGTAAGGTCTCTTTTCCGTAAGAACGCCTAACAGCGCCTCGGCCTGAAGAAGATCCTTGTCGCGTTTCGCGGCGCCTTCCGGTCGCCTTCTTGAAACAATGAGCTTATGAACAGCAAAGCGTTCAGGAGATGGAACCAGGACCTGAACGCCTACACCATGCATTACGATGGCGGGCTGTGGTTCACGTATCAAGAAGCTGAGGGATCGCAGTGGCTGCGCATCTGTCTGGAGTGCCGGTAAGGACTGGGGCTCATCAGTTTCGGGTCCGTCATTGGGTGTCAAGAAGTCCACCCGGATTCCCCCTTTTGCAATATA
>DATAOT010000169.1:0-2411 GCA_036265615.1 Aestuariivirgaceae bacterium
ACCTCGTCGTAAGGCACGTTGGCCTCGGCGAGCAGCACGTTCATGTGCCCCGGCATGCGACCGGCCACCGGGTGAATGGCGTACTTCACCTCAACTCCAGCCTTCTTCAAGCCGTCTGCCATCTCGCGGAGTGCATGCTGAGCTTGCGCCACCGCCATGCCATAGCCGGGCACCACGATCACCTTGCCTGCGTTCTTCATGAGGAAGGCGGCATCCTCGGCCGAGCCGAGCTTCACCGGCTTCTGCTCTGCGCCGTGGCCCGGCCCCGCCACCTCGCCCCCGAACCCGCCGAGGATCACGCTGATGAAGGAGCGGTTCATCCCCTTGCACATGATGTAGGAGAGGATCGCGCCGGAGGATCCGACCAGCGCGCCGGTGATGATCAGCGCCGCATTGCCGAGGGTGAAGCCGATACCTGCCGCTGCCCACCCCGAATAGGAGTTCAGCATCGAGATCACGACCGGCATGTCGGCGCCGCCGATCGGAATGATGATCAGCACGCCGAGCAGGAGCGAGAGCAACGCGATGGCCCAGAAATAGAGAGCTGTCTGCTCGCGGCAGAACATCACGCTGCAGAACAGGAGCAGCAGAGCGAGGCCGATATTGATGAGGTGCCGCGCAGGCAGGATAATCGGCTTGCCCGACATGCGGCCGGACAATTTCAGGAAGGCGATGACCGAGCCGGTGAACGTGATGGCGCCGATAGCGACGCCAAGCGACATCTCGATCAGGCTCTGCGTGCGGATGGCGCCCGGCGTGCCGATGCCAAACGCCTCAGGCGCATAGAAGGCAGCTGCGGCGACCAGCACCGCTGCCATGCCGACCAGCGAGTGGAAGGCGGCGACCAGCTCGGGCATAGCCGTCATGGGAATGCGGCGCGCGACCACCGCGCCGATCGTTCCGCCAATCGCGATGCCGCCGATGATCATGGCCCAGGTCGTGAAATCCGATGGACGCGCGACGGCGAGCGTCGTCGCGACAGCGATCCCCATGCCGGCCATGCCGAGGTAGTTGCCGCGCCGCGACGTCTCAGGCGACGACAACCCACGCAGCGCTAGCACGAACAGGACGCCCGCGGCCAGATAAAGCAGCACGACGAGATCGTTACTCATACCCTGCCCATCATTTCTTTTTCTTCTGATACATGCCGAGCATGCGCTGGGTGACGAGGAAGCCGCCGAAAATATTGACGCTTGCCATGATCAGCGCGGCAAAGCCCAACAGCTTGGCAATCCAGCCTTGCGCGGAAACCCCGCCCACCGCTTCGACGCTGACCGCGAGAAGAGCGCCGACCACGATCACCGAGGAGATCGCGTTGGTCACCGACATCAACGGCGTGTGCAATGCCGGCGTGACGCTCCACACCACGTAATAGCCCACGAAAATCGCGAGCACGAAGATGGAGAAGAACGAGACCAGGCTGTGGCCGCCTTCCTCCTTGGCGAGCGCCTCACCAGCCGGCAGCGCCAGCATCAGAGCAAATGCCGCCACGCCGAGAAGGCTGGCCGTCAAGCTCCGGAGTCTCATCCCTTTGCTCCCTTCGGCTGTCGTTTGGCGGCAGGCTTTCTGCCGTTCGCCGCATCCTTTGCCGGCGCCGGCGCGCCGCCAGTTTTGCCGCCAAGCCGCTCCGCGATCATCGCATTGACGATGGCGCCGTCGCGGGCAATCAGCGTGCCTTTGACCAGCTCGTCGTCCCAATTGATGGCGAGCGTCTTCTTATCCTTGTCGATCATCGGCTCGATGAAGGCCTGCAGATTGCGGGCATAGAGACTAGAGGCATTGACCGGCACAGTGCCCGGCAGATTGAGCTTGCCAAAAATCCGCACGCCGTTGTGCTCGGCGATCTCGCCCGGCTCGGTCAGCTCCATGTTGCCGCCGCGCTCGGCGGCGAGATCGACGATGATCGAGCCCGGCTTCATGCACTCGATCATGGCCTTGGAGATGAGCTTAGGCGCGGGACGTCCGGGAATGAGGGCCGTAGTGATGATGATGTCCTGGCCCTTGATGTGCTCGGCGATCAACTCGGCCTGTTTTTTCTTGTAGGCGTCGGACATCTCCTTGGCGTAGCCTCCGGCGGTCTCCGCCTGCTTGAACTCCTCGTCCTCTACCGCGATGAATTTCGCGCCGAGCGAGGCCACCTGCTCCTTGACCGCCGGCCGCACGTCGGTCGCGCTCACGATGGCGCCGAGGCGCCGCGCAGTGGCGATCGCCTGGAGCCCTGCGACCCCCACGCCCATCACGAATACGCGCGCGGCCGGAACCGTGCCCGCCGCCGTCATCATCATCGGGAGCGCGCGCTTGAAGGCTGCGGCGGCATCCACCACAGCCTTGTAGCCTGCGAGGTTCGATTGCGAGGACAGCACGTCCATGCTCTGCGCGCGGGTGATGCGCGGCATCAGCTCCATGGCGAA
>DATAOT010000170.1:0-14956 GCA_036265615.1 Aestuariivirgaceae bacterium
CCGCGCGGAAGTCGCTGACGGCAACCGAAAGGGTGCGAGCAGACATCGCCAGCCACGTATCGTTCTTCCCGTGGTAATCGCCGGGGAGTTCAATGCATGCTGCGCGTGGCACCCGCTTGAGTTTGCCCCAAGCGAGACCTTCCTTCAGGTATTTGGGACGGACGACAAGCGCGGTTTTTGGCTGTGCCGCTCTACTGGTGAACTGCAGGGTGGACACTACATTGAGGAAGCCGCAGAACCGTGTAACGATTTGCGGGTCCAACCTTCCGCCTAAGTCTTTGATGTTTCTTGAATAGGGTTGGCCAGCATCGCCCACCAGACCGCTTGCCGCCATATCAATGGCTTGTAGCGGGCGGCTCCCTCCGCGACCTGGCACCATATCGACCTACACTGCCGCGTCCTGTTGATCCCCGGACGGCAAGAACGGCAGGACCGCCACGTGGTTCTCACGCGGCGAGTTTGTGAAAGGTGCTTGCCGCCCTTGGCCGATCCAGCGGGCGCGTGTCTCCAGTGTCCGCCAACGAAAGGCAACATGTTTGGGCGCAGCGTGCGGTCGCCGTACCCAAACCAGGGCATATGGGCTTCCGCTACAACTTGTCGTATCTTCGATCAGCATCCAACGCTGGAGCATCCTGTGCAGCGGAAGCTCGCGGCAATTTTGGCAGCCGACGTCGTCGGCTATAGCCATCTCATGGAGATGGATGAGGCGGGCACCTTGGCGCGCCTCAAGTGCACTCGCAAGCAGGTGATCGAGCCGAAAATCGCTGTGTCGGGCGGCCGGGTGGTGAAGCTGATCGGCGACGGCATGCTGGTCGAGTTTCCGAGCGTTGTCGACGCCGTCACCTGTGCCGTCGAGATCCAACGCGCCATAAACGACCAGCACAATGCCAAGCTGCCGCCGAACGAACGGCTTGAACTGCGCATCGGCATTAATCTTGGCGATGTCATCGTCGATGGCGAGGACATCTATGGTGATGGTGTGAACATCGCGGCGAGGCTGGAGCGCTTGTGCCAGCCTGGAGGCGTGTTGATCTCGGGCACGGCGTTCGACCAAGTCGAGCGGAAGCTTGACGTCGCATTCGAGTTTCTGGGCTCGCAGAAGGTCAAGAACATCGAAACGCCTGTTCGCCTCTATCGCGTACCCATAGGCATGGACGGCTCGCGTGGGCATCCCATCCTGGTGAACAAAACCCATCGAGCATTTCTCTTGGTCGCGGTTGCGGCGGTTCTTCTACTGCTTGCTGGCGGCGTGCTTGTTTGGAAGGGGCTGCGGAGCGACACGGGGCCGAAGACTGAACTCGCTTCGGCGACCAAGATGGCCCTCCCCTTGCCCGACAAGCCGTCGGTCGCGGTTTTGCCGTTCACCAATATGTCGAGCGACAGCGAGCAGCATTTTGCCGACGGCATGACCGATGATCTGATCACTGATCTCTCGAAGGTGGCGGGCCTGTTCGTCATCGCCCGGAACTCGACATTCGTCTACCAGGGCAAGTCGGTGAAGATCGCCCAGGTTGCCCAGGACCTTGGCGTGCGATACGTCCTTGAAGGAAGCGTCCAGCGCGCTGGTGATCGGATACGGGTCAATGCTCAGCTCATCGACGCACTGACCGGTGGGCATCTCTGGGCCGATCGGTTCGACGGCACTGTGGCGGATGTCTTCTCCTTACAAGATGCGTTTGTGCGGAAGATCGTTGAGGCTCTTGCGGTTAAGCTGACCATGCAGGAGAAACAGGAGATCGCTCGCGCCAAGACCGACAGCCTCGCGGCCAAGGAAGCGTTCGACGAGGGCTGGAGCCTCGTCATTCGCATGAACGCGAAGGACAACGCCGCTGCCTTAGTCCCGTTGAAGAGAGCGATCGAGTTGGACCCCGAGTATGGGCGGGCATATGCTGCGCTCGCGATGGTTCTGTTCAGGGGTTTCGATTATAGCTGGCTGCAGGAACTGGGCATGAATGGAAACCAGAGCTACGACTTGGCGTCGCATTATCTGGATGAAGCCCGGAAATATCCGACATCGCTGTTGCATACTGTTGCAGTCCACGGCCTACTCTATGACGGTCGTGGTCCTGAAGCGCGCGCAGAAGCAGGTCAAGCGATTGCCTTGGACCCCAACGACCCCGAAGGTCACATTATGATGGCCTGGGCATTGACGATCGGCGGTCGCCCAACAGAGGCTCTCAACTTCATCGCCGCCGCCATTCGACTAAACCCGAACTACCCCAGCTACTATGCCCTTGCGCATGGAGTTGCGCTCTTCGCAGCAGGCGATGTCGAACGAGCTTCGGTCGTGCTCGATGAGGGTTTCAAGCGAAATCCGCAGGCGCTGATGCTATTGCCGCCATTGGCCTCGACGCTCGCCCTCCTCGATCGTCGAAAGGAGGCCCACGAGAAGCTCCTGATCTGGCGACCAGGAGTTAGTCAGTTGAACCTGGAAAATCTCGCAGACAGCTACAATTTTCCCTTTCGATGGGAGCGAGAGCACGCAAGCGTCAGAGAGCGCCTCATTGACGGGCTGCGTATTGCGGGTCTGCCCCCGGATCTGAATGTCTCAACCCTCATGACTGAACTCAATTCTGATGATCCGTTCCGTCGGCTAATTACTACGAAACGTCTTGGATGGTTTGGTCCTGCCGCAGCACCGGCTGTACCGATGTTGATCGCCGCGCTTCAGGACGAGGCCGTGCGCGAGGAGGCAGTCAAGTCATTGGGGAAGATCGGTCCGAAGGCCAAGGCTGCGATCCCGGCCCTTACGGCAATACAGAATGAAAGTCTGATCGGCAGCTTCGCGAAGGAAGCGCTGGTTGAAATCGGCGACAATTGAAGGTTTCCTCATCCACCAGCGGCATTGGGCGTCTCGCCGGGAAGGGTGTCGCTCGCGAGGCATGCAATGAGGGTGGTCCAGATGTAACCACTTCCAAAGGGGGGACCCCTCCTGGAGTGCCGTTTGCGAGATTTTTGAGCGAAGACGCTCTCAGCTGCGTCCTCAAGATGGGCCTGACGACGCCCGAGGCCCAAGAAGGGGACTAAACGTTCAAACCGCGGCTTGCAAACCTCTTGACATCAGGCGGTATGCATAGGGCAGCATCGCCCACCATCGTTCTCAGAGATCACGGCTTCCGGCGCGGGTCGAACGGTCATGCTGGGGATGCTTCTCCCGTCCGGCGCTGCTCAAGGCGATGCAACTCATCAGGGATCCCCCGGTTGTTGGACCGAAAATGGACCAGCGCATGCCACACGCCGAACTGACCGACCGCGACCGGTCGATCACCATGATCGGCATCCTCACCGCCATGCTGCTCGCCGCGCTCGATCAGTCCATCGTCACGCCGGCGATGCCGACGATCGGCGGGGCGCTCGGCAATGCCGAGTATCTGCCGTGGATCGTGACCGCTTATCTTCTCACCGCCACTGCAGCGGCGCCGCTTTACGGCAAGATCGCCGACATCTACGGCCGGCGCGGCACGCTCTATGCCGCACTCGGGCTGTTCCTGCTCGGCTCGGTGATCGCGGCGCTTGCGGCCAATCTCTTCGTTCTGATCGGCGCAAGGGCGGTGCAGGGACTGGGCGGCGGCGGGCTTTTCGCGCTGTCCCAGATCCTGATCGGCGACCTCCTGCCGCCGCGCGAGCGCGGCCGCTATGCGGCATGGATCTC
Source organism: Aestuariivirgaceae bacterium (assembly GCA_036265615.1). Lineage (GTDB taxonomy): Bacteria > Pseudomonadota > Alphaproteobacteria > Rhizobiales > Aestuariivirgaceae > DATAFF01. The sequence goes on from DATAOT010000170.1 coordinate 3,653, forward strand.
GGGCATGTGGGCAGTCGCCGGAATTGCCGGGCCGCTGCTCGGCGGCACGCTCGCCGAATATGACTGGTCGCTGATCTTCTGGCTCAACCTGCCGCTCGGGGTCGTCGCCATGCTGGTGATCAACGAGCCGCTCAAGAAGCTTGGCAAGCGCTCGCGAACGCATCGGCTCGACATCTGGGGTGCCGTGCTGCTGGTCATCGCGACATCGGCGCTGCTCCTGGTCCTCAACTGGGGCGGCATCAGCTACCCCTGGAGCTCGCCGCAGGTGCTCGGCCTCCTGACAGTCTCGCTGGTGTTCTGGATCGCGTTCGCGACCAGGCTGTCGCGGGCGAAGGAGCCGCTGGTGTCGCTCGAGGTGCTGTCCAACAGGATCGCGCTCGCCGGCTGCTTTGCGATGTTCATGGTGGCGGCCGTGAATGTCGGGCTCGCGGTCTATCTGCCGGTCTATGCCCAGGGCTATCTCGGGCTGTCGCCGGCGGAGTCCGGCTATGCGCTGCTCGGCTTCCTGCTCGGCGCCGTCGCCGGAGCGACGCTGGGCGGACGACTGACGCTGCGCGTGGTGCATGCCAAGCGCATCGCGATCGTCGGCGCCGCGATCAGCGGGCTTGCCCTCATCGCGGCGGGATTGATGGTGAGCGACAGGTCGCTTGCGGCGCTCGAGGCGGTGCTGGTCCTGATCGGCGTCGGCATGGGCATGACCTTCCCGGTGACGACGGTGTCAGTGCAGAACGCGGTGGACCAGAGACATCTCGGGGTTGCCACGGGGATGCTCACCTTCCTGCGGTCGCTCGGCGCCGCGCTGGGGGTGGCGGTGTTCGGCGCGATCCTGCTCGCCTTTGCCATTCCGCTCGGCCATGGCACGGGTGGCGAGCTCCTGCATGTCGCCAACCCCTGGCCGTTCGCCGTGGTGTACTACGCCATGGCGGCTAGCATGGTGGTTGCAGCCGGGATCTATGCGCTGATGCCGCACAAGGAATTGCGTGGTCGCCACGAGCCCGCGCCCGCGCTGGCGGAATGAACGGGCCGAAGCATGGCTTGCCGGCTTTTCTACTTCCACTCCGGCCAGTCGGCGATGAAGTCCCCGAGATCCTCCTCGGCCACCCCGTCCTCCGACACCGTCCGGCCCCTGACCGAGATGCCGGCGGCGACCACCGTGTCGGGTGTCCCGGAGACCAGGGGGTGCCACCAGGCAAGGCCCCTGCCCTCGGCCAGTCGGCGGTAGGCGCAGCTCTTCGGAAGCCAGGAAAACTGCGGAACATTGGCGGCATCGAGCTTGAGGCAGTCGGGCACCCGGCGATGGCGGTTGGGATAGTCCGAGCAGCGGCAGCTCGTGGCGTCGAACAGGTGGCACACCACCGTGGTCGGGTAGATCTCGGCCGTATCCTCGTCCTCGAGCTTGACCAGGCAGCAGCGGCCGCAGCCGTCGCACAGGCTCTCCCATTCGGCCTCGGTCATCTCGAGGAGGCGCTTTCTTTCCCAGAATCTGTCTTCGCTCATGACCATAATCATGTGATGGCAGGGGACGGTTCTTCTATTGTACCATCGTCATCGATTCGATTGGGGCGGCCCGAAAAGGGGCGCAATCGACCGCTAACCCCTGTCCGGCCTCCGAGACCAAGACGCTGATATCCCATGACGAACGACGAGAACCCGTTCTACCGCAGTTTCATGGCCCTCGACTCGTGGATGTCGACCGCCGGCTTCGAGATCGTCGATTTCATCCAGCGCTCCTGGTCGGCCTATTCCTCGTGGCTCGAGCACTTCCGGATCGGCGGGCTTGCCCGCATCGCGGTCGATTTGATCGACGACGCCCTAACCCTCGGGATGGGGGTTGCCGTGATCGTCGCGGTGGTGGCCATACCGCCGTTCAACAACACCGGCGACATCTGGAACCAGGGCCGGCAATATGCGGTGACCTTCACCGACCAGAATGGCGAGATCATCGGCCGACGCGGCATCCGGCAGGACGATGCGGTGCCGATCGAGGAGATCCCGCCGCATGTCATCCATGCGGTGCTGGCCACCGAGGATGCCCGCTTCTACGACCATTTCGGCATCGATCTCCAGGGGCTTGTCCGCGCCGTGGTCGTCAATGCCCAGGCGAACGAGGTGGTGCAGGGCGGCTCGACGTTGACCCAGCAGCTTGCCAAGAATCTCTTCCTATCACCGGAGCGGTCGCTCAAGCGCAAGATCCACGAGGCATTCCTGGCGTTGTGGATCGAGTCGCGGCTGACCAAGGACCAGATCCTGAAGATGTATCTCGACCGCTCCTATCTGGGCGGCGGCAATTACGGCGTCGAGGCGGCGGCGCAGTATTATTTCGGCAAGTCGATCCGCGATGTGAACCTGTCCGAGGCGGCGATCCTCGGCGGCCTGTTCAAGGCGCCCTCCAACTACGCGCCGCACGTCAATGCCGAAGCCGCGAAGGCGCGCGCCAATGTCGTGCTCTACCGGATGCTTGATGTCGGCTTCATCAGCCAGGCGGAACTGTTCGAGGCAAAGCAGCACCCGGCCGAGGTGGTGAACCAGGCGGCCTATTACAGCCCCGACTGGTTCCTCGACTGGGCCTACAAGGAGACGCTCGACGTCATCAACGAGCAGAACCTCACCAACGAGTATGTCATCGAGGTCAAGACCACGATCGACGTCGGCATGCAGAAGGCGGCGCAGCGCATCATCAACGAGAAGCTCGAGACCGAGGCGCCGGCCTACCGCGCCACCCAGGCCGCGCTCGTCGCCATGACGCCGGACGGCGCCGTCAGGGCCATCGTCGGCGGCAAGGACTATGAGGCGAGCCAGTTCAACCGTGCCACCGATGCGCTGCGCCAGCCCGGCTCGTCGTTCAAGCCTTTCGTCTATCTTGCGGCGCTCAAGGCCGGTTTCAAGCCGACCTCCATCGTGTACGACGCGCCGGTGTCGGTCGGCAACTGGACGCCGAAGAACTACACGCTGAAATATGCCGGGCGCACCACGCTGACCAATGCGCTGGCTCATTCGTACAATTCGGTGCCGGTGCATCTGATGCTGCAGATCGGCCGCAAGGCGATCATCGACACCGCCCATGAATGCGGCCTCAAGTCCAATCTGCTGTCGATTCCTTCGCTGCCGCTCGGCACCAATGAGGTGACGCTGCTCGACATCACGACCGGCTATGCCACCTTCGCCAACAGCGGCAAGCTTGCGATGCCGCACACGCTGCTCGAGATCCGCCGTCCGACCGGCGAACTGCTCTACAGCCGCGAGGCCAACGCCCCGCCGCCCAAGCAGGTCGAGCCGCTCGACAAGATCGCCGATCTCAACACCATGATGAACCAGGTGGTGGTGGCGGGCACCGGCCAGCGGGCGTTCCTCGGCTTCACGCCGCAGGCCGGCAAGACCGGCACCAACCAGAGCTATCGCGATGCCTGGTTCATCGGCTTCACCGGCCATCTCGTCACCGGGGTGTGGTTCGGCAATGACGATTTCAAGGACATGAAGAAGATGACCGGCGGCACCGTTCCGGCCGGCACCTGGCACGATTTCATGGTCGAGGCACTGGCCGGCAAGGCGCCGGTGGCGCTCGCCGGCCTGCCGGTCGAGGAATCGCATATCAAGCTCGCGGCAGCCAATCAGAAGCCGACGGGCGACACCGCCATGGCGGATGAGGCGCAGCCGGACGAGAGCGCGCCGCCGGCCGAAGCGGGGCAGAGCGCACCATCGGATGCCCTGGCGGCGGCCGACGCGGCATTGGCCGAGGGCCAGGGCGACGACACCGACGAGCCGCAGAAGAGCGATGCCGTCGGCGGCATCCTGCAGGACATGTTCACCCTGTTCCGACAGCAGCCGGTGCAGAAGACGCGCCAGCAGGTCGAGCGCAAGCGGGTGAGGCAGGCGGCGCCGCAGCAGGTGGTGCAGCGGCAGGCGCGGCCGCGCGACGGCGGCCTCTTCTTCTTCGACGGATTTGGCCGCTCGTCAAATTTCTCGTCGCGTTTCGGCCGGCGGGACTGGACGAACCAGCGCTGATCGGAGCATCATGTTGTCAGGTCTGCCCAGCCTGCGTTGCGCTCTCGGCGAGCTCGATGCGCCAGGAGCCCCGTGCCGAGCGATGCGAAACATCGGGCAAGCGGGGCGGCGAGGCACGATGTGCGTGGATCGTTGAAATTCGCTCTCTCGGCGCTCGCCGCAGGCACGGTGGGGCTGGCCAGCGTCACGGCCGCGATCGACGGCTCGATCGGCGGCATTTCCGAGAGCCTTGGGCAGTGGAAGATCTGGCCGCTGGCTGGCGCGGCGGGGGCGGACCCCTATACCCGGGCGCATTTCACGGCGCAGGACCGGCTGCCACCCAACTCCTTCGAAGTCCAGGAATATGAAACCGCGGTCGACAGCGACGGGCGCTCGCTCGATTCCTCCTGCACCTACCGGCTCGCCGGGCACATGCCGCCGACACGCTGGTGGAGCGTGTGGGCGATGGCCTCGGGACCCAATCCCGACCAGCAGCCGGTCGGCGTCACCTCGAACGACGTCGTCTACGATGCCGAAGGCCAAGTGCTGATCGCCTTCTCGCCCACGCCGCAGACCGGGCAATGGATCCGCCTCAACGATTACGGCGGCTTCAGCGTGATCATGCGGCTCTACAATCCGGCAGTGAATTTCCGCCGCAATGCCAAGCAGGAGCCGCTGCCGGTGCTGGCGCGGGTGAGCTGCTGATGACGAGGGTCGAGCAATGAGCGGGCGCGTGTTCTGGGTGGCTGCCACCATCCTCCTCGCCATCGTTGTCCATCTGACCTATGTGCTCTTTGCACCAGGCGATTCGGTCCAGCGCAAGCTCCAGGCGATGCGCACGCTGGCGGGCGTCAACAGCCTCAAGGTGCTGAGCGCCAACGACTCGCGGACCTTCCTCGCCGGCGAGGGTCCGGGGCTGGTTCATGCGATCTGCCTCTATGATCTCGGCAAGGGCGAGGTCAAGGCGGAGGCGCCGATCCCGCACGGCTACTGGTCGCTCAGCATCTACACGTCGCATGGCACCAATGTGTATACGCTCAACGATCGCCAGGCTCAGGTCGATTCGCTTTCGCTCGTCCTGCGCAAGGCCAACCCGTTGAGGGAAACCGAGAACCCGGTGGGCGTCGATTCGACTCTCGAAAAGATCTTCATCGATCTCACCGAGCCGACCGGCCTCATCGTGATGCGCGCCGTCCTGCCCGACGAACCGGCGCGGCGCCGAGTCGAGGAAGAGCTTGCCCGGGCCCGCTGCGAGCCGGCATGAAATAGTGAGCCGTTGAGGTCGTGAGTGGTGAGTCGTGGTTGGTCGGCGCTCGGCCCTACCGCTCACTGTTCCCTACTCACTACTGACCCTTTTCCCCTTCTCCGGCTCGACCACCATCGGCAGCCGCTCGGCCAGGTTGAATTCGCCCCGCTCGATTCTGACACCTGTGAACAACAGGATCTTTGCCGGCCCCTCGACCGAGGTCACGCGATGCCGGCGCTCACGCTCAGTCAAATGACAAAGCTCGCCCATGGTCCAATGCTCCCCGCCCAATCGATTCCCCGCGATTGGCCATCAACGATTGATGCACCTTATGGTTAACAAAATCTAACCAACAATTCACTTATCAATGAGAGAAATCGGCGTCGAGAAGCCCCGACCCCGCCGGATCGTCGATATCGACCACCCAGAGATCGGGGTCGAATCGCAATTCGCGGGCGATCATGGCGTCGACAACACTGGCTTCGTCCAGGGTTGCGGCGAGCTTGAGACGGAATCGCCGGCGGCCCGACTCGTCGAAGGCCGGGCCGGGGGCCGGACCGAACAGGCGGATGCTGCCATCGCGCAGAATGACCCGGACCAGCACGCTCCCGGCCTCCTCGGCGCCGCGCCGGGCGATCACACCCGTCAGGCCCTGGCCGAAGCACCGCCGGAGATGAGCTGCGACCCAGATTGCCGTCTTCACCGCCATGGCTCAGAGCATGACCAGATCATGCTTCTCGTCAATCAGGGCTTGAGGAAGCTCGTCTGTCCCGAAGTCTTGGCGAGTTCGCTCAGGAGCTCGGGCGTGATCTCGCCGCTGACCGGCAGCCGCCGGTCGCCCTCGAATTCCATGATGGCCTGGCGCGTCGTCTCTCCGAGGGTGCCATCGATCGGACCCGGCAGATAGCCGAGCTCGGACAGGCCGGTCTGGACCCGCCTGATGGTCGCCTCGTCAGGGCCGATCGAGGCGGTGGTTTCGGCGCGCGCAACCTGCTTCAGCGTCTTGGTGTAGCGCAGATGGTCGAGCAGGTCCTGGACCGTGGCGCGCTGCGGCAGCCCGTGGGTCCGACGATAGGAATCAAGCGCGGCGCGGGTCACTGGCGAAAGTCGCCCGTCGATCGGCCCGTCATAGAGCTTGAGCGCCGCCAGTTCCCGCTGCACGTCGATCAGCGCCGATTTCGCACCGGGCCGCTCGGTCTTGACAGCCACCGACACGCGTGGTCCGGCACGGCCCTTCGGCAATGCCAGCTCGATGGTGTCGGAATTGGCCAGCCGCCGTCCGGAGGCTTGCGCGAACATCGCGTTCCAACCGATGGCCGCTGTTAGACCAAGCGACAGGATCAGACCCAGCGCTGGCAAAATGCGCAGCGACGGACGGCCCAGGTCATCGTCCTCGTCAAAAGCCTTCATACGCCCCAAACGGCCCACCGACTTCCACCCGCTCGAGCCTAGCCGAGTTGCAGTTAAGAAGCGGTTGAGGGACGACGTCGTGCCTCGCCAGCGCCGCGCCCGGGCGCCGTCATTGCGGTCTCGAGGGAGGCGGCGCAACATTCGCTCACCACTCGCTAACCCTAACCAAACTCTTCTCGCGCCTGGCAAATTCCCATTGCGGACTTGAGGCAAAATCAAGGTTTCCGTCGTAGGCTCGAGGCTGGATGGAAGGGCCATCGACATGAAGATCTTGAGAGCCGCGATCTATCTTGGGGTGCTCGCATTCCTGCTGCCGTCGCCGCCGGCGGAGGATTCGAGCCAGAAGCCGGCTGCGCTCGGCGCTGCGCGCCTTGTAGGGGTGCCGTCGGCGAATGGCGGCGATCTTTTCGCCGCTGCGGTCGGCGCCGTTGACGATGTCTCAGGCTTCTGCACCCGCCAGCCGATGGTCTGCGATACCGCTCATACGGTCCTGCTCAAGCTCGAAGCCAGGGCGAAATACAGCCTGCGCCTCCTCTATCAATGGGCCGAGAGCCCGGAGCAGCGCCCGGCGTCCAGCACCGAGGCGACGATTGGCGACCCGATCACCACCAGCACCGTCGCTGTCGGCCGGGAGAGCCAGGCGGGCGATGGGCTGCTTCCTGCAGATCGTCTGCCGAAATGGCGGGCACCGAAGCGATCCCGAGCCGGCTGACCCTGACGCTTGCCTGAGGCGCCCAACGTCTCTATCTCAATGGCCATGGACGCCATCACTGCCGCCCGCCCGGCGGGGCTGCCCGCCTTCGACGCGATTGCCGAGGATTTTGCCTTTCTCGATGACTGGGAGGACCGTTACCGATTCCTCATCGAGCTCGGGCGCGCTCTGGGCGACTTTCCGGAGAGCGAGCGCACGGCCGAAAACAAGGTCCAGGGCTGCGCCAGCCAGGTGTGGATCACCACCCGCCGCGGCCGCGACAGCCAAGGCGAGCCGGTGATGAGCTTTCGCGGCGACAGCGATGCGCTGATCGTACGCGGCCTCATCGCGCTGCTGGTCGCGCTGCTGTCCGGCCGGCCCGCCCGCGAGATCGCCAAAACCGACGCGCTCGGCGCCTTGCGCCCCCTCGGGCTCGAAGAGCATCTGACGCCGCAGCGCTCCAACGGTCTAGCCGCCATGGTGAAGCGGCTGAAGGCCGAAGCCGTCAAGGCTGCCATGTGACGGCTCGGCTGGCCGCCGCAGCCCGTAGTGCAGGGCAAGCCGGCTGAGCGCCAGCCGCAGCACGACCTTGCCCGACCGCGACGGCCAGCCGAGCCGGCGCTCGGCCGCTTCGAGCCCGCGCTCGAGACAGCACACTTCCAGCAGTATGGTGGAAAGCCCCTCCCCGGCCGCCTTGAGCGCCCGCTCGACACGGGACCGCGCCGCGAGCACCCGCTCGCCGGCCGCGAGTCCGTCGGGAGGCAGGCCGCAGCGGCGGGCGCCGGTCGTCGCCGCCGCAGCCTCGACTCCCCAGAGCGCGGTCACCCGCGGCGACAGCCTGGCCAGCTCGAAGTCACGCCTCAATCTTTCGCCGGCGGCGAATTCGACCTGCGAGATCAGCGGTCGGCCGTCGGCATCGCGCCGCTGGGCCAGCCACAAAAGCGGCGACTCCGACTGCTGCTGCCGCCGCGGCACAATCGGGGCGCTGCTGATCAGCCGGCCGTCCTCGAGCGCCACGACAAGCCTGCGGCGCTGCATCTCGACCACCAGCGACGCTGCAAGCCCGGACATGCCGCGGACCCGCTTGCCCTTCGCCGTGACCACGACGAAGTCATCGCCGCGGCGGACCAGCGCGCGCTTGCCGGCGCCCAGCAGCCGCGTGACCCGCTTGATCGCACTGTCCAGCCCGGGCGTCATGTTCGCTTTTTGTTCCAGCATCGCCAAAAACCTCGCCAGCAATGAAAAGGGCGAGCTTTGTCGTGCAAAACGCGGGGTCAAGTCAATTTAAAAGGGCGTATACACAGCAACTCAACGGGAGGTCGCATTGATCGGCCAGGAAACGTCGGTTGCCGGCACACAGACATCGTAGCAAAGGATCATCGCGGCCGGCCTGCCATGACGCGACAAGGGCAGCTTCAACCAGAATTGCACCAGATGTTCCTTGGAAACGCGCGGTCCCCGCACCACCCCTTGCGCCGGTCGGCCGGAGGTTGCGACGCGTTCGTAGGAAGCCGACCAATATTCCCCGGTGCGGCCGAAATCGATCTCGTCAAGATAAAGGCCGGTGATCTCTCGGTCGTAAATCTCGCGCAATCGAGTTCCCGCAAGCCGCACCTTGAGCTTGCCGGTTCCGACCTCGCATTCGATCAGGCTGACCTGAGGCAGGAGTCGCGGGAAGTGTGCCGGACTGATGTCGGCCCTATCGGGCATGCGGCGGCCCGCGGCCTTCTCCGACCAGTAATCGAAGAGCTGCCGCTGCTCGGGGATGACGAGCTGCGCCCGGAACGCCCCTTGCGACACATCGCGCGCCATGGGGGCCGCCCTCCCTTTCGCGAATCAGTCAAATCGACAATCCTCCGATTTATGAATCGCTGCCGGCGCAACCGCAAGGTCATGTGCGACACAAAGCGCCTGAAATCGCGAGGCAAGGGCGCTTCAGGCGCTCACTTCCGGCGCGAACGCTGGCCAAGCCCCATTTGGCGGGCGAGCTTCGAACGGGCGACCGCATAATTCGGCGCCACCATCGGATAATCCGCCGGCAGCCCCCATTTCTCGCGATAACGCTCGGGAGTCAGATCGTAATGGGTGCGCAGATGCCGCTTCAGCGACTTGAACTTCTTTCCATCCTCGAGGCAGATGATGTAGTCCTGCGTCACCGACTTCTTGATCGGCACGGCGGGGCGTGCCTCCTCGATGACGGGCTCGCCGCCGGGGGGCGACACGGCCCCAGTCAAAGCCCTGATGACATCGTTGATCAGGCTGGGCAGCTCGGTGGCGGGAACGGAATTGTTTCCGACATAGGCGGCAACAATGTCGGCGGCGAATTCCACCAATTCAGATTTGCTTTCCATTTGCTGGTCCCCCCGGGTTTGCAATGGCGCCCGTATATGGCGAGGACGTCAAACTGTGCAAGAGAATTCTTCAGCCTATTGCGATTAGAACGCTCAAACGCCGAATCGCCAGCCCCAATAAGTCAATAATACTTTGGCTTTATTATATGATAAGGAATCGAAAAGTTCCTGCAGCTCGGCGGAATCCCGCCCTTGCGACAATTGCGGCCCCAGGATTTTGAGGGTTTCAGGCACGCGGCGAAATCCTTTCGGCTGATGCCGACCGCCTTGAGTGCTATGGCAAGCGGCTCGCCGCCGGCATCGGCGAGAATGGCGCGCGCGGCCGCCAGGGAGAGGCCGGCAGCGGCGGCAAGCAGGCGTGCCGCCTCATCTTCGGCGCCGCGCGCCAAGGCCTCGATCATTCGGGCAACATCGCCACTGCCAGGGCGCGCGGGGCTCTCGCGGTCGATCGTGGCAACGATCTTGAGCATGCGGCCGATGGTGGACGAATCGGCAAGAAAGCGGGTCAGGACGTAGCGGCGAAGTTCGGGCGGAAGGTCGAAGAACAGGTCGAAGGCGATGGCCGGCGGCGTGTCGGCGCGCGTCATGAGCGGCGCCTGCAGCATCGGGTGGGTCCTTGTCGCCGCAGCCAGTGCCCGGAAGACCTCGACCGAAAGCTCCGCACCGGGGTTGCGCAGGAGCGCGAGCAGAACCGCCGGATCCTCGCTTGCCACCAGCCGGGCGACCAGGCCCTGCGGCAGCACGCGCCGGCGGGCGATCAGCCTGATGCGCTCGAGATCCCCGCTCGCCACCACCCGCTCAAGCTCGAGTTCGCCGATGGCGGCGCTCTCGAGCAGCGACGCGATGAGCGTGGTGTCGCCATGCGTCAAGAGGCTCGAGAGCAATGGCGCCGGCGGGTCGCGCGTCACCGAAACCCGCTCGCAGATCAGCTTCACGAACTTGCCGGGCAGCCGCGGCAGGAGACGGCATAGAATATCGGCCGCCATGGCCCGCTCCTGCGGTTGTGCCGCCGGGGCCGGGCGCGCCATGATGTCGAGCAGCAGCCGCACCACCTCGCCGGTCTCGGCTTCCGCCGGATCATGCGCCATGTCGGGGCTGGTCGTCGGGGCAGCCGCAGCAGGTGCAGGTTCGGGCGATGGCTCCGGCGCAGGCTCGGGCCTCGGCTCGGGCACCGGTTCCGGCGGGATCGGGAACAGCGCAAGCACCGGTTCCTCCGCCACCTCTGGTTCGCAGCTCGCGGGAGCGCTCGCCGCTTCCGTGTCGTTGGCAGGCCGCAGCCGCAGCGACAGCGCGCGGAAGGACTGAGCGGTGACCCGTTGGTCCGCCTCAGCCTGCGTCACCCCGATGATCGGGCCGCCGCCTGTGGCGCCGTCCGCCCTCATGCGCTTGGTGTTCCTCATCCCGCACCCCAGCCAAGAGCAAGCGCATCGAGAGGTGTAAACTTGCTTAATGGCGCACTAGGTTATAGCCACGACGGGTCCGGCAAAGGGAGCAAGGCAAGATGACGAACGAGGACAAGCCGAGCGAGAAGTCGGATGCAGAATGGCGCGCCGAGCTCACGCCCGAGCAATATTACATCACCCGCGAGCACGGCACCGAGCGGCCCTTCTCGCATCCCTACAATC
>DATAOT010000171.1:0-17132 GCA_036265615.1 Aestuariivirgaceae bacterium
GAGAGCGTCCGACAGTCGGCAGTCCAGCCGGTGGAGAAGCCGGCAGCAGGTGCGGGCAAGGGTGCCGCGCGCTGCCTGCTGCCAACTTGCCGACTTCCGGCTTTCTCAGCTGCAGCCGCTGGTGCCGCCGCAGGTATCGCATTTGAAGCAGGTGCCATTGCGGACCATGGTGTAGTTGCCGCAATCGCCGCACATCTCGCCCTCGTAGCCTTTCAGCCGGGCGATGGCGCGCAGTTCCGCCGTCTCGGAGATCACCGGTGCAAGGGCGATGGCCGGAGCAGCCGAGAAGCTGGCCGCCGCGCTGTGGCTGTACAGCAGGGCTTGGGTCTCATGGACGTGGTTTTCGATCGGCTGGACCATGGCGATCGGCACGGCGCTCGGCATGACCACCACATTGGCAAGATCGCGCTGGCGGACATAGCCGTAGGACAGCACCTTGGCGGCTGGAACCGGCGTCGGATGCGGCTGCTTTGCGGCCTCGACCTCGCTGCCGCCTGCCGGCGCTTTCCCCTCCCGCACCCCATGACCCATGACATCGAAACCGATGTCGGAGGGATCGACATGGGCGAGATCGTTGCGGCCGAGATAGGACACCGCAAGCTCGCGGAAGACATAGTCGAGGATCGAGGTCGCGCTCTTGATCGCCTCGTTGCCCTGGACCATGCCGGCCGGCTCGAAGCGGGTGAAGGTGAAGGCCTCGACATATTCCTCGAGCGGCACGCCATATTGCAGGCCGAGCGAGATGGCGATGGCGAAGTTGTTCATCATGGCTCGGAAGGCGGCGCCTTCCTTGTGCATGTCGATGAAGATTTCCCCAAGCCGCCCGTCATCATATTCGCCGGTCCGGAGATAAAGCTTGTGGCCGCCAACAATAGCCTTCTGGGTGTAGCCCTTGCGCCGGAGCGGCATCTTCTCGCGGTCACGCCGGTATATCTCGACAAAGCGCTCCACCACCTTCTCGATGCGCTGGACGGCCGGCTGGGCCGCCGCCACCTGCTCGGCGAGGCTCTCCTCGGCCTCGTCGTCGCCGACGAGCTGCGCCGACAAAGGCTGCGACAGCTTGGAGCCGTCGCGATAGAGGGCATTGGCCTTCAGCGCCAGCTTCCATGACAGCATGTAGGCGTTCAGGCAGTCCTCGACCGAGGCGTCGTTGGGCATGTTGATGGTCTTGGAGATGGCGCCCGAAATGAACGGCTGGGACGCCGCCATCATGCGGATGTGGCTCTCGACCGAGAGGCAGCGCTTGCCAAGCCTGCCGCAGGGATTGGCGCAGTCGAAGATCGGATAGTGCTCGGGCTTGAGATGCGGGGCCCCCTCGAGGGTCATGGCGCCGCAGACATGGATGTTGGCGAGCTCGATCTCCCGCTTTGAAAAGCCGAGATGGCCAAGGAGGTCGAAGCCGAGATCATCGAGCTGGCCCGAGTCGAGCTTCAGCACGTCGCGGCAGAACGCCTCGCCGAGGGTGAATCTGTTGAAGACGAACTTGATGTCGAATGCGGAAGCGAGGCCGTTCTCGACCGCCTCGATCTCGGATGCACCGAAGCCCTTCCGCTTCAGCGTCTCATGCGAGATCGCCGGCGAGCCGGCCAGGGTGCCGAGGCCGACCGCGTAATTGACGATGGCCTCGATCTCGTCTGCGGCATAGCCGAGCGAGCGCAGGGCATCAGGGACCGCCTGGTTGATGATCTTGAAGTAGCCGCCGCCGGCCAGCTTCTTGAACTTGACCAGCGCGAAGTCGGGCTCGATGCCGGTGGTGTCGCAATCCATGACGAGGCCGATGGTGCCGGTGGGTGCGATCACCGTCGCCTGGGCATTGCGATAGCCGTGGCGCTCGCCAAGCTTCACCGCCAGGTCCCAGGCTGCCATGGCGCGGTCGACGAGCAGGCGGTCGGGGCAGTGCGCGTGATCGAGGGCGACAGGGAGCGTGCTCAGGCCCTCATAGCCCTGAGCATGACCATGGGCGGCGCGCCAGTGGTTGCGCATCACGCGCAGCATGTCGAGGCGGTTCTCGGCAAAGCTCGGGAACGGGCCGAGCTCGCCTGCCATCTCGGCCGAGGTGGCGTAGGCGATGCCGGTCATCAGCGCCGAGATGGCGCCGCAGAGGGCCCGTCCCTCGGGCGAGTCATAGCCGATGCCGCTCGACATCAGCAGGCCGCCGATGTTGGCAAAGCCGAGGCCGAGGGTGCGGAAGGCGTAGGAGAGGCGGGCGATCTGCCGGGACGGGAACTGCGCCATCGTCACCGAGATCTCGAGCACCAGCGTCCATAGCCGCACCGCATGCTCGAAGGCCTCGACGTCGAAGCGGCCGGTGGCAGAATCGCGGAACTGCATGAGATTGAGCGACGCCAGATTGCAGGCCGTGTCGTCGAGAAACATGTATTCCGAGCACGGGTTCGAAGCGCGGATCTCGCCGCTTGCCTTGCAGGTGTGCCAGTCATTGATGGTGGTGTGGAACTGGATGCCGGGATCGGCGGAGGCCCAGGCGGCATAGCCGATCTTGTCCCACAGGGCGCGCGCCTCGATGGAGCGCGCCACGCCTTCCTTCGAGCGCCATTTGAGGTCGAAGCGCCCGCCGTTTTCGACCGCCCTCAGGAAGTCGTCGCTGACCCTGACAGAGTTGTTGGAGTTCTGACCCGATACTGTCCGATAGGCCTCGCCGTCCCAGTCGGTGTCGTAGACGTCGATCAGGAGCTCCTTGTGGCCCTGGCGGGCAAACTGGATGGCCCGCTTGATCATGCCGTCGGCGACATGGTGGCGCCGCGCCTCGCGAACCGCGCGCTTGAGGGCGGGATTCTTCTCGATCTCGAAGCAGTCCGAACCCGGGCCCTCGCAATTGATGCAGGCCTTCATGATTGCCGTGACGTGCTTCTTGACGGCGAGCGCGCCGGCGACCAGGGCGGCAACCTTCTCCTCCTCCTTAACCTTCCAGCCGATATAGGCCTCGATATCCGGGTGATCGATATCGACCACCACCATCTTGGCGGCACGCCGGGTCGTGCCGCCGGACTTGATGGCGCCGGCGGCGCGGTCACCGATCTTGAGGAAGCTCATGAGGCCTGACGACTTGCCGCCGCCGGACAGCGGCTCGTTCTCGCCGCGCAGCCGCGAGAAGTTCGATCCGGTCCCGGAGCCGTATTTGAAAAGCCGCGCCTCGCGTACCCACAGGTCCATGATGCCGTTGTCGTTGACGAGGTCATCCTCGATCGACTGGATGAAGCAGGCATGCGGCTGGGGATGCTCGTAGGCCGAGCTCGACTGGACTAGTTCGCCGGTGGCGTGGTCGACGTAGAAGTGGCCCTGGCCCGGCCCGTCTATGCCATAGGCCCAGTGCAGGCCGGTGTTGAACCACTGCGGCGAGTTGGGAGCGCATTTCTGGGCGGCGAGCATGTAGCAATGCTCGTCATAGAAGGCGCGGGCATCCGCCTCGGCGTTGAAGTAGCCGCCCTTCCAGCCCCAGTAGGTCCAGGTGCCGGCGAGCCGGTGGAAGACCTCCTTGGCGGAGCGCTCGGAACGGGTGCGCTGGCCCTCGGGGAGCTTGGCGAGCACCGCCTTGTCGGGCAGCGAGCGCCACAGCCAGGACGGCACGCCCGTTTCCTCGACAGCGCGGACGGCGCGCGGCACTCCGGCTTTCCGGAAATATTTCTGAGCGAGGATGTCGCAGGCGACCTGGCTCCAGCCGGCCGGCACCTCGATATCCTCCTGGCGGAAGACCACCGAACCATCAGGATTCTTGATTTCACTGGTCACGTTGCGGAACGCGATGCCCTCATAGGGAGACTGGCCGTCCGTCGTGAACCGGCGCTGAATGCGCATTGTTTTTCCCCGCTCTCTTCTTGGCCGGAACGATGTCCAGCTCTTTCCCCGCCCCAAGTTGATACTCAGATGCGCAAACGGGGTCCTCGAGCGTTTCTTGTGAACGCTCGAAATGCCGACTCTGGAGAGAATTTCAGCCCGCCCCGCTTGAGACTCACTCACAAGACTCAGAACTGTTACGAATCCAACATTTAGTGGTTAACAAATGCTTAAGACACCGGATATTGCGGCCCGTCCACAGAATCCAACATCAAACCTATACTGCGCGGGTGATTCCCGGGGACCATTCTGGAAGTCCCCCACAGGCTATCCACGACCCTCGACCGGCTTGCCGCTGGACTTGCCGTTTGACCATCGCCATAGTCCACGGCCGTCAAGCGGCAGGGACAGCGAATCCCGTGAAAGAGTTTCTCCTCCAGTTCTTCACCTGGTGGAACAGCGCCACCTTGAGCTTGCGGCTGTTCACCTGGTGGCGCGGCGAGTTCGTCGGCGAAGACGAGTTCGGCAACCGCTACTACCGCGCACCTTCGGCGGTGCCTCGCTCCATCCCGGAGCGGCGTTGGGTGATCTACAACGGCTACGCCGAGGGCTCGAAAGTGCCGCCCGGCTGGTGGGGCTGGATGCACCATCGCGATCCGCTGCCGCCGACCGCGGGTGGGTATCGCACGATGTCGTGGCAAGAGCCGCACCAACCCAATCTGACCGGCACGCCCGCCGCGTACCGCCCGACCGGCAGCATTCTCAACCCGCGGCCGGAGGCCCAGGGTGAGCCCGCTTATCAGCCATGGAGCCCCGAGCCATGAAGCAGAACCTGATGGAGACCGCGGTCGGGGCCCTGGTTATCGCCATCGCTCTCGGCTTCTTCATTTTCATGTACTCCACGACGGGCGTCGGCAAGGGCTCCGGCGGCTATCACCTCACTGCCAAGTTCAAGAATGTCGAGGGGATCAATGTCGGCTCCGACGTGCGCATGTCGGGCATCAAGATCGGCTCGGTGACCAGCCAGACACTCGACAACAAGTCCTATGATGCGGTGCTGACGTTTGCCATCGATCCGGCGATCAAGCTGCCTGACGATTCGACGGCCAAGATCACCTCGGAGGGGCTGCTCGGCGGCAAGTTCATCGCGCTCGAGCCGGGCGGCAGCGAAACCCTTCTCAGCGACGGCGGCACGATCACCTACACCCAGGGGGCGCTCGATCTGTGGGCATTGGTGTCGGACTACATGTTCTCGGGCAAGGGCAAGAGCTCGGAAAGCGGCGGAGGCTCGTCCGACCAGGGCGGAGCCCAGTCGCAGCAGGAATCGGCTCCGGCTCCGGCTCCGGCGCCGTCGCCCCAGCCGCAGCAGCCGGCCGAATCGCAACCCGCTCCGGCCCAGCAGCAGGCGCCGCCGCCGGCGGCAACCAGCGGACAGCAGGATAATACCGGCACCTATCCGGCGCCGGCGATCGAGCCTTATCCGGCCCCGACGACGAACCAGGGAGAGGGCCAAGGCGGCGGCAATCAAAGCCCGCCGGCCGGCCAGACCCAGAGCGGCCAATGACCGCTGCCGATCCGTCTCAGCGCCAGGTCTGGAGTGCCGAGACCTATGCCAGGCATGCGCGCTTCGTTTCAGATCTCGCCGGCCCGGTGCTCGAATGGCTGGCGCCGCAAGCCGGCGAGCGCGTTCTCGACCTCGGCTGCGGCGATGGCGTGTTGACGGCAGAGCTGGCCCGCCGCGGCGTCAGCGTTCTCGGGATCGATATCAGCGAGTCGCTGCTCAAGGCGGCCGCCGAGCGCGGTGTCGAGACGCGGCACATGGATGGCCAGAATCTTCCGTTCGACGGCGAGTTCGATGCCGTCTTCTCGAATGCCGCCCTTCATTGGATGAGCAATGCGTCAGCGGTCATCGAGGGTGTTTTCCGGGCTCTGAAGCCGGGCGGCCGCTTTGTTGCCGAGTTTGGCGGGCATGGCAATGTGGCCGCCGTCACCACGGCGATGCGCGCCACGGCGTGGCGGCGCGGCGGCGATGCGGCGTTGGCCGGACCCTGGTTCTTTCCCTCGGTCGCGGTCTATCGCGAGATGCTGGAGGAGAGGGGTTTCCGCGTGGTTCGCATTGGTCTGTTTCCCCGCCCTACACCACTGGCGAGCGGGATGATCGCCTGGCTCAGGGTGTTCCGCCGGCCGTTCTTTGCCCAGTTCGGTGCCGATGAAGATGTGGTGCTGTCCGAGGTCGAGGAGCTCCTGGCGCCGTCGTTGCGCGATGCCAAGGGCAATTGGACGGCCGATTACGTTCGCCTGCGGGTGGAGGCGGTGAAGCCATGACACGCCGCCCGATCCTCGCCACGGCGATGGCTTCGAGTTTCCTTCTGATGGCGGCGGCGGCGCAAGCCGAGCCCATTCGCAACCCGCTTGCGGTGTTTGCCGGCCTCGACAAGGTCACGGGCAAGATCAGGAGCTTCCAGATTCCGATCAACAAGGAGGGCCGCTTCGGCAATCTCCTCATACGCCCGCGCGTCTGCTACTCCCGTCCCGTCACCGAGGAACCGAAGACCACGTCCTTCGTGGAGGTCGACGAACTGCAGCAATCGTCCTCCAAACGAATTTTTTCCGGTTGGATGCTCGCCGAAAGTCCCGGCTTGAATGCGGTCGAGCATCCCGTCTATGACGTGTGGCTCACCGGCTGCCGTGATCCCAATGCCGCGAAGCCACCCCAGGAGGCGCCGCCGCCCTCGGTCGACCTCGAACAGGCCGATGTACCGAAGGACAATGATTAAGCGAATAGTCAGTAGTGAGTAGTGAGTAGCTGTACCAAGCGCTTCCCACACACTTTTGCTACTCACTACTCACTACTCACTACTCACTACCCTCACCACTCACTATTCACCATAGACCGATGTCCATCACACTCACCCGCCGAGCCGCAACCTTGGCCGCCCTGTCTCTTGCTTTTCGCGCTGGCTTGCGCGGCAAGGCAGGGCTTGCTGCGACGCCGTTTGCAGGCGTGCGGATGCGCGATCCGCAGCCCTTCAATTTCGACCTGTTGACGGCCGAGGCAAAGAAGCGTGCTTCCGTCCCTTACGTGGCCGAGCCGCCGCGGGCCCAGGCGCTTCTCGAGCGCATCGATTTCGAGCAGCATATCGAGATCAGCTATCGGCCCGACCGCACCCTTTTTCAGGGGCAGCCGTTTCCCATCAGGCTGTTCCATCCCGGCAAGTTCTTCCAGGAGCCGGTCCATGTCGCGGTGGTCGAGAACGGGCAGGCTCGCGAGATCGTCTACTCGCCCGATCTCTTCACCTTCGGCCCCAAGGCCGCCTTTGCACGGAACCTTCCTGACGATCTTGGCTTCGCGGGTTTCCGCGTCATGAACCCCGACCTTCATGGCGACTGGCTCGCCTATCTCGGCGCCAGCTATTTCCGCTCGGCCGGGGAGCTGCAGCAATACGGTCTTTCGGCCCGAGGGCTGGCGGTCGACACGGCTTTGCCGACGCCAGAGGAGTTTCCGCGCTTTTCGCATTTCTATCTCGAACCCGGCCGCGACGCGATCACGGTTTTCGCGCTCCTGCAGAGTGCCAGTCTCACCGGCGCCTACCGGTTCATCTGGCACGACGGCAAGGGGGTGTGGGGCGATGTCGAGGCGCGGCTTTTCCTGCGCCGCTCTGTGGCCCGGCTCGGCATCGCACCGCTGACCAGCATGTATTGGTTCTCCGAGACGAACCGGGCGAATGCGCCGGATTGGCGGCCCGAGATCCACGATTCGGACGGCCTGGCCATTGCGACCGGCGCGGGCGAGCGGTTGTGGCGCCCGCTCAACAATCCGCCGCGCGTGATGACCTCGACCTTCTTCGACCGCTCGCCCAAGGGCTTCGGCCTGCTTCAGCGTGATCGTCAGTTCGACAGCTATGAGGATGACGGCGTGTTCTACAACCGCCGTCCGTCGGTGTGGATCGAGCCGCTCGGCGACTGGGGGCGGGGGGCGGTGCAGCTCGTCGAAATTCCGACCGATGTCGAGATCCACGACAATATCGTCGTCTATTGGGTGCCGGCCGAGCCGGCTCGCGCCGGCAGCGCCCTCACCTTTTCCTATCGGATCTACTGGACCGCCGAGGAGCCCCATCCTCCGAGCGCCGCCCAGGTCGTCGCGACGCGCCGCGGCCGCGGTGGCCGGCCGGGCGAGAAAGCCAAGATCGGCTTCACGAAGTACGCCATCGATTTCGCAGGCGGAGGCATCGAGAAGTTCGAGAGTGCCGACGGCCTCATCCCGGTGATCGAGGCTTCGCGCGGCATCGTGGCCGACCCCTATGCGCTCAGGGTCAACGGCACGCCGAAGTGGCGGCTGGTCTTCGACCTCAAGTCCACGGGTGTCCAGCCTGTTGAGCTGCGAGCCTATCTCAAGGATCCGCGCGGCCGGGCGCTCACCGAGACCTGGCTGTTTCAGCATTTTCCAAGCGAGGCTGCGTGAACGGCATCGCGGCCTGATGGATCCTGGAAAGGCTACTCGCCGCTGTTTTTCTCGCCGATGTCGATCACCTGCACCGCCAGGTCGACGGTGCCCGAATTGCGCTGAACCTTGAGCGACACGGTATCGCCGATCTTGGTCTTCTCGAGCGCGTCGGTGAAGTCCGAAAGCCGGGCGACGGGCCGCTCGTTGACGCCGACGATGACGTCCCCCAGATGTCCCGCCTGCTCGTCGATGCCGCGGAGACCGGCGCGCTCGGCCGGCGAGCCCGGCACGACCTCGCCGACAATCAGCCCGTGCACGCCGGCGCGGGTGGCGAGATCCTCGTCCCCGGCCACGATGCCGATACCCGGGGTGGGGACCCGGCCCTTGGCGATGAGCTCGGGAACGATGCGGTTCACGACCTTGCTCGGGATGGCGAAGCCGATGCCGGCATTGGCGCCGGACGGCGAGAAGATCGCCGTGGTCACTCCGATCAAACGGCCGGCCGAGTCGAGCAATGGGCCACCGGAATTGCCCGGATTGATCGCGGCATCCGTCTGAATGACGTCGGCAAGCTCGCGGCCCTCCGCGGTCGGCAAACGGCGATTGAGAGCACTGATGATCCCGGTGGTCAGGGTCTGGTCGAGCCCGAACGGGTTGCCGATGGCAAAGGCCCATTGCCCCACTTTGAGGTCATCGGAATTGCCCAGGGCAATCGGCGGCGGCAGCCGCGAGCCGGCGCCGACACGCAACACCGCAAGATCGTAATTGGGCGCCCGACCGATCAGCTCGGCGCGGTAGACGTCACCGCTCGCCATGCGGACGGCAATGCGGTTGGCGCCCTGAACCACGTGATTGTTGGTAACGATATGTCCCGCCTGGTCCCAGATGAAACCGGTTCCGGTGCCGCCCTGGCCGCTGCGGCTGCCGGCAACCACCTGAACCACGGAGGGGGCGACGGTCTGGAACAGGGTGACGGTCGTCTGCTCGGCCGGGGCAAGTTCGCCGCGCGGGGTGATGACCCTCGGCTCGCCGCGGGTGAACAACAGCCGGTCG
Organism: Aestuariivirgaceae bacterium; assembly: GCA_036265615.1. GTDB lineage: Bacteria > Pseudomonadota > Alphaproteobacteria > Rhizobiales > Aestuariivirgaceae > DATAFF01. The sequence continues at coordinate 9,290 of DATAOT010000171.1, forward strand.
AAAAACGGCTCGGCGACATAGAGGCCTATCAATGCGACGAGCACGACCAGCAGGATGCGCGTAAAGCGATCGGACATGCGAAGCTCCAGTGCCGGGAATTTAGGGAGCGAGCAGGCGGTCCGCCACTCACGTCCGCCAAATTCTTCAAATCATATCGGCCTTCCAGATCCGGTCGGCATATTCGCGGATGGCGCGATCGGCGGAAAACCTCGACATTCCGGCGACATTGCGCACCGCTTTCTGCGCCCATACCGTGGGTTCGAGCCACAGCTGGTCGGCGCGGATCTGGGCTGTCCGGTAGGCCGGAAAGTCGGCGAGCACCATGTAGTGATCGCCACCGCGTAGCAGTGAATCGACAATAGGCCGGAAACGCCCCGGATCGTCGGGCGAGAATTCACCGATCGTGATCTGGTCCAGGGCTCGCCGGATCGGCTCGTGCTGAAGATAATATTCATAGGGTACGTAGCCCTGGCGGCGCAGCTCCTGCACCTCCTCGACGGTCAGCCCGAAGATGAACAGGTCCTGGTTTCCGACAGCCGCGGCAATCTCGATATTGGCTCCGTCATAGGTGCCGACAGTGAGCGCGCCATTGAGGGCAAGCTTCATGTTTCCGGTGCCCGACGCCTCGGTTCCGGCCAGCGAGATCTGCTGCGACAGGTCCGCCGCCGGCATCAGAATCTCGGCGAGCGAAACGTTGTAATTCGGCAGGAACACGAATTTGAGATATCGGCTGGTCGCCGGATCGGCATTGATCCGGGCCGCCACGTCGCATGCCAATTTGATGATGAGCTTGGCGAATTGATAAGCGCTTGCGGCCTTGCCGGCCATTATGACCGTGCGCGGCGCGTAGCCGCGATGGGGATCATCGCGCAGCGCGTTCCAGCGCGCGATGACGCCAAGGATGTTCAGCAATTGCCGCTTATATTCATGGATCCGCTTGACCTGCACGTCAAACATGCTCGAGGGGTCGACGCTGATGCCGGTGCGGCGCTCGACCAGCCGCGCCAGCCGCTCCTTGTTGGCCCGCTTCACCGCCAGGAAGCGGTCGCGAAATCCCGCATCGTCGGCGAAAACCTTGAGATCGGCGATCTCGTCGATATTGCCGCGCCAGCTCTGGCCGATGGCGTCATCAATGAGGGATGCAAGACGCGGGTTGGCCTGCATCAGCCACAGCCGCGGCGAAATGCCGTTGGTGACATTCTCGAAACGTTCGGGCCACAGGGCGGCGTAGTCGGGGAACAGCTTGTCGGCGAGGAGCGCACTGTGCAGTTCCGACACGCCGTTGACCTTGTGACTGGCCACGACCGACAGCCGGCCCATATTGACCCGCGGCATGAAATTGCGCTCGACGATCCGGGTGCGGTCGAGGAACCTCTCGTCGGCCTGTCGGTTGCGGCGCAGATCGGCCACGAAACGCCGGTCGATCTCCTCGATGATCTCCAAATGGCGCGGCACGATGCGCTGCAGCGTGTCGCATGCCCATACTTCGAGAGCCTCCGGCATGAGGGTGTGGTTGGTGTAGGTGAAGGTCTGCTGGGTGATCCGCCACGCGTCGTCCCACTCGATCCCGTGCTCATCGACGAGCAGCCGCATCAGCTCCGCCGGAGCCAGCGCCGGATGGGTGTCGTTGAGGTGGATGGCGACGCGCTCCGGCATGTCGTTCAGATTCTCGTTGCCGGCGATCAGGTCGTGAACGATGTCCTGCAGCGATGCAGAGACGAAGAAGTGCTCCTGCCTGAGCCGGAGCTCGCGGCCCTCTTGCGTCGAGTCATCGGGGTAGAGGATCCGGGTCAATGTCTCCGCCCGGAGCCGTTCGGCCGAGGCGTCGAGATAGCGGCCGGCATTGAAGGCAGCGAGGTCGAAAGGATGCAGTGCCTGCGTATCCCACAGGCGCAGCGTGTTGACGGTGAGCTGGCCCTGGCCGGCGATGAGCAGGTCATGGGCTATGGCGAACAGGTCCTCGGTATCGACCCAATGGGCGCGATAGCCGCGATGATGCACCTTGCCGCCAAACCTGATCCGATATTGTCGGGAAGGGCGCACCACCTCCCATACCTTGGCTTCGCGCGACCAGTCCTCCGGCTGCTCGATCTGCCAACCGGACCGGAGCTCCTGCTTGAACATGCCATAGGCAAAGCGGATGCCGTAGCCGGTTGCGGGCACACCGAGCGATGCCATGGAATCGAGAAAGCAGGCGGCGAGGCGTCCGAGCCCGCCATTGCCCAGGGCCGGGTCCTGCTCAAGGCGCATGACATCGTCGAGATCGACACCGAGTGAGGCAAGGGCTGCCCGGCATTCCCCTTCGAGCCCGGTTGCTGCCAACGCCGATGCGAGATTCCGCGCGATGAGGAACTCCATCGACATATAGGCGACATGCTTGAGCCGCTGCCGTCTGGCGAGCGCATTGGTCTCGTGCCAGCGCAGCATCAGCACCTCGCGCAGCACCTGGCTCGTGGCCGAAAGCCAGTCCTCGGGCTTGGCATTCGCGGGCAGAATGCCGAGGCCGAGCGTCAGGCGGTCGATGATCGCCTGCTTCAGGCCCGGTCGGGTGGCGAGACGCGGGTCGCTGGTCATGGCGCAACCGCCGCGATGAGCGCCACCGGAAACTTGTGAAGCAGGGAGGCGAGCGGAACACGCCCGCCGGGACCGAGAGTCTCGCCGGTCAAAACATTGACGAACGACCCGGCCGCAAGCGTGGGCAGAACGACCGCACTGTCACGCCAATTGGCGGGCGGAACTTCCGGCCGGTCGCTGCCGGCGGTCAGCCGCAAGGGCCGGCAGGGGGCAACGGCTGCGGCCCAGCTCTCTCCAAGTCGGCGAGAGAAGGCGATGACGCTCGCTTCCTCCGGCCCCTCGACAACCAAAGGAAGGTAATCCCCCTCGGCGAGGAGCGCGGGCGCATGCCGGCGCATTGCCAGGCCTCGCTTGACGACATGGAGCTTCATGGCACCAGTCCGCCATCCCTCGACGACCGCGCCGAGATGCCCATTTTCGAGGGAATCCACCATTACCGCTCGTGTACCGAAATCCACCGGTCGTCGATTGTCCGGATCGACGAAGCTCAAGTCAAAAACTTCCGAGCCCTGGTAAATATCAGGTATTCCCGGTGCGGCAAGCTTGACGAGGGTCTGGGACAGGCTGGCGAGCGCCCCGGCAACCGTCAGCGGCTTGATCGTGCTGGCGAAATCGCCAAGGAATTCGCCGTTTCGGGCGGGGTCGAGAGCGGTTTCCACGAAGCTGCGGACAGCCTGTTCATAGGCCTGCTGCGGCGCGATCCAGGTGGTGCGCAGCTTGGCTTCGCGAACCGCCTTTTCCATGAATGCGACGAGGCGATCCCGAAACGCCGCAAGGCCGGCGTGGTCGGAGAGGTCGAGATCGACCGGCCAAGCGCCGGCCGCGGCCTGGTAGAACAGCCATTCGATCTGGGGTTCGGGGGCGAGGCCTTCCGGCAGCTCGACGACGGCCGGGGCTAGCATGCCATGCCACCGCGCCACTGCGTCGCCCCATTCGGCCGCCATCTCGCTCAGGGCGTAGAGCCGGGCCCGCGAGTCCTCGCCGCGCTTGGTATCATGGGTTGCCGTGGTATTGAGCCCGTAGGGTTGGTTCGTCCGGCGGGCGGACATCATCGAGTGGAAACTCTCCGCTCCCAGCTGGCCGGGATCGGGATCGCCGCCAACCTCGTTCAGCGCGATCAGGCGGTTCAGCCGGTAGAAGACAGTGTCCTCGACGGCCTTGGCCATTACCGCGCCGGTCGTTTGCTGGAACCGCGTCACGAAGAGGAGAGCGGCGGCCTGATCCTCGGGGCTCACGAAATCCAGACGCATGAGACGGCCGACGAAGTCCACCGCCTCGTCGTCATCGACCTCGCGGGATGCCTTGGCTCCCGATACGGCCGCGGCGATCACCGCCTCGTCCTCGGGCGAGGGTCCATCGACATTGACATAGGTGCGGTAGATCGACAGGGCAGCCGCAAACTCGACCAGCGCGCGCCGCATCGTGTCGGCGCCGAAGTCCCGCGTCATGGGATCACGATTGGCAACCGCGAGCGCCAGGTCCTTGAGGATGTCAAGCTCGCCGGCGAGATTGCGCAGCAACATGTCGCGCTTGGCACGGGTGATCTCGAGGCGGAAATCGGCCGGACCGGCAAATTGCTCCCAATGGTCGTTGAGCTCGGCGAGACCCTGCCGGTCGGTGAACAGGCTGGCCAAAGCCGCGATGAACTCATAGCCGGTGGTGCCGGCGGCCGGCCATTCCGGAGGGAGCTGCTCGCCAGGCCCGAGAATCTTCTCGACGACGACATAAAGTGCCGAATCGCTTGCCGCTGTCGCCTGGAGCTGCTCGAGGTAGTGCCGCGGATCGGCCAGGCCGTCGACATGATCGATCCGCAAGCCGTCGACATCGCCAGCGGCAACAAGCGCAAGGACCAGGCCGTGGACGTCCTCGAACACCTTCTGGCGCTCGACCCTGACGCCGACCAGATCGGCGATCTCGAAAAAACGGCGATAGGTCAGCTGTTCGCGTGCCGCCCGCCAGTGAACCAGCCGCCAGACCTGGTGTTCATGCAGCGCATGAATGGCCTCGCGATCGGCGGCAATCGCCGCGATCGCGTCGGTGATTGCCAAGCGCACCGCCCGATCCTCGGTCAGTGTCGCAAGATCGCTCTTGAGCTGGGCCGAGTCCTCCTGGGCCGCGCCGGCAAAGCGCCGCGCCAGCGCCCCGAAGCTCGATGGATCGAGCCGGCCGATGATCTGAGCATAGCTGGGCGGGGCAAGCGGCAGGAGCAGCTCGCCATATTTGAACGCGCAGCTTCCCGTCTCGGCATCGAAGGCCAGCGAGAACCGGCCCTCGGTCAGTGCCTGACCATAGGAACTGGCCAGCGCCGGCACGAGCAGCTTGGGCGCCGCCCAGTCGATGTCGAAATAATCGGCATAGGCGCTGTCACGCCCCCATTCCAGGACATGGCGCCACCAGCTGTTGTCCGGACTTGCCCCCATGTGATTGGGAACGATGTCGAGAATGAGCTTGATGCCGTGCTGCCGCAAAGCCGCCGCGAGCCGGGCAAAACCCTCCGCGCCGCCAAGCGCGCTGTCGAGCGCGCCATAGTCGGTTACGTCATAGCCGTGGGCCGATCCAGGCGTCGCCTGGAAGATCGGCGATGCATAAAGATGACTGACACCGAGCGCCTTCAGATAGGCGACGAGCTCGGCGGCGCGTCCGAAATCCATTCCCGACCGGAACTGCAGCCGGTAGGTTGCAACCGGCGCCGTCATGCTCGAGGGCGCTCTTCACGCAATGCCGCAGTCACGCCGAGAAACAGCGGTTCCTCGGCGATTTGCTCCAGGGTGAGCGGCAGCTTGCGACGCCAATTCGGGTACTCGTAGACGGTGCCGGGGAGATTGATCTGCTCGGCGACGCCGATCAGGTCCTCGATCTGCGCCACCACCAACCGCGAGGGCGTGCGGGCCAGGAGCCGGTGAGTCGCCGTCACGACCTCGGGGGCGATGGCGCCGGGCGGATCGACCTCGTAGGAGCCCGGGGTCAATCCGCCATGGTGCGCCAGGAGATCGAGCAGCAGTCGCCGGTCATGCGCGCGCGCTTGCTGCATCGGCCCGAGCCGTTCCGCCGCCACCTTGCCGAGCTCATTGCGCAGCGCGATGTCGCTTCCCGCCCACCAGCCGGCGAGAGTCGGGAGGTCATGGGTCGAAATGCAGGCCATTGCCTCGGCAGGCCAACGGAAGGGCGGTAGGAAGTGTTCGCCGTCGCGCTCGAACCACAAGACCCGGTAGCTCTGGATGGCCGCGTCTCGCATCGCGTCGCGGAAGCCGAAGGGAACAGTACCGAGATCCTCGCCAATGACCATACAGCGGGAGCGATGGGAGGCAGTGGCGAGAACCTCGATCATTCGGTCGAGCGGATAGCCGACATAGCCGCCGCCGCGGGCATCGACGCCGCCCGGAATCCAGAAGAGGCGCTGCAGCGCCATCACGTGATCGATGCGAATGGCACCGGTGTGAGCCATCAACGGGGCGACGATGTCATCGAGCGGGGCCATGTTGCGGGCGACGAGCGTTGCAGGCGCAATCGGGGCGAGCCCCCAATCCTGCCCGTGATCGTTCAGGGGATCGGGCGGCGAGCCGATCCGTGCTCCGGGCACGACGAGGGTGCGGTCCATCCAGGTTGCCGCGCCATCGGGCGCCGAGCCCACGGCGAGGTCGAGATAGAGACCGATGCGCATGCCCGAGGCTCTGGCGTGGCGCTGGGTCGCCGCCAGCTGCTCGTGGGCCAGCCATTGCAGCCAGCAGTGGAAGGTGATGTCCTCGGCATGGTCATCGGCAAAGTCGGCAACCGTCGCGCTCGCGGGATCCTGACAGGCTGCGGGCCATCCCGACCAGCCAGCGGAACGCCCCTGGGAAACCAGCCATTCCGAGAGGGCCTCGAACAGGGCGAATTGCTGCAGAACCTGGCCGGCGTTTTCGCGCCACTGGCGAAATTCGGCCTGATCCTGCGTCGCAGAACGAAACAGCCGTTTGAGCAGGTCGAGCTTCAGGGCGTAGACCTGCGGATAGTCGATGGTGCCGGGCATGCGCAGAGATGCCAGCGCCTCGGGCTTCAGTCGTGCGAGCGCGGCTTCGCTGCCGGCGATCCGGTCGATGGCGATATAGGCCCAGTTGAGCATGCGCCGATCGGACGGCGAATAGGGACTGAACCGGCCGGCATCGGCGGTAAAGAGCGCGTGCAGCGGATTGAGTCCGATGAAGTCGGCGCCGGCGCTCGCGGCGATCTCGGCCAGCGTCGCGAGATCGGCGAAGTCGCCGATGCCGAGATTGCGTGCCGAACGCAGGCTGTAGAGCTGGCAGCTTATTCCCCAGACCCGCTCATGCTCGAGCCAGGGCGGGACATAGCAGCGGGCGAGCGGCTGCGATGGCGGGGCGGGCGGCGGCGCCTGCCGCAAAGCGCTCGCAATGTCCTCCTCGGTCGTGGCGGCTACGCCCATGGCCGCCAACAGGCCGCGCTTGGTCTCATCCGAGATGGCGCGCGTCTCGCCGGTCTCGCTGACATAGTCGAGAAGGATGCCATAGGCACGGGCAAGCTGGTCCAGGGCCTCGCTCATGACGCTTCCAGCGGCGTGAGGCGGAACACCACGGACCATTCGGGAAGCGCTCCAGTCTTGAGGAGATCATCGGCCCCGGTGACGCTCTCGAACAGCAACCGGGACGCCTCGTCGAGCCTGATCGACGGCGGGATGCTCGAGGCGCGATCGACGAGATTGGCGAAGACGCGCAGGGTCGATCCATCGCCCAATTTCCAGGAGATCACGAAAAGACCAGCCGCGACCATGTCGACCCTACCGGCGCCGCCCTGCATGCGGGCGAGGCGCGGCATGATTTCCTGCCGGCGGATCGCGAGCAGCCGTGAAACGAATGCAAGGCGCGCCTCGCCGTCCTCGCTTTCCGCAGCATTCCATTCGAGCTTGGAATCGAGAAAGGTCGAGAGCGCGTTGGGATCGGGGATGAGCTCGCGGTTCTGCGCGTTCTTGAAGCTGGACCAGTGGGAAAATTCGCGCCGGCGGCCCTCCCTGACCGCGGTCGCGAGCTCCCCATGGAAATCGCAAAAGAAGGCAAAGGGGGTGCGCTCGCCCCATTCCTCGCCCATGAACAAGAGCGGAATCTGGGGCGACAGCAAGAGTATCGCGGTCAAAGCGTCGACGACCCGCGGCGGCACGAGCTCGGTCAAACGCTCGCCCAAGGCGCGGTTGCCGATCTGATCGTGGTTTTGCAGGAAATGCACGAAAGCGGTTGCGGGCAGATGCCCGCTCGGTTCGCCGCGGGGCTCATTGTTGCGG
>DATAOT010000172.1:0-30360 GCA_036265615.1 Aestuariivirgaceae bacterium
GCGAAGGTGCCGGAGACCGCTCCCGCGCCGCCGCGCTTCAGCTTCGCTCCGGACGAGCTTGCCGGCGACGCCAAGCCGGCGCCCGCCCCCGCGGCCGCCGCACCGAAGGCGCCGCAACGCCCGCCGGCACAGAATGGCGGCCAGCAAGGCTGGCAGCCGCCGTTCCAGGCTGCGCCGGGGCCGTCGCCCTCTGCGCCGCCGCGCAGTCCGGGTTATCCCTATGGCCAGCAGCCCTATCAGCCGCAGCGGATGGCGGCGCCGGCCTATGCGCGGCCACCGCAGCAGGGTCAGGCGGCGGCACAGCAGCAGGCACAGGCGCCCTATGCGGCCGTCGCCTATGGTCAGGAAGCATGGAACGGTGCCGAGACCGCTGCCCGCTCGGCGCCGGCGCGGGCGCCGGTGCCGCAACGGGCCGAGAGCTATGCCGGGCAGCCCGAGCTTGCCTATGGCAACGCCGCCGAGGACGTCTATGCCGATCAGGCGCGCGCTCGCCGGCCGGTGCCGGTGCCGGTGGCGCCACGCACGCCGGCGGTGCGACCGCGCGTGAGCGGGCCGGAGGAGCAGGAGCAGGATGACCTCTACGAAACCGATCGGCGTTCCGATCGCTCGTCCGGCGGGCGCCAACAGCGGGCGCAGGTCGCCGACTACAACAATGCCTATCGCGAATATGACGAGGACTATGTCGAGGAGGAGCCGCGGAGCCGCAGCGGGCCGCTGATCCTGCTCCTGGCATTGCTGGCGCTGGCGGTGATCGTCGGCGTACTGATCTTCTTCTATACCCAGAATTTCAACCTGCCGTCATCGTCGTCTGCCGCGAATCACGACATTCCGGTGATCGCCCCCTCCGAGGGGCCGGCCAAGGCAACCCCGGAGCCGCAGGTCGACACGGCCACCGCGGCGCCCGGACCGGCGCCGGCCAGCAGCGCGCCGCAGCCAATGCAGGGCCGCAAGCAGATCTATGACCGGATCCTCGGCGAGGAAGCGGTCGAGCAGAACAAGCTGGTTCCGACCGAAGAGCAGCCGGTGGCGCCGCCGCGTAGCGGGGACGGTCAGGATTCCGGCCAGACCACTACCGGCGGGGGCGGTGCGCCGCTGCCCGAACCGGGGTCCGACTCCGGCACGCCGGCCCAGTCGCACGGCCATGACAGCACCGCTCCGGAGCCGCTGCCGCTGCCGCCGCCACCCGGCGTGCAGGGAAGCAACGAGCCGCCAGCCCCGGCCGACGGCGCCGAGGCCATGACGAGCCCGCCAGAGCCGCAACCCGATGCATCGGCGAGGGGCGACGACACGCTGATCGAGCCGACCTCGGAGCAAAGCGAGGGCAATCCGGAGCCGGATCTCGTCAAGCCGGTGGCCAGCCGCCCGCAGCCGGAGTCCGCCAAGACGGCCGCCGATGGTGCTCCCGCCGCGGCCAAGGGCACGAACTCCGAGACCGGCACGAGCAGCCAGGGCAGCGTCGGCGCCGTTGCGCAAGGCGCCGCGCCATCGGCCACCGCGAAAACGAAGACGCCGCGCGCCGCCAAGGCAGGGACGCCCGTGCCCCCGGCGCAGAATGAGGCAGCCGAGAGCGAGACCATCGTCGACACGCTGCCACCACCACCCGGCGCAGTGGCCGGCCAGCCCGCCTCGCTCGGGGCGCCGGCGCGCCTTGGCCAGTCGGGACAGCCGGTCTCGCCGGCCGGCAGCGCCTATTCGGGGCAGGCGGCAGCGCCGCAGGGCGGCAATCAGCCGGCCTATTTCGATCAGTTCCAGCGCCAGGCGCAGCAGGCGGCGAATGCGGGGCAGCGGCCGCAGCGGACCGGACGCGATGTCGATCCGCTGGACGGGTTGCGCACGCCGCTGTCCGGTCGCTCCAGCGTCCCGGCGCCGCCGCCGCAGCAGCTGGCCATGGCCGAGCCACCTTCGGGAGCGCTGCCGCCCGCGGCACCGCCGCCGGCATCCTTCACGGGGCAGCAGGTCTTCGCGCCACCACCGGCTCAGGCCGTGCACGCACCAGCACCGGCTGCACGCGTGCAGCAACCATCGCCGGCGCGCATCACGCCGCCGCCCGCACCCGCGGCACGGCCGCAACAGCAGGCGGCCCTGATTCCGGCGACCGCACCGGCCGTCACGGGAGGCACGGGCTATGTGGTCCAGCTTGCCTCGTTCCGTTCGGAGGCCGAGGCGGCAGGCGAGTTCCGCCGGCTGCAGTCGCGCCATCCGCAGCTGGTCGGCGCTTTGCAGCAGCGCATTCAAAGGGCCGATCTCGGTGCCAGCGGCACCTTCTACCGGCTCGGCGTCGGCCCGCTCGGCAGCAAGGACCAAGCCTCGCGGCTGTGCAACTCGCTCATCGCGGCCGGCGAAAAGGATTGCCTGGTACGTCGACAGTAGGTTCTCCTTCGCCAATTGGGCTCCCATGAGCAGCGCCTTCATCTGCGGCTGCGCCGCCACCATGCTCACGCCCGACGAGCGCGCCTTCTTCACAGACGTGCGGCCGTGGGGCTTGATTCTGTTCCAGCGGAACATCGCGAGCGCGCAGCAGGTGCAGGAACTGGTCGGGTCGTTTCGCGACGCTGTCGGCGATGACGATGCGCCGGTCCTGATCGATCAGGAAGGCGGCCGGGTGCAGCGGCTTGGGCCACCCTCATGGCCGTCCTATCCGCCGGCGCGAAGCTTCGGTGCGCTCTATCAGAGCGACAAGGTTGCCGCTCTCAAGGCGCTCCGCCAGACGGCGCGGCTGATCGCCGATGATCTTCATGGGCTTGGCATCACCGTCGACTGCCTGCCGGTGCTGGACGTGCCGCAGCCCGGGAGCCATCCCGTCATCGGCGATCGCGCCTATGACGATTCGCCCGAAAGCGTTGCGATCCTCGGTCAGGCGGCCATTGCCGGCCTGATGGATGGGGGCGTCCTCCCGGTGATCAAGCACATTCCCGGCCATGGGCGCGCGACAAGCGACAGCCATGACGAGCTGCCGGTGGTCGAGGCCTCGCTGCCCGAACTCCGGGCCAGCGACTTCGTGCCCTTTGCAGCTCACGCCAGCGCGACGATGGCCATGACGGCCCATATCGTCTATCCAAGCATGGATGCAAAGAATCCGGCCACGCTGTCCCGCCGGGTGCTGGAGATGGTGCGCAATGATTTGGGCTTTGACGGGCTGCTCATGACCGATGATCTGTCCATGCGGGCGCTGTCCGGCAGCCTTGGTGACCGGGCCCGGCGCTCCCTCGAAGCGGGTTGCGACATGCTGCTCCACTGCAATGGAAAATTCCCCGAGATGGTCGCGGTGGCGCAGGCTTCCGGCGAGCTTGCCGGCCAGGCGCTGCAGCGTGCCGACCGGGTCCGGCGCAGCAGGCGGCCGCCGCTGCCCTTCGATCGCGCCGAGGCGCTTGCCAGGTTGAACCAGCTGATGAGCGAACCGGCATGAGCGATGTCGGAACCGGCTGGCCGGATGGCGACGGCCCATTGCGGCGCGAGCCGTTGGTCGAAGCGGGTTCCGAGGAAGCGCTGATCGTCGATGTTGGAGGATTCGAGGGACCGCTCGACCTCCTGCTCGAGCTGGCGCGCGGCCAGAAGGTCGATCTGAAGCGAATCTCCATCCTGGCGCTGGCCGAGCAATATCTCGCATTCATCGCCGCGGCCCGCCAGCTGCGACTCGAGCTCGCCGCAGACTATCTGGTGATGGCGGCATGGCTCGCCTATCTGAAATCGCGGCTGCTGCTGCCGCCGCCCTATGCCGATGACGAGCCGGCGCCGGAGGACCTGGCGGCGCGCCTGGCATTCCGGCTGCAGCGGCTCCAAGCGATGCGCGAAGCCTCGAACATGCTGATGGCGCGCAGCCGGCTCGGCCGCGACGTGTTCGGGCGCGGCGCCCCCGAGCCGCTGGTGATCGAGCGCCGGCCGGCCTATGCCGACAATCTCATCGATCTGCTCAAGGCCTATGCGCAGCGGCGGCAGAAGGGTATTGCAGCGCGCGGCTATCGCGTGGTGCGCCAGCCCGTCATGGCGGTGGCGGAGGCCCGCCGCATCCTGGAGCGGTTGCTTGGCGGAAGCATGGAGTGGGGCCGCTTCGATGCCTATCTCGCGGACTACCTGGTCGAGCCGGAGAAGCGCTCCTCCGTTCTGGCATCGAGCCTGACCGCGACGCTGGAGATGGTACGTGAAGGCACTGTCGAGCTGCGCCAGCAGGGCGCTTTCGGCCCGATTTATCTGAGGCGGAGATCATGACGGCCAGCAATGCGCTCGCCGACATCATCGAGCGGCTCAAGCGGCGCGAGCAGACGATGGGTCTGCACGAGGCGCGGCCGCCGCCGCTGCGCAGCGTCCCGGAACCCGGGCATCTTGTTCGGACCGTCGAAGCGCTGCTGTTTGCCGCCGCCGAGCCATTGTCGGCCAAGGATCTGGCGGCGGCCCTGCCGGAGGGCAGCGATGTTTCGGCCGTGCTCGGGGAGCTGCAGCGGGCCTATGCGTCGCGCGGCGTCAATCTGGTCCAGGTCGCCGGCAAATGGGCGTTCAGAACCGCCGAGGATCTGAGCCACCTGATGCGGCGCGAGACGGTCGAGGCGCGCCGGCTGTCGCGGGCCGCGCTCGAGACGCTGGCGATCATCGCCTATCACCAGCCGGTGACGCGGGCCGAGGTCGAGGACATCCGGGGCGTCGCCATGTCGCGGGGGACGCTCGACCAGCTCCTGGAGATCGGCTGGGTGCGGATGAGGGGCCGCCGGCGCTCGCCGGGGCGGCCGGTGACCTATGGCACGACCGACAGCTTCCTCGTGCATTTCGGCCTCGCCGCGATCACCGATCTGCCGGGGCTGCTGGAGCTTAAGGGTGCCGGGCTTCTCGATGCGAACCTCCCGCCGGACTTCGATATTCCGGTGCCGGCGCCTTTGTCCGAGCTTGCCGCCGACGAGGATCCGCTCGCGGACGAGGAGGCCGAAGCGGCACTGGAAAAGGATGAGGTCGAGCCGGCCGAGGAGGATATGCCGGAGGAGCCGCGGAGCATTTGAAATCGAGCCGGGGAAGGCTTATCTCCTGATGATCCGCAGCAGGAATCCGGAGGCTCGTGTTGGTTGCGGCTCCGACGCCTTTTTGTCATAGTGCGCGGCCAAACGATCACCTGCCGGTTGCCCGAGGGCTAAGGCAGCATCGAAGGAGTTGAATTATGGGTACTTTTTCGATTTGGCATTGGCTCATCCTGCTCGTCGTGGTGCTGGTCCTGTTCGGCGGCAGCAATAAGATCTCCAACATGATGGGCGACGTGGCGAAGGGCATCAAAAGCTTCAAGCGCGGCCTGCAGGACGAGGACGCCAAGCCGCAGGACAGTGCCGTGCGCACCATCGACCACGACACACAGCCGCCTCTCAAGACCGAAGCCAAACGAGAGGCACAGGGCTGATTTCGCGGCAGGCTGTGAAGCGGCGGCGGGGCCGCCGGCCCTGCGACTTTGACGGGACTGCCCGTTTATGTTCGATTTCGGAGTGGGTTACACGGAACTCCTGGTGATCGCAGTGGTCGCCCTGCTTGTGGTCGGCCCGAAGGACCTGCCGAAGCTTCTGCGCCATCTCGGCCGGTTCACCGCGTCGGTGCGGCGCATGGCGGCGGAGTTCCAGCGGCACCTCGACGAGGTGGCGCGCGAAGCCGATGTCGACAAGGTGACATCCGAGATCCGCGAGGCAACCCGGTTCGATCTCGGCGAAGCGGACATGCGCAAGGCTGCGGCCGATCTGCGATCGGCGTTGGAGAACACCGCGCCAGCTGCCGATCCGCATGCGCCGCCGCCGCATCCGCCAGCGTCACAAGTGCCAGCCGCGCCGCCGGCCGTCGCCGAGGGCGCAGCCTTGCCGCCAGCCCCGGAACCGCCACCGCCCGAGGTTCCGCCGCAACCCGAAGCAGCCGAAAAGGCCGAGCCGGCCGAAAAAGTCGAACCGGTCGAAAAAGCCCCTGAAAAAGCCCTATGACGCAGGAGGACATCGACTCAACCCAGGCGCCGCTGATCGAGCATCTCATCGAACTGCGGCAGCGGCTGATCTATTGCCTGATCGGTTTCGTCGGAGCCTTTGCGGTGAGCTTCATCTTTGCCGGCAAGATCTACAATGCACTGGTGATGCCGTTCTTCTGGGCGCTTGGAAAAGACTACAATCTCGAGCTCATCTATACGTCGCTGCCGGAGAAGTTCTTCACCGAGGTCAAGATCGGCATGTTCGGCGGGCTGTTCCTCGCCTTTCCGCTGATCGCCATCCAGATTTATCGGTTTGTCGCGCCTGGTTTGTACCGCAACGAGCGCAACGCCTTTCGTCCGTATCTGGTCGCCACGCCGGTGTTCTTCGTTCTCGGCGCTGCTGCCGTCTATTTCCTGCTCATGCCGGTGGCCATCCGGTTCTTCGTCGGCTTTCAGCAGCTGGGCGGCCACGAGCGGGCGGAAATCAAGCTTTTGCCCAAGGTCAGCGAATATCTCGACTTCGTCATGATGCTGATCCTCGCATTCGGCGTCTGCTTCCAGCTGCCGGTCATCCTCACGCTGCTCGGCCAGATCGGGGTGGTGAGCGCGGCAACCCTCAGATCGGGGCGCAAATACGCGATCGTCGCGGTGTTCGCAGTCGCCGCGATCCTGACGCCGCCAGACCCAATCAGCCAGATCGCTCTCGCCATCCCGCTGATCGGTCTTTACGAGCTGGCGGTGCAGGCGGTGGGCTTCTTCGAGCGGCGTCGGGCGCTCGCCCAGCAGGAGAGCGAGCAGCAGCTGCAGTCCTAGGCAGTAGGCAATAGGCAATAGGCAATAGGCAGTGAGCGGTGTTCTTCCGTACTGCCTAATGCGTATTGCCTTGAATTAGCCAAGGCTTAACCTTGACGATGCATGATCGGCGCTCATGAGAGTCCGGTCAGTGTTATTTGCGTCTGTGTGTACCGTGTCGCTTGCCGCGGTAGCGGCGGTCAACGGTGCGGCGGCCGCCGAACCAGCCAAAGATGTCCCCTCGCTCACCGCGGCGATCGAGTCGCGGCAACTCGATCCGGAAGCGCTCGCCAAGACGTTGATCGATCGGGCGCTCGCCTATCAGGCGCACGAACGCTATCAGAACGCGATCGACGACTATTCGGCAGCGCTCAGAGTGGATGCGATGTCGGCGCGGACGCGCGCCATCATCCTTTACAATCGCGGCCTCGCGTACCAACACCTGGAATCGCAGGCGATGGCGATCGAGGATTTCACCAACGCGCTGTTCCTCGACCCGAATTTTGCCGAAGCCTTCCATGGCCGGGCCAATGCGCTGCGGCTCAGCCGGCAGTATCTGTTTGCGCTTGCCGATTACGAGAAGGCGCTGGCGCGCAATCCACCGGCGCCGCACCTCCTCTATTTCGGCGAGGGGCTCACCTATGAGGCGCTGCAGCGCCCTGAGGATGCCAAGCGGGCCTATCTGGAGGCTCTGACGTTCAAGCCCGATTTCGCGGCGGCGCGCGACAGGATCGCGGCGCTGGACGGCACCGTGGCGGTGGCCGATGCGAGCGTCAATGACGCCGCGTCCGAGCCGGCATTCCGGCCGATCGTGTCAGGCAATCATCCGATCGTGACCGGTGCCATTGACGGCCCAAACCTGATCGTCCGGAAAGTCGAGCAGCCGCAAGCGGTGGCGCCGAGCCCCGAGCTTCTGGATGCCGGCGATCTGCCGCTGCCGCCAGCAGCGGCGGAGGAGAAAGCTCAAGTGGCGAAACGGGAGCCGAAACCGGCCGCCGAGCCAGCGCCGGCCCCGGTCAGGCGGACGGCGCAGGCCGTGGCAGCGCCGGCGGCGAGAGCTCCGGCATCGGCCGGGTGGGTGGTGCAGCTGTCCTCGCAGCGCGACGAGACGACGGCCTGGAGCTCGTGGAAGAAGCTGCAGGCATCGACGGGGGGTCTTCTGGCCAATCATGCGCCGGCGGTGGTGCGGGCCGATCTCGGCGCCAAGGGCATCTATTTCCGGCTGCAGGTACAGGGGCTCGAAACCAAGCGGGATGCGCAGGATCTGTGCGGCAGGCTGAAGGCGCGCGGCGCCAGCTGCTTGGTGAGCAGCCGGCAGTAGGGCTTGCGCCTACCCGGCCGACAGCAGCCGGATCGCTTCATCGCGCTCGAACAGATAGAGCAGCTGGCGCAGCGCCTCGCCGCGCCGGCTGGCCAGCCCCGGATCGCGGGTGAGCAGGAGCTCGACGTCGTCGCGGGCCGCGCTCAGCAGCTCGCCATGCAAGGCAAGATCGGCAAGGCGGAAGGCCGGCATGCCGGCCTGGCGGGTGCCCAGCACCTCGCCCGAGCCGCGCAGGCGCAGATCCTCCTCGGCGATCCGAAAGCCATCCTCGGTGTCGCGCATGATCGACAGCCGCGCCTTGGCGGTTTCGCCCAGCGGTCCCTTGTAGATCAGCACGCAGGACGAGCGGCCGGTGCCGCGGCCGACCCGGCCGCGCAGCTGATGCAGCTGCGCCAGGCCGAAGCGCTCGGCGTTCTCGATGATCATGATGGTGGCATCGGGCACATCGACGCCGACTTCGATGACCGTGGTCGAGACCAGGATGGCGATGTCGCCCGACTGGAAGCGGCGCATGACCTCGTCCTTGTCGTCGCCTTTCATGCGACCGTGGACGAGACCGACGCGGCCGCCGAAGCGCGTCGCCAGCGCGGCGTGGCGCGCCACGGCGGCGGCTTCGTCGACGGATTCGCTTTCTTCGACCAGGGGGCACACCCAATAGGCGCGGCCACCCTTGGCGACCGCCGCGGCCAGGCGGTCGACCACCTCGCCCAGGCGCTCGAGCGGCATGGTGCGGGTTTCGACCGGCTGGCGCCCCTTGGGCTTCTCGGTGAGCCGCGACACGTCCATGTCGCCATAAAGGGTCAGGGCGAGGGTGCGGGGGATCGGGGTTGCCGTCATGACGAGCAGATTGGCGCCTTGCCCGGCCTTGGCCTGCAGCGCCAGCCGCTGGTGCACCCCAAACCGGTGCTGCTCGTCGATGACGGCAAGGCCGAGGTCGTGAAAGGCGACGCTCTCCTGGAACATGGCATGGGTGCCGATGGCGATCCTGGTCTCGCCCGACGCCAGGCGCTCGAGGATCTCTTCGCGGGCCTGTCCCTTGTCGCGTCCGGTCAGGAGGTCGATCGAAATGCCAGCCGCGCGGACTAGGGGGGTGAGCGCCTCGAAATGCTGTCGCGCGAGAATGTCGGTCGGCACCATCAAGGCGGCCTGGCAACCCGCCTCGACACAGGTCGCCATGGCAAGCAGGGCGACAACGGTCTTGCCCGACCCGACATCGCCCTGGAGCAGGCGGATCATCCGCTGCGGCGCGCCGAGCCCGGCCAGGATCTCGCGGATGGCGACCTCCTGCGAGCGGGTCAGGCGATAGGGCAGGGAGGCGAGGATGCGCCGCGCGAGCTGGCCATTGCCGGTGATGGCGCGGCCGCCCTTGCGCCGCATGTGGGCGCGAACCAGCGCCAGCGCCAGCTGGTTGGCCAGGAGCTCGTCATATGCAAGGCGCAGCCGGGCCGGCGTCAACGGCCCGGTGGCGTCGGGGTCGGACGGGCGGTGGATCTCGCGCAGCGCCTCTTTCAGCGAGGGCCAGCCGCGGGCGGCAAGCCAGGCCGGGTCCTGCCATTCGGCCAGATCAGGCAGCAGGTCGAGGGCGCCGGAAACGGCCTTGGCGAGGACGCGGCCGGGGACGCCGGCGCTCAGCGGATAGAGCGGCTCGAGAAGCGGCATCCGCTCGAAGGCTTCGAGTGTGACGACGTGATCGGGATGCACGATCTGGGGGCTGCCGCCGTACCACTCGACACGCCCCGAAACGTAGCGGCTCTCGCCTTCGGGCAGGAGGCGGCGGAGCTGTTCCGGACGGGCATTGAAATAGACGAGCGAGAGCGTGCCGGTCTGATCGAAGCAGTCGATGCGGTAGGGAGCGCGCGGCGCACGGCGGGGTTGCGGGCGGTGGCGGCCGACCGTGACCTCGATGGTGGCCATGCCCTCTCCGGAGAGCTCGGCGATGCGGCAGCGGCGGCGACGGTCGACGATGCCGGTCGGCAGGTGGAACAGCAGATCGATCAATCTTGCGGTTACGCCTTGAGCGGCCGTCGGGCGCAGCAGCCGGGCCAGTGCGGTGTCGAATTTCGGGCCAATTCCCTTGAGGCCGCTTGCCGAGGCAAAAAGAGGATTGAGAAGGCTCGGGCGCATGGTCGCCCCTTCATGACCGGGCTTGACTTGCCGATCCAGTGTTTTATGCGTTGCCGCCTCTCGAGCTCCCCTGCCTCGAACGAGAAGGAGCGGCCGGATCGCATGAACGACAAGCTGGGCGAGACCGAACTGCGCCGCCGGCGGCTCCTCTGGCGGGCGATGCATCGCGGCCTGCGCGAGCTCGACCTCATCCTCGGCGGCTTCGCGACAGTGCGGCTTGCGGCCATGAACGAGAGCGAGCTTGCGGAATTCGAGGCTATCGTGGCCAGCGCCGACAGCGATCTGCATGACTGGCTTATCGGGAGCGTGCCGGTTCCAGGCGAGCGGATGACGACGACGATGGCGGCGTTGCTGGCGTTCCGACCGCAGCGCGGGGTACAGCCCGGCGGACGATGAAGCCAGTCGATCTCACCAAGGCGCTGTCCAAGCCGCTGCGAACCGTCATCGCGGGCGTACCGGAAGGGCTCGATGCGCTGATCCTTTCCGAGCTCGCCCGGGCGGCCCACCCCAAGCCGATCCTGCATCTGGCGCGCGACGACCAGCGGCTCGCCATTCTCGCCGACGCGCTCGCCTTCTTTGCTCCCGACATCGAGGTGCTGGAGTTCCCGGCCTGGGACTGCCTGCCTTATGACCGGGTGTCGCCGGCGTCGCGGCTGGTGGCGAGGCGGCTCGCGACGCTGGCGCAGCTCATGAACGATGCGCCCTCGCGGCCCCGGCTGGTGATCAGCACCGTCAATGCCGCCATCCAGCGGGTGCCGCCGATGGCGACGATTGCCGCCGCGAGCTTCAAGGCCCGGCCCGGCAATCGCGTGCCGATGGAGGCCTTTCTCGCCTTCCTGCAGGAGAGCGGATTCGCGCGCTCGGGCACGGTGGTCGATCCCGGCGAATTTGCGGTCCGGGGCGGGATTGTCGACCTCTACCCGCCAGGCGCGGCGCAGCCGGTCCGCCTCGATTTCTTCGGCGACATCCTGGAATCGATCCGCACCTTCGATCCCGAGTCGCAGCGCTCGACCGGGCAGCTGCATGGCCTGACCATCGATCCTGCCAATGAAGTGATGTTGACCGAGGCAACCATCGCGCGGTTTCGCACCGGCTATGCTGCGGCCTTCCCCGGCGCCTCGCTTGCCGATCCGCTCTACGAGGCGGTGTCGGCAGGGCGGCGATACCCGGGCATGGAACACTGGCTGCCGCTGTTCTACGAAAGCCTTGCGACCCTGTTCGACTATCTGCCCGAGGCGCCGCTCTCCTTCGACCAGCTCACCGAGGAGGCGCTGACGTCGCGGCGGGCCGAGATCGAGGAGTATTACAGCGCCCGCATCGAGGCCAAGACGCGGGAGAATTTCGGGGCTCCGCCCTACAATCCGTTGCCGCCGGAGCGGCTCCATCTCGCCGCCGAGGACATTGCAGACAGCGTGCAGTCGCGGCCGCTGTTCCAGCTGACGCCGTTCGAGGTGCCGCAAACGGCGGCAACTCCGGTGATGTCGGTCGGCGGCCGACAGGGGCGCAGCTTTGCCGCCGAGCGGGCGGAAGCGGGGCGCAATGTCTATCAGGCGGTGAAGCTTCACACCGAGGCGCTGCGCAAGGCCGGCAAGCGGGTGCTGATCGCCGCCTGGTCGGAGGGGGCACGCGATCGGCTCGAGACCATCCTGCGCGACCATGAGGTCACGCCGCTTGCCGTGGTGCGCGACTTTGCCGAGGCAAGGGCGGCGGCCCCCGATGTGGTGTGCCTCGTGGTGCTCGGTCTCGAACGCGGGTTCGAGACCGAGGATTTCGCCATCATCGGCGAGCAGGACATTCTCGGCGACCGGCTGGTGCGGCGGGCCCGGCGGCATCGCAAGGCAACCGACTTCATCGCCGAGCTGCAAAGCCTCACCCCCGGCGATCTCGTGGTCCATGTCGAGCACGGGATCGGCCGCTTCGAAGGGCTCAAGGTCATCGACGTCCAGGGCGCGCCACATGACTGCCTGCATCTCTCCTATGCCAGCGGGGATCGGCTGTTCCTGCCGGTCGAGAACATCGAGCTGATCTCGCGCTTCGGCTCGGATGAGGCCGGGGTTCAGCTCGACCGGCTGGGCAGCGGCGCCTGGCAGGCTCGCAAGGCCAGGCTCAAGGAGCGGGTGCGGCAGATCGCCGACGAGCTGATCCGCACCGCGGCGGCCCGGCAGCTGCGCCCCGGCGAGGTGCTGTCGCCGCCGGACGGGCTCTATGACGAGTTCTGCGCCCGCTTTCCCTACGAGGAGACCGAGGATCAGCTCACGGCGATCCAGGCGGTGCTCGAGGATCTGCAGTCCGGCCGGCCGATGGACAGGCTGATCTGCGGCGATGTCGGATTCGGCAAGACCGAGGTGGCGCTGCGCACCGCCTTTGTCGCGGCGATGGCCGGCAAGCAGGTGGCGGTGGTGGTGCCGACGACGCTGCTTGCCCGCCAGCACTATGCCACCTTCAGCGAGCGCTTCCGCGACCTGCCGATCAAGATCGCCCATGCCTCGCGGCTGACCCCGCGCAAGGAGCTCGCCGAAACCAAGGCGGGGCTTGCGTCGGGCGATGTCGACATCGTGGTCGGGACGCATGCGCTGCTGACCGGCGGCGTCAAGTTCCGTGCCCTCGGCGTCCTGGTGATCGACGAGGAGCAGCATTTCGGCGTCAAGCACAAGGAGCGGCTCAAGGAGCTCAGGGCCAATGTGCATGTGCTGACGCTGACGGCGACGCCGATCCCGCGCACCCTGCAGCTGGCGCTGTCGGGAGTGAGAGAGCTGTCGCTCATCACCACGCCGCCGCTCGACCGGCTGGCGGTGCGGACCTTCATCTCGCCCTTCGACCCGGTGATCATCCGCGAGCACCTGCTGCGCGAACTCTATCGCGGCGGTCAGAGCTTTTTCGTCGTGCCGCGGATCGCCGATCTCAAGGACATGGCGGAGTTCCTCACCACGCAGGTGCCGGAGGCGAAGTTCGCCGTGGCCCATGGCCGGCTCGCGGCAACCGAGCTCGACGACGTGATGACGGCGTTCTATGAGCGCAAATATGACGCGCTTCTCGCCACCACGATCATCGAGTCGGGGCTCGACATTCCGAGCGCCAACACGCTCATCGTCCACCGCTCCGACATGTTCGGGCTGGCGCAGCTCTATCAGCTGCGCGGGCGGGTGGGTCGCGCGAAGCAGCGGGCCTATGCGCTGCTGACGGTGCCGCCGAACAAACCGCTGACGACGGCCGCCGAGAAGCGGCTCAAGGTTCTGCAGTCGCTCGACTCGCTTGGCGCCGGCTTCTCGCTGGCGAGCCACGACCTCGACATCCGCGGTGCCGGCAATCTTCTCGGCGAGGAGCAGTCCGGCCATATCAAGGAGGTCGGGTTCGAGCTCTACCAGTCGATGCTCGAGGAAGCGGTGGCCAGCCTGCGCAGCGGCGACAAGGAGGTGTTCGAGGAGGGCGGCTGGTCGCCGCAGATCAATATCGGCACCGCCGTGCTGATCCCCGAGGGCTTCATCCCCGATCTGCAGGTTCGGCTCGGCATCTATCGCCGGCTGGCCGATGTCGCGAGCCAGGCCGATCTCGACGGTTTTGCCGCCGAGCTCGCGGACCGGTTCGGTCGCCTCCCGGCGGAGGTGCGGCACCTGCTCGAGGTGGTGGCGATCAAGCTGATGTGCCGGGCCGCCAATGTGTCAAGCATCGATGCCGGGCCGAAGGGAGCGCTGATCGGGCTGCGCGACGGGCGGTTTGCCAATCCGGAGGCTCTGGTCCAGTGGATTACCGCCCAGGGGTCGCGCGCCAAGCTCCGCCCGGACATGAAGATCGTGATCATGCGCGACTGGGATACGGCCGAGCAGCGGCTCAAAGGCGCGCGACAGATCATGGGCGATCTCGTCAAGCTCGCCACAGTGTGAGCCGCCATGCGTGGAAAAATGCAGCAATGTCGCAGAATTACCACATTTTCTGTTGAGTTTCAGCAACACTTCTTTCAATTTTGTGCCCCGAGGCGTATGACGGCCGGCCAGAGGTCGGACGGGGCTTGTTGCCGGCATGGCCGATTCGGGTGCTAAACAGCTGGGGGCAAGGGGGACGTCGTCGCGTATGTCAGTCGCGCTGAACAATGAGGAGCTGGCGATCCGCCAAGATCGGCGGCGCCTGCTCGAGTCGATCGACCCGGGCAAGGCGTCCTGGCCGACGCGCCTCGGCATGCCGCTCGTCCTCTTGTCGGTTCTCAGCGGGCTGGCGACCTTCGTCATTCTGACCGGCCTCACGCCGCTGCAGCCGTCACGCGAGATCGTGGTCCTGTTCCTGGGGGTGAACGGGGTGCTGGTGGCGCTGATGGCGCTGCTGATCTCCTGGCAGGTCTGGGGCCTCTTGTCGGCGCGGCGCCAGCAGCTTGCCGGTTCGGGCCTTCATGTGCGAATCGTGGCGCTGCTCAGCCTGTTTGCCGCGGTGCCGGCGCTGGTGGTGGCATTGTTCGCCACGGTCACTCTCAACCGCGGCCTCGATGCGTGGTTTTCGGAACGGACGCGCAACATCGTCAACCGGGCCGAGAGCGTGGCCGAGGCCTATATTGCCGAGCAGGGCGAGGTGGCGCGGGCCGACATCGTGTTCATCGCCCAAGATCTGTCGCAGCAGCGCGATCTTTTCGACAATGACCGCCAGACCTTCATCCGCCGCCTCGCCACCCATGCGGCGTTCCGCAGCCTGTCAGGCGCTTTCGTGATCGATGCGGCGCACAAGCGGGTCGAAGCGAGCGCCACGGCAAACCCGCAGATCACCTTCCGCCCGCCGGATCCCGAAAATCTCGAATCGGCGAAGGAGGGCAAGCTCGTGCTGATCGGGCCGGCCGAAGGCGGCAACGTCATCCG
Source organism: Aestuariivirgaceae bacterium (assembly GCA_036265615.1). GTDB lineage: Bacteria > Pseudomonadota > Alphaproteobacteria > Rhizobiales > Aestuariivirgaceae > DATAFF01. The sequence continues at coordinate 14,993 of DATAOT010000172.1, forward strand.
GGCGCTGATCAAGCTCGAAAACTTCCCCAATCACTTCCTCTATGTGTACCGGCTGGTCAATCCGTCGGTGGTGGAGCAGCTGCAGAAAGCCCGCGAGGAGAAGCTCGAATATGATCGGCTGCTCAATCAGCGGGCCGGTCTGCAGGTCACCTTCGCCCTGCTCTATGCCGGCCTTGCCTGCATTTTCCTCATGGCCGCCATCTGGCTTGGCCTGTGGTTTGCCAATCGGCTCGCCAATCCGATCGCGGGGCTTGTCGCAGCGGCTCGCCGCGTCTCCGACGGCGATCTCGATGCCAAGGTCGACATGGCCCTCGGCAAGGGCGACCTGGCGCTCCTGACCTCCACCTTCAACAGCATGACGAGCCAGCTCAAGTCGCAGCATGACGACCTCATGTCGGCCAATCTGCTGCTCGATGCCAGGCGCCGCTTCACCGAGGCGGTGCTCGCCGGGGTGAGCGCCGGGGTGATCGGTCTCGATGCGGCGACCCGGATCACGCTTGCCAATCGGAGCGCCTCGCAGCTCCTCGGGATCAATCTCGAGCGCATGACCGGTCAACCCTTCGACAGCGCGGTTGAGCCGATGGCCGGGGTGCTGCGCCAGGCGATGGCCAAGCTTTCCGGTACGGCGGTCGGCCAGGTCAACATGCGGGTCGACGGCCAGGAACGGAACTTCGTCGTGCGGGTCACGACGGAGCGGTCGAGCGAGGACGAGCACGGCTATGTCGTGACCTTCGACGACATCACCGAACTCGTCTCGGCCCAGCGCAACTCGGCCTGGGCCGATATCGCCCGCCGCATTGCCCATGAGATCAAGAACCCGCTCACCCCGATCCAGCTCTCGGCGGAACGGCTGAAGCGGAAATATTCGGCCGAGATCAAGAGCGATCCGCAGATCTTCGAGCAATGCACGTCGACCATCATCCGCCAGGTCGGCGACATCGGACGGATGGTCGACGAGTTCTCCGCCTTTGCCCGCATGCCGGCGGCCCAGCTCGAGGTCGAGGATCTTGGCGAGGTGGTGCGCCAGGCGCTGGTGCTGCAGCGGGTGAGCGCCAGCAACATCGAATTTTCGACAAACCTGCCGGAAAAGGGTCCGCTGGTGGCGATCGACCGGCGGCTCGTCACCCAGGCCGTCACCAATCTCGTCAAGAATGCCGGGGAAGCGATCGAGGCTCGCCTGCAAGGCGAACCCGGTGGCAAGGGGCATATCCGCGTGGCGATCCGCGAGCTCGACGATCTCGTCCAAGTCGATGTGGTGGACGACGGCGTCGGGCTGCCGAAGGAGAACCGTTCACGGCTGACGGAACCTTATGTGACGACCCGCGACAAGGGCACGGGTCTGGGATTGGCAATCGTCAAGCGCATCATGGAAGAGCATGGCGGCCGGGTGACGCTCGGGGATGCGCCGGATGATTTCTTCGGGGGAAAGGGTGCGCTGGTTCGACTGGCCTTTCCACGCGAATCCGGGGGAACGCCGGCGAAGGCCGCCGAGCAGGTCGAAACCGTAGGGGCATGAAGCATGGCTGCTGACATCCTGATCGTTGACGACGAAGCCGATATTCGCGAGCTGATCGGTGGAATTCTCGAGGATGAGGGTTACGAGGCGCGGCTTGCCGCCGACAGCGACTCGGCGCTGGCGGCGATCGCCGACCGCAAGCCGTCGATGGTGGTGCTCGACATCTGGCTGCAGGGCTCGCGGCTCGACGGGCTCGAACTGCTCGAGGTGATCAAGGAGCGCCATGCCGACCTGTCGGTGGTCATCATCTCGGGCCACGGCAATATCGAGACCGCGGTCTCGGCGATCAAGCGCGGCGCCTATGACTATATCGAGAAGCCCTTCAAGGCCGACCGCCTGGTGCTGGTGGTCGGACGTGCACTGGAAAACTCGCGGCTCAGGCGGGAAAACGAGGAACTGCGCGGCCGGACGGGGGCGGAAAGCGAGCTGATCGGCAATTCGCCGGCCATGCGCCAGCTGCGAGCGACCCTCAAGAAGGTGGCGCCGACCAACAGCCGGGTGCTGATCATCGGCGCCATGGGATCCGGCAAGGAACTGACCGCACGGGTGCTGCACGCCTGGTCGCATCGATCGGAAGCGCCCTTCGTGATCCTGCCGGCGGCAACCATGGCGCCGGAGCGGATCGAGGCCGAGCTGTTCGGCACCGAGGATCCGAGCGGCGGCGTGCATCGCACCGGTGCGCTCGAGGAGGCGCATGGCGGCACGCTCTATATCGACGAGGTCGCCGACATGCCGGTCGAGACCCAGGGCAAAGTCGTCCGGGCGCTCGTCGAGCAGACCTTCCTCAGGGTCGGAGGCTCCAAGAAGGTGCGGGTCGATGTCCGAATCGTCTCATCGACGAGCCGCGATCTCGAGGCGCTGATCGCCCAGGGACGGTTCCGCGAGGATCTGTTCCACCGGCTGAGCGTGGTGCCCGTCAGGGTGCCGAGCCTGTCGGAACGGCGCGAGGACATCGTCGATCTCGTTGAACATTTCGTGAAGCAATATTCGGTGGTGTCGGGCCAGCCGCGGCGAACGATTGCGCAGGATGCGCTTGCCATCCTGCAGATGCACGAATGGCCGGGCAATGTCCGGCAGCTGCGCAACAATGTCGAACGCCTGCTGATCCTGGTCGGCGGCGATGCCGGCACCGAAATCACCGCCGCGATGATGCCGGCGGATCTCGATGCCACCATCGCCACGCAAGTCAATGGCGCCGGTGCGGAGCATTTGATGGCGATGCCGCTCAGAGATGCGCGGGAGGCCTTCGAGCGCGATTATCTGGCGGCACAGCTCGGGCGTTTCGGAAACAACATCTCGAAGACGGCGGCTTTTGTCGGGATGGAGCGCTCTGCGCTGCACCGCAAACTCAAGCTTCTCGGCATCGGGGCGAGCGCCCGGGCCGAGGACGGGGTGGAGACGTAGAGCATCTGCTCCAAATCCCGCATCATGCAACGGACGGCCAGCCGCGGCGATTGACACTGGCCGCCAAAAATCCGAGATGTAGCGCTACGGAAGGTTTTCGCAGCCGATCACGTCTGCTCTGTGCGAGGATGGGTGGGAGTGAAGGACGGGATCATCCCAGGAAGGGCAACAACACGAATGGCGCAAGAAAAGCCGCAAAACCTGCAAGACACTTTTCTCAATCATGTCCGCAAGCATAAGATCCCGCTGACGGTGTTCCTGGTGAATGGTGTCAAGCTCCAGGGCATGATCACGTGGTTCGATAATTTCTGCGTGCTGCTGCGTCGAGACGGCATGTCGCAACTCGTCTACAAACATGCGATCTCCACAATCATGCCCGGCCAGCCGGTGTCGATGTTCGAGGACGACACCGGTGACCGCTGACGGTCGACCGTGACCGATTCCAGCACTGCCACCCGGGCCATGGTGCTCCATGTCGAGTTCAGGTCGAGGGTGCGCGGGCGCAATTCCGGGGCCAGCGGCGGGCGCAGCCCGGCGTCGCGACTCGGCGAGGCGGTAGGACTGGCGAGCGCCATCGACCTCGAGATCGTCGATTCGGCCATCGTCGCGCTCGCGGCGCCACATCCGGCAACGCTGCTCGGACCGGGAAAGGTCGCCGAGATCGCCACCGTGGTTTCCGAGGATACGATCGATCTCGTGGTGATCAACGCCCAGCTGGCGCCCGGGCAGCAGCGCAATCTCGAGCGGGCCTTCAAGGCCAAGGTTGTCGACCGCACCGGGCTCATCCTCGAGATCTTCGGGGAGCGGGCGCGCACCCGCGAAGGCTCGCTGCAGGTCGAGCTTGCGCATCTCGAATACCAGAAGAGCCGGCTCGTGCGATCATGGACGCATCTCGAGCGCCAGCGCGGCGGCTTCGGCTTTCTCGGCGGGCCCGGCGAAACGCAGCTCGAAACCGACCGGCGGCTCATCCAGGAACGGATCGCCAGGATCGAGCGGGATCTCGAGCAGGTCAAGCGGACACGCGGGCTCCACCGAAAGAAGCGCGACCGGGTGCCGTACCCGGTGGTGGCGCTGGTCGGCTACACCAATGCCGGCAAGTCGACGCTGTTCAACGCCCTGACCCATGCCGGGGTCGATGCGCGCGACCTGCTCTTTGCGACGCTCGATCCGACCATGCGGCAGGTCACGCTATCGCATGGGCGCCGGTTCATTCTCTCGGACACGGTCGGCTTCATCTCGGATCTGCCGACGACGCTCGTGGCAGCCTTTCGCGCGACGCTCGAAGAAGTCATCGAGGCGGAAATCGTCCTGCATGTGCGCGACATCGCCCATGAGGAGAGCGATGCCCAGGCGGAGGATGTCGAAGGAGTCCTGGCCGATCTCGGGTTCGACGAGGAACGGCGCAGCCGCATCGTCGAGGTGTGGAACAAGGCCGATCTGGTGCCGGCCGAGCGGCTTGCGGTGCTGAAGGAGCTGGCGCCACGGCAAGGGGCGGCAATCGTGTCGGCGGTGACGGGGCTCGGGCTTGCGGACCTGCTGGCACTGATCGAACGGCGTCTGGCCGAGGCCCTGGACGTGGTCGAGATCACGCTCAAGGCAGCCGACGGCGAGAATCTTGCCTGGATCTACGAGCATGGCGAGGTGCTGTCGCGCCAGGAAGCCGAGGACGCGATCACGCTTGTGGCGCGCTTTGACGAGAAGCAGCTCAGCCTTGCCGAGCGGCGGTTTGGCGATCGCCTGCGCCGGCTGGACAGCGCCCGGCGGGCGGCCGAGTAGGGAGCAATGGGAATCGGGCTCAAGCGGAACCTCCGTGCGCTGGCACGCAGCGTGGGGCCGCGGCTTGCCGGGCTCGTGGTGCTGATGGCGGCGCTGCTGCTGCGGCTGGTCGATCCGGCACCGCTCGAAGTGCTTCGGCTGAAGACCTTCGACCTCTATCAGATCGCGTTTCCGAGGATGCCCACCGAGCAGCGGGTGGTCATCGTCGACATTGACGAGGAAAGCCTTGCCGCCTACGGACAGTGGCCATGGCCGCGCACCCGGATCGCGCAGCTCGTCGACGCCATCACCAATGCCGGGGCGGTGGCGATCGCCTTCGACATCATGTTCCCGGAGCCCGACCGCATGTCGCCCAAGGAATATATGGCGACCCTGTCGAGCATCGATGCGCCGGTTCGCGATGCGCTGCTGAAACTGCCGTCGAACGACGATGTGCTCGCGGCAGCAATCGCCCGCTCGCATGTGGTGCTCGGCCACACCGGCTATCAACGCAAGGTCGCCCAGCCACGCGCGACCAGCGAGACGCAGTCGATGCTGGCGACGATCGGCCCCGACCCGACGCCGTTTCTGCTGACCTATCCCGGCATCATCCGCAACATTCCCGAGCTCGAGGCAGCGGCGGCCGGACGCGGCGTGCTGACGGTCGAGCATGACCGCGACGGGGTGGTCCGGCGGGTGCCGCTCGTGGTGATGGCAGAAGATATCGTGCGGCCGGCACTGTCGCTCGAGCTCTTGAGGGTCGCAACGGGTGGCGGGGCGATCATCATCCGCTCCAACGATCTCGGAATCGAAAGCGCGGCGGTGCAGGGGATCCCGATTCCGACCGACGAGAACGGCCGGGTGTGGATTCGCTTCGATCGACACAATCCCGACCGCTTCATGTCGGCCAAGACGGTGATGGAAAACCCGCAAGCCGCGGCGGCCAAGCTCGCCGGCAAGCTGGTCGTCGTCGGAACCTCGTCGGCCGGGTTGTTCGACCTCAAATCGACGCCGCTCGAACCCGTCGTGCCAGGCGTCGAAATCCACGCGATGCTGCTCGAGAATGTCTTCGACCAGCTCGCCAACAAGGAGATGCAGCTGCAGCGGCCGAGCTATGCGCTCGCCCTCGAGCTCGCCACGACGGTCGTGGCCGCGGTGTTGATCATCGCATTCGTGCCGGTGCTGGGCGCTGCGGTGTCGCTGATCTCGGGCGCGATCCTCGCCGCCGCCTTCACCGCCGGAGCGTTCTGGCTCTATCGGCAATACGGTTTCGTGTTCGATTTCCTCTACCCGCTGATGGCGAGCCTCGCGGTGTTCCTGCTGCTCGTGTTCGTCAATTATCTCAGGGAAGAGAATCAGCGCCGGCAGATCCGCTCGGCCTTCGGCCAGTATCTGTCACCGCAATTCGTCGAGGAGCTGGCGCGCAATCCCGACAAGCTGAAGCTCGGCGGCGAGACCAAGGAGATGTCCATCCTTTTCTCGGATGTGCGCAACTTCACGACCATCTCGGAATCGTTCAAGTCGAACCCGCAGGGGTTGACGCATCTGATCAACCGTCTGCTCACGCCGCTCTCCAACATCGTGGTGCAGGGCAAGGGCACCATCGACAAATACATGGGCGACAACATCATGGCGTTCTGGAACGCGCCGCTCGACGATGAGCGGCATGCCAAGAATGCCTGCAAAGCGGCGCTCGGGATGGTGCGCGCGCTCGATGATCTCAATACCAGCATGGCGGAGTCGGAGGACGCAAAGAACGGGACGCCGTTCGTGCTGAAGGTCGGCGTCGGCATCAACACCGGTCAGTGCGTGGTCGGCAACATGGGATCGGATCTCAGGTTCGACTACACGGTGCTCGGCGATTGCGTCAATCTCGCTTCGCGGCTCGAGGGACAGACCAAGGCCTATGGCGTCCCGATCATTATCGGGGCTCGCACAAACGAGCTCGTGTCGGACGAGTTTGCGACGCTGCCGATCGACCTCATCCGCGTCAAGGGCAAGGCAGAGCCCGAGGCGATTGCCGCGCTCGTCGGCGGTCGCGATGTGCTCGAGGATCCGGTGTTCCGCCGGCTTGTGCCGCTGCACAGCCAGATGCTCACCCATTATCGCAGCCGCGCCTGGGATGAAGCCGCAGAGACGGCCCGCGCGGCCAAGGCCCTGGCCGCGCCGCTCGGCATCGAAAAGCTGTACGATCTTTATCTTCGGCGCATTGCCGGCTTCCGCGACAACGCACCGCCCGACGATTGGGACGGCGTCTACACGGCGGAGACGAAGTGAGCTGAGTGAGCAGCGAGTAGCGAGTCACTACTCACCCCTTTCAATCGCCCCTCACCTTCACATAAGCGCCCGGTGCGTCCTCGATCGGGGCGAGCGCGCCGTCACCGGGGATGCGGGCCTTCACCTTGTCACCCGAGCGCTGGCTCATCCAGGCAAGCCAGTCGGGCCACCAGGAGCCCTGATGCTCGGTCGCGCCGGCGAGCCAGGCCTCGAGCGTCGGTGCGCCCGTGTCGTTGGTCCAATATTCATATTTGCGCGCCGCCGGAGGATTGATCACGCCAGCGATATGGCCCGAGCCGGCAACAACCAGGCGGCAGTCGCCGCCGATCGCGCTGCCGATGCGGAACACCGAGGGAAGCGGGGCGATATGGTCCTCGCGGGTGCCAAGATTGTAGATCGGAATCTTCACCTTCCTGAGATCGATGCGCACGCCGTCGAGAACCACCTTGCCCTTGGTCAGGCTGTTGTTGAGGTAGCATTCGCGCAAGTAATAAGCATGGGTGGTTGCCGGCATCCGGGTGGAATCGGCATTCCAGTACAGAAGATCGAAGGGCAGGGGATCGCGTCCCTTGAGATAGTTATTGACGACATAGGACCAGATCAGATCGTTCGACCGCAGCATGTTGAAGGCCTGGGCCATCTGCTTTCCTTCCAGATAGCCGCGCCCGGCCATCTGGGTCTCGACGCCCTTGAGCTGAGATTCATCGACGAACACCCGGAGGTCGCCGGCGAGCTCGAAATCGACCTGCGAGGCAAAAAAGGTTGCGGAGGTGATGCGACGGTCCTTCTTGGCGGCCATGTAGCCCAAGGTGGCGGCAAGGAGCGTGCCGCCGATGCAGTAACCGATGGCATTCAGCTCCTTTTCGCCGGTTGCCTTCTCGATGGCAGCGAGAGCTTCGAGTATGCCCTGGCGCATATAGTCGCTGAAGCCCTTGCCCGCCAAAGTTTCGTGCGGGTTGACCCAAGACAGCACGAACACGGTGAAGCCCTGCTCGACCGCCCATCTGATGAAGGATTTGCGCGGGTTGAGATCCAATATGTAGAATTTGTTGATCCAGGGCGGAACGATGAGGAGGGGGCGGCGGTACACCGTTTCGGTGGCCGGGGCGTATTGCAGAAGCTGCATCAGCTCGTTCTGGCAGATGACCTTGCCCGGCGTGGTGGCGAGGTTGGTGCCCACCTCGAAGGCATTGAAGTCGGTCTGGCGAATGCGCAGCTGGCCGTGGCCGGCGGCGATGTCGCGGGCAAGGTTCTCCAGGCCCTCGACAAGGTTCTCGCCATTGCTGGCGAGGGTGAGCTTCAGCACCTCGGGATTGGTCAGGGCGAAGTTGGAGGGCGCGAGCGCATTGGCGATCTGCTCGACATAGAAGCGTGCCTGGTGCTTGGTGTGCGGGTCGCTGACATCGGCCTCGGCCACCATGTTCTGGGCCCAGCGCACCGTCAGCAGATATGACTGCTTCAGGAAATCGAAGACCTGGTTCTGCTCCCAGTCGGGGTCGAGAAAGCGCTTGTCGCCCGGTTCGGGGCGCGCCACCGGCTCGACCTGCTCGCCAAGGAAGCGTTTCCAGGCCGTGTCCCACAGCCGGGCATGCATGCGCCACAGCTCGAACTGCGCGTCGATCAACTTGTCGGGATGTTTGAGATAAGCCTGAATGATCTCTCCCAAGGCACGGATCGCCGTCTCCAACTGCAGGGTGGAGCCGGGCGCCACCTCGGTCGGACCGTCGCGGTTTTCCGACATTGCGGTGACGATTTCTCCTGCCTTCTCGATGGCGCGTCCCATGTTGCGCAGGAAGGCGGCGGGATCGGTCAGCCGGAAATCGCTCGGCAGCTGTGGTTTCATCTCGGACATGGGGCTTGGGGTTTCAGCTCGGCGTCAGACGGGGTCACCTTCAATGGTCGGGAGCGCCGGATCGATATAGTGCCAGGGTGGCGCCGATTTTACCCAGATATGCCCCTTGGGACGGTAAAGCGAGGGGTCGTCCAAGGTTCCGGCCTTGATTGACAGAACGCCGGGCCGCGCCGCATTCTGGGCGAAGATCGGCGTTCCGCAGTCCTCGCAAAAGGAGCGGCCCACCGTGTGGCCCGCCTCGGACAGGCTGAAATAAATCCTGGGCTCGCCCTTGGTCATCCTGACATCGCTCGCCGCCATGATGAGCACATGCGCCGGGCCGCCGCCCGAAACATATTGGCAGTCGCGGCAGTGACAGGCGCCGGCGGTGATCGGCTCGCCCTCGGCTTCGTACCGAATCGCACCGCACAGGCAACCGCCGGTGAACTTTGCCATGTCGCCTCCGTTTGTGATGGAAATCTAACGCATTTTCCTGCCGCCGCGAGGGGAAATACAGCAAGGCAGCAAAGGAACTGTGAAGGGGCAGGCCTGACAGCATCATGCTCTTCGGGGTGGCGAGCTTTCTTGAAAAGCGCCGCGGGCCGATCCATAACGACACCCTCGCAGTCGATTCAAGAGTTCGGAGTCCCCTATGCAGCGACCCCTGCGCATCGGCATCGCCGGGCTCGGCACGGTAGGCACCGGCGTTCTCGATGCCCTGAAGATCCACGAGGCCCTGATCGCGGCGCGCGCCGGCCGTCCCATCGTGCTCGCCGGGGTTTGCGCGCGATCGCGCGACAAGCGTCGCGGCGACCACGATCTCGGGCGCATTGCTTGGCATAACGATCCGGTGGCTCTGGCCAGGGCCCCGGACATCGATCTCTTCGTCGAGCTGATGGGCGGGGAGGGAGACCCGGCCAAGGCGGCGGTCGAGGCGGCGCTCAAGGCCGGCAAGCCGGTGGTTACCGCCAACAAGGCGCTGATCGCCCATCATGGGCTTGGCCTTGCCAGGCTTGCCGACCGGGCGCAGGTGCCGCTCGCCTTCGAGGCGTCGGTGGCGGGCGCCATCCCGATCGTCAAGACCTTGCGCGAAAGCCTGTCGGGCAACCGCATCCGCCGGGTGTTCGGCATTCTCAACGGCACCTGCAATTTCATTCTGACCAAAATGTCGGCGGAAGGTGCGGAGTTCGCCGATGTGCTGCGCGAGGCGCAACGGCTCGGCTATGCCGAAGCCGATCCCACCTTCGACATTGGCGGCTTCGATACGGCCCACAAGCTCGCCATCCTGACCTCGCTCGCCTTCGGCACCGAGATCTCGCTTGAATCGATCTATATCGAGGGGATCGAAAGCATCACCCGCGCCGACATCATCAATGCCGACGAGCTCGGCTATCGCATCAAGCTGCTCGGCGTCGCGGCGCTGACCGAGGACGGGGTGGAGCAGCGGGTGCATCCCACGCTGGTGCCGAAAGGCACGCCGATCGCCGATGTCGAGGGCGTCGACAATGCGGTCGTGATCAAGGCCGACATGTCGGGCGACCTGATGCTCGAGGGCAAGGGTGCCGGGAGCCATCCGACGGCATCGAGCGTCATTGCGGACATCTGCGATATCGCCCGCGGCGCGAAGGCGCCCGCCTTCGGAGTGCCAGCGGATGCGCTCATGCCGTGCCGGCGTGCGGCGATGCGGGCGCATGAGGGCGGCTATTACGTGTCGCTCGATCTCTATGACCGGCCGGGCGAGGTGGCGGCGGTGGCCCGGGTGCTGGCGGGCGAGAACATCTCGATCGAGAGCATCGTGCAGCGCGGTCCCTCGCTGAGGAGCCTCAGCATCGGTGAGCGCCGCAAGCGGCAGACCGCGCCGTTCATCCTGATCACCCATGAGACGTTGGAAAGCGCCATGCGGACAGCGCTGGAAAAGATCGAGAACGAGGGTCATTCCGCGGGAAAACCGCGGATGATCCGCATCGAGCGGCTTTGAGCGGTTACAATCGCCGGGTAAAAGCGATTCGGTAGCGTCACCGCGAGGAGGCCGGGTCTTGGCCAAGCTCAAAAGGATCTTCACCATCGAGATTGCCCGCGTCACCGAGGCGGCGGCGATCGCGGCGGCGCGGCTCGCCGGGCGGGGCGACGAGATGGCGGCGGACCAGGCGGCGGTCGATGCCATGCGCTCGGCGCTGAACCAGATCGCCGACATGGACGGGCTGGTGGTGGTCGGCGAAGGCGAGCGCGACCAGGCGCCGATGCTCTATATAGGCGAAAAGGTCGGCACCGGCACCGGCCAGAAGATGGACATCGCGCTCGATCCGCTCGAAGGAAGGACGCTTTGCGCCAAGGCGATGCCGAATGCGCTGGCGGTGATCGCCATGGCCGAGAGCGGCAGCCTTCTGCATGCGCCGGCGAGCTATATGGAGAAAATCGCCATCGGCGGCGGCTATCCGCCGGGTACCGTCGATCTCGACCTGCCGCCGGGGGAGAACATCAGGCAGCTGGCCAAAGCCAAGGGTGTGGCACCAGCGGACATCACCGCCTGCATTCTCGATCGGCCGCGGCATGCCGAGCTGATCGACGGGGTGCGCAAGGTCGGGGCGGCCATCCGGCTGATCAGCGACGGCGATGTGGCCGGGGTCATCCACACGGCGGACCAGGATACCGGCATCGACATCTATCTCGGTATCGGCGGCGCGCCGGAGGGCGTGCTGGCCGCGGCGGCGCTGCGCTGCATCGGCGGGCAGATGCAGGGGCGGCTGGTGCTGCGCCGCTCGGAGGAGCGCATCCGGGCGGAGCGGTTGGGGATCACCGATCCCGACCACAAATTCGAGCTGCACGAGCTTGCCTCGGGCGACGTGATGTTTGCCGCAACCGGCGTGACCGACGGATCGCTGCTTCCGGGCGTCCGGTTCGACGGCTCCCATGTCACCACCAACACAATTGTCATGCGTTCGGCAACGGGGACCGTCCGCTGGATACGCAATCGCCGCCTGCTCTCGCAGCCGTGACCGCCGCGGAGCACTTTCTCGATGTCGGACGGTCGCTGACCGGCCGCCATTGGCGCGCGCGGCTGAAGGACGGCCGAACGGCGCTCGCGATCAGCGAACGGCTCGGCATCCCCGAGATCCTCGGGCGGGTGCTGGCAGGCCGGGGCATCGGGATCGAGGCCTGCGACGACATCCTGAGCCCGCGCCTCAAGGCGCTGATGCCGCAGCCGGCGGCGATCCGCGACCTCGAAGCCGGGGCGGCGCGGCTGGCGCGCGGCATCATGACGGGAGAGGCGATCGGCATCATCTCCGATTACGACGTCGACGGCATTTCCTCGGCGGCGCTGCTCGTCAACTATCTGCGCGCGTTCGGGATCACGCCGAAGGTGCATATTCCCGATCGGATCACCGAGGGCTATGGGCCGAGCCGGTCGGCGGTCGAGGCCCTGGCGGGGCAGGGCATCAGGCTGCTGGTGACCCTCGATTGCGGCGTCAATGCCCATGATCCGCTGCTTGCCGCATCCGCGCTCGGCCTCGAGACGGTGGTGGTCGACCATCATCTTGCCGGACCTGTGCTGCCCGAGGTGCATGCGGTGATCAATCCCAACCGGCAGGACGATCTGTCGGGGCAGGGCCATCTGTGCGCCGCCGGCCTCACGCTGATCCTTGCCGCGGCGACCAGCCGGGCGCTGCGGCAGGCCGGCCACGCCATGCCCGGCGATGGCGGGCCCGATCTCCTCGGCCTTCTCGATCTCGTGGCGCTCGCCACGGTGTGCGACGTGGTGCCGCTCGCCAGCCTCAACCGGGCTTATGTCCAGCAGGGGCTCAAGGTGATGGCGCGGCGGGAGAATATCGGGCTTGCGGCGCTTGCCGACGTGGCGCGGCTCAAGCGGCGGCCCGATCCTCATGCGCTCGGCTATCTGCTCGGACCGCGGCTCAATGCCGCCGGGCGGGTCGGCCATGCCATGGCGGGGCTCAAGCTCCTCACCACCGAGGACCGGGGCGAGGCCAACATGCTGGCGCAGCAGCTCGAGACGCTCAATCGCGAGCGGCAGGCGATCGAGCTCAGGGTGCTGGAGACGGCGCTGTTCGAGGCCGAACGGGCGCTTGGGCAGTCGCGCTCGCTGCCGGTGCTGCTGGTATGCGGGGAGAACTGGCATCCGGGCGTGCTCGGTCTCGTGGCGGCGCGGCTGACCGAGCGCTACCGGCTGCCGAGCTTCGTGCTCGGGCACCAGACCGGCGGGCTCCTGGCGCATGGCTCGGGGCGGTCGCTGCCGGGGGCCGATATCGGGGCGGCCATACGCGATGCGCTGAACGCCGGGCATCTGGTCAAGGGCGGGGGCCACATGATGGCGGCCGGCCTGACGGTCGAGCGTGCCAAGCTCGGCCGGCTGCGCGGCTTTCTCGAGGAGCGCCTCGCCGGAGCGGCGGCCGGCACCGGAGCGAGTGCGGCGCTCGACATCGACGGAGCGCTGACGGCATCGGGCGCCACCCTCGACCTCGTCGAGCTCCTGGAACGTGCCGGTCCCTATGGGTCAGGAAACCCGGCGCCGGTCTTCGCCTTTCCGGCGCACCGGGTGCTCTATGCCGATCTCGCCGGCCATGATCATGTGCGCTGCACTCTCGTTCATGCCGACGGCACGCGCTTGAGGGCGGTGGCCTTCCGGGCACTGTCGACGCCGCTCGGCGAGACGCTGCTCAAGGAGCGGGAGCGGCCGCTCCATGTCGCGGGGCGGCTTGCGGTCGACGATTTCAACGGCCGCCGCGGGGCGCAGCTGATGATCGACGACGTTGCCGAGATCGGCGCCTGAGCGAGGCGCAGCGCCAAGGCTTGCGCTCCGCCGGGGCGCCAACTATAGAAAGCGCGCCTTCCTCAACGAGCGGCGCCCTTCGTCTAGCGGTCTAGGACATCGCCCTTTCACGGCGGAAACACGGGTTCGATTCCCGTAGGGCGCGCCAATGAAATCAATGACTTAAGGCATCAAATCTCCTTTTTTGAACACCCATGCCCAAATGGTGCCCGATAAGCGCCGCGGGACGAACCTCAGATCGGCCCCCTCACCCTGTCCACTGAAGCTTCTTGATCGCATCCGTCGATAGGCCCTCGTCCGATCATTGCCATTCGGGTGAAGGCGCGGACCTGGCCGCGATCGATGACGATCAGCGTGCGATAGCCGTCATATTTGATTTCGTGAATCCACCCCTCTCCGGAGGGTGGTCCCGGCACCAGAGTGGGAATTTCCGGCCTGATGAAGCGGAGAGGGGATTTGAAAGCATGGCGGGAGATAGAGGGCTCTATCTAGCCCAGCGTGCCCGTCGGCAGAAAGAACGGTATTGCAGTAAGTTCGGTTATGCAGTCACGCAGTATCGCGGTAAATCTCTATCCTACTTTGGCTTCAACCTTCCGAGGCGATTACCCCTTCGATTCGACGAGGATCACCAGGGACTCCGGCACCACGCCATCGAAGGCCATCGCGTCACTGGCCGCCTTGCTTTGCATCGCCGTTTTCAAAGCATCCAAATCCGGCACGTCCATCATCACAGCCGCCCGAGCCGGATTTTGTGGATCTACGAACGTTCGGATGTTGGTCACTCCGAGCGGACCGAAAAACTCTTTGCGCTTCGGTGAGGCGAGCCAGTGCTCCGTGCCCTTTGTGATGTTGTGATGGGCAATAATCGTTGGCATAGCATCCTCCCTGCGACGACGCCGAACGGCCGGATCAAGAGCCGCGCTCCGAGGCTACAGTGCCCTGTTCATGCTGCGCTGTAAACCACCGCGGTCAGACGCGGGCCGGGCGGTTCAGGGTCCTCGCCAGGGTCGTCGTGGGAAAAGCCAGCCGACTTCCGAAGGACCCTTTCCCAAGCAAGATCGGGAGCAGCAACTCGGGAGGGGGGATAAACCGCAACGGGTCAACACCAGCCCGTTGGGGATTGCGAGTTTGATGAAGCCGAGTCGGGTCATATCCGGCTCTATTACCTGGCGCGCACACCACAGGAAGCGAGGCTGTTTCAGCAGCACCATCAGAGTCTGGGCAAAGGCTTCGCGGTCGAGGCTAAGCCAGATCGATGGCGTGGAGCTTGAGGTCGGCAAGCGCCACGACCTCGAGCGTCGCCTCATGGGTCGCGGCGAGAATGACCCGCGGGGCTTTGCCTGCCTTGAGCGCCTCGCGCCATCGCGCGGCGCAGAGGCACCAGCGGTCGCCTGGCTTCAGACCCGGAAATCCGAACTCCGGCCGCGGCGTCGACAAATCGTTTCCTCTTGCCTTGGAAAAAGCGAGAAAATCCGCCGTGACCTCGACGCAGACGGTGTGCAAGCCGACATCCTCGGGGCCCGTATGGCAGCAGCCCGACCGGTAGAACCCGGTGAGCGGCTGTTGCGAGCAGGCCGAGAGCGGATCGCCGAAGACGTTCCGCTGCTCTCTCGGTTGTCTCTGCGTGCGCTCCTGCATGGGGCAACAGTGGCTCCGCGGCCCAGGCCAAGCTCATTCAGGGTGGCATAGCCTCAACGAACGGCCGAAGCATCCGCAACGAGGATCGCCGCCGGACCGTTGGGCGACTTCTCCTGAGCATAGGCGGCCGCAATCACGCAAAACGCAAACGCCGAAGCGAT
>DATAOT010000173.1:0-1656 GCA_036265615.1 Aestuariivirgaceae bacterium
GGCTCCTGTTCAACCGGCTCCTCCGGCCGAACGCCGACTTCGCCATCGACTTCCATACCGGGACAACTGGATTCGATGCCGCCGCATTCAATATTGCCGGCATGGATGTGCCCGAGATCAAGGCGATGGTGGAGCTTTACCCAGTCGGCCAGATCTTCGACAATCATGTGTATCCTGGTGTGCTTCATAACGCGTTTCTCGAGGCAGGTGTCCCGTCCTTTACACCGGAGGTCGGCGCTGCTCGCGTCCTGGACCTCGAGATTATCGCACTGTTCGTGGAAGGCACTATGAACGTCCTCAAATATCACGGCATCCTTGCCCAGCCGATGGGACGTACAGGCAAGGGCTTGGATGTTTTTGTCGGCAACAGCGCGTTCCCGATCCTGGCAACCCAGGCCGGGTTCGTCGAGCATCTGGTCAGGCTCAACGACAAGGTCGAACCCGGACAGAAGGTGGCCATCCAGCGCAATAGCTTCGGCGAGATGGTTGCGGAGTACGTCAGTAGCGTGTCTGGAGCGGTAGCGGGCCTGCGCAGCGATGTGACGGCTGAGCCCGGCAACCCCCTGACGTTTATTCTTTTCAACAAGGCGACGCCGAAGGGCGTTGAGTCTTATCCCGAGTAATCCAGCGCAGCTCGATGCGGCACATCGGTCAAGCTCGCCGACACAGCGGGCGTCCGCCGCGGCGCGACGCAGGCTGGGTAGACCTAATATCGTCATGCTCTAACATGCGGGCCCTCGAAGGACGGATTGATCGGAGGAAGGACATGGCCGACTGGAAATTTCCCCTGGTGCCCGGCCCGGCAGCCGGCAGCAAGGCGACGGGCAAGGTCGACTGGGGCGATCCGGTCCTGGTCGGCTGGGAATGGCCCTATGTCGCCGTCAACGGTGCCCAGAGCGGGCCCGCGGTGCTGGTGACCGCCGGCATCCACGGCTCGGAATATGCCTCGATCGACGCGGTCGTGCGGCTTGGCGCAGCCCTCGATCCCAAGACGGTCAAGGGCCAGGTCCTCTGCCTGCCGGTGATGAACCCGTCGGCCTTCTGGGAGCGCACGGCCTATGTCTCGCCGGTCGACAACCTGAACCTGAACCGCGTCTTTCCCGGCAAGGCCAAGGGTAGCTTCAGCGAGCGTCTCGCCTACCAACTGGTCGAGAAGGCGATCCGTGGCGCCGACGCCTATATCGACATGCATGGCGGCGATGTGCCCGAGGCCCTGGTGCCGTTCAACATCTACCACGAGACGGGCAATGCCGAAGTCGACGCCAGGAGCCGGCAGATGGCCGAGGTCTTCGGCGCGCCGGCGGTCATCGTCCAGCGCAGCCATGACGCGCCGGTCTCGGGCCTGGCTTACGCCACGGCGGCGGGGCTCGGCGTGCCGGCGATGATCGCCGAGGACGGCGGCGCGGGCCAGTACGACAGCGCGATTGCCGAGCGGATGCTGGGTGGGCTCGAGAACGTCCTGCGCAGCCTCGAAGTCATTCCGGGGTCCTTGCGCAACCCGCCGCCGCCGCGCCGCTTCGGCCGCTTTGCTTGGGTGCGTACCCGCGAGGCCGGATTCTTCCGGCCGGCGATCAAGGTGGGCGACGAAGTCGCGGCCGGTCAGAATCTCGGCAGCCTGGTCGATTTCTATGGCCGGGTGATCGAGGAGTTGGCGGC
>DATAOT010000174.1:0-63057 GCA_036265615.1 Aestuariivirgaceae bacterium
GGCGAGGGACCGCGTCAATCAGAATGATGATGCGGGCTTCACCATCGCCATCACGCCGAGCGCCGACATGCCGGCGCCGGTGGCCGAGATCGTGGTCTATGGTTACGTCAAGGGGGACGTGATCTATGACCTCGAGGGCAATGCCAACAAATTCTCGTTCTCGATGCCCGGCGCCGACCGGTTCAACCAGGAGGACGACGAGTTCGTGTTCCTCCATGCCAACCAGTCGCGCTTCGGCATCAAGTCGAAGGTCGACACGGCGGTGGGGCAGATCCGCAGCCGTATCGAGATGGACTTCTTCTGCGCCAGCGAGTCGACCGACTTCGGCGCCGCCTTCCAGGGTCTTGGGCAGACCTACTGCCCGCGCCTGCGCCAGGCCTATGGCGAATGGGACATGACCCCGAACTGGACGTTCCTCGCCGGTCAGACCGACCAGATCGAGACGCTCAGCATCATCGGCGTGACCCTGGTCGACAACTTCGGCGATGCCGGCATCAACGGCGGCACCCGTTTCGCGCAGGTTCGCTTGACCTATCACGACGGTCCGCTGACCTGGGCCGTCGCCATGGAGCGGCCGGAAGAGGCGAGCGACACGCTGATCCCGGGCCTCGGTTCGTTCCTGCAATATGACATTGCGGGCGGCCATCAGTTGATCGTTGCGGGCGGCGTCAGCGACGTCAATAGCGATCCGCTCAACCTCGAAAACGACAACGATCACAAGCTTGGGTGGGTGGTCGGCGCCGGCGCCAACATCAACCTGGCCGACATCGCCACCCTGACGGTTGGCGCGCAGTACACCGAAGGCCTGGCAACGCGCTGGATGAACCAGCTCGACACCAGGAGGACGGTCTGCGAGAACGCCGTCGTGGCGGAAGATCCGGATACCGGAGTCGCCCGTGTTGTTGGTTGCGACGATTTCGATGAGAATCTGCAGAAGGCCTGGGGCATCACCGGCGGTCTGACCTTCAATGTCAACGACACCACCTCGATCAACCTCGAGGCCGGTTACGCCAAGAACATCGATGCCGACCAGAACGAGCTCCTGACGGTCGACAACGTCGTGACCGCTCACGGCAACATCCTGTGGCAGCCGGTCAAGCAGTTGCGCCTCGGCTGGGAAGCCATGTGGGGCCGCAACGAGCTGATCGATAACCCCGTCAAGTTCTTTTCTGACGACGGGGAAGGCGAGCTTGACAGGGCTTGCCGCAACGTCGAGGCCGACGAGGACCAGGAAAAGAACCACTGCCCGGGCTCCAACGAAGACTTCCGTCTGCAGTTCGGCGCCTGGTTCTTCTTCTAAGAGACAGCCCACTGCCTGGACAAATCTCTGCAGCCCGCGGGTTTCCGCGGGCTGATCTCTCTTTTTAGAATATCTGAGGATGCCGCCTGATCTTCCATGCCTCGGTGGCCGGCCACCGAGACGGGCCATCCCGAGCATGCTCGGAAGAAAAAGCTCCATGGCCAGATCACGCCCGTGCTGCGGGAAGGGAAATCGATCTTGCGCCCGACCTGCCAGACGGCGACGACGGCTCTAGCCTCCGACGGCGTCGGTGACGCACTTCTTCACGAAGCTGTTCTTGGCTGCTCCCGCGAGCTTCTTGCTGGCGGCGGAAGAGTCACAGGATTTCTGAGCATCGGATTTGCATTTCTTCATGAAGCTCGTCAAAGCGGCGCCCGCCAGCTTCTTGCCGGTCGCTTGTGCAGTGCACGACGCAGTTTCCGCCGAGGCGCTTCCCGCAACCAGGCAGAGAATTGAAACCAATGCCAGGGTTCTCATGGCTTCTCATCGTCAAGGCAGTTTCCAAACTCTCAGAATATCCAGTTCCGCATCAGCCGGGAAGGGCTGCAGCCTGACCCTTCAAGACGTTCAGCCATGCGCCACGGGGGTTAATCGATCGAGCGCTGGACAAGGGCTGTCATGCCCATGACGTGCTGCCGGACGGGTGCAGCTCCGAAAGCCTGTCTTCCCGATCGTCACCTGCATCACCAATGACGGTGGCACTCGCGTTCTTCTCTGTACTCGCCGTCGCGTTCCCATTTGCGCTCGATCCTGCAGCGACCGTCCCAAATCTTCTCCTCGTAGCCACCGAACAAGGTCGGGTGGCCTTCATAGCCCTCCGCATGACGATACGGACCGTGATCCTCGTCATTGTTCCAGTTCCAATTCCACCAGCCGCCATCGCCATAACCGTTTTCGGGCTGCCATTGATCGGCGAAAGCCGGGCTGTTCCAGGCTAGAAGCAGTGCTGCGACGACGACGACCACCTTCATCGCTGATCTCCTCGAGAAGAAGCTTGGGACGGGAGAGGCGGCAACGCGCGCCGCCTCTCTGAGCTTTTTTGGTCGGGCGCACCCTGGCCGGCACGCCCATTGCCGAGCTTTGCGAAACGGTCAGGCAGCTGGCAAACGGCCATCCGGCGTGAGCTTGTCGACCGCTTCCGGCAACACCTTGGAGAGCCGCGACAGAAGCTCTTCGCGCGACAGGCCCGTTTGCTTCACCAGCATGTCGATCAGATCCGGACCAAGTGCGGATTCTGTATGGTTCGCGGTAATCGGCTGGTTCGGTCCCTTTCCAACCCAGGAATCCGCGGCTGTAGCTTGACCGGCGTTGCGGAACCGGTCGATCACCTCGGCCAATCCGCCCTGTAATGTCTTCAGAGGATCGCCACTCTCGGTGATATTCTTGAGTCCCCCGGTCAAGGACGTGTCGCCGGTCGCGCCCGGCTCTCCGCGGGGCTTCGTCACGCTGTTCAGAAGTTCACCAAGCTTGTCTCGGTTCTGATATCCCGCGACCGCCAAAAGACCGAGCAAAGCCGCAAGCGAAGGCATGCCACGCGTCATGATCACTACTCCTGCTGTGTCGAGTTGCGTTTCTGCGTCAAACCAAATTCCATAAGCAGCCTAAGACCTTTTCACGGTGACAGTTCCAATTCGGGGCCTTAAAGATAGGAGCTGAAAAACCTCGTTCCAGGGAATCGATGGGAGAAATCGCGCATGAGCATTCTTTGGACCATCATCATCGGCTTCGTGGCGGGAGTGGTTGCCAAGTTCCTCATGCCCGGCAAGAACGAGCCCTCCGGTTTTGTCATGACCGCGATTCTCGGGATCGTCGGGGCCTTTGTCGCCAGCTATCTTGGCCAAGCGCTGGGCTTTTATCAACCCGGCCAGGGTGCCGGACTGATCGGCGCAGTTGTCGGTGCGGTCATCGTACTTCTTATTTGGGGCATGGTGACCAAGAACCGCCCGGTGACATAGCCTACGCTCCGCCCGTCTCGTGAGATCCGGCAGGCCCCTTGCCGCCGACCCCCTCATGAGACCATAGCGCGCATCCTTCGAGCGCCCCTGACTTGACGAGGTGCCTGTCTTTCGACAGGAGGGCACGTCCCGTGCCACACGCTCGGTGCAGGCGGTTTGGAGCCATGGAGGACAACCTTGTTTCGCCTTTTGCCTGTCGCCTTGCTTTTCACCTCGAACGTTTTCATGACCTTCGCCTGGTATGGCCACCTCGGCTATCGCGAGCGGCCGCTGTGGTTGGTCATACTGGCGAGCTGGTGCATCGCGCTGCCGGAATATTGTTTTGCGATCCCGGCCAATCGCTTGGGCAGCTATCACTTTTCGGGGGCCGAGCTCAAAGCGATGCAGGAGGTCATCACCCTCTCGGTATTTGCCATTTTCTCGGTGGTTTATCTCGGGCAGCCGCTGACGCTCAATCACGTGCTTGGGTTCGGCCTCGTCGCGCTTGGCGCCGCCTTCGTCTTCAATGGACCATTCTGAGCTGGTATGAATTGGCTCTGACAAATGACATTTATGACAATTGACTTTTTTACGATTGAGTAAAGAATTAGGCTGCCTGAAGGCTAAAATAAGGACAGGAGGTGCATCAGTGAAGGGAGCGACAGTCGTAAAGGTGTTTGTTCTGACTGGACTGTTTGTTGCTGGAGTCAGTCTCACTACACCGAAAGTGTCTTTCGCGCAGGTCGTCGATACCTATGATAAGGAAGGGCACCATTTTACCTGCATTATGCACGATAAGATTAAATATTGTGGCAATTGGAACGTCGTTCCGACTTACAAATAACCGCTTGCATTTGCAGGAAAATGGAAAGAGCCGTGCCCGTATCACGGCTCTTTTCTTGCGTCGTGCTTCGGCTTCAGGTTGCCGCTGACCGGGCCTCGGCATCGAGCCGGCTCGTCAGCGAGTTCGGCAGATTAAGCCCCGCCGCAAGCTGCTCCATATAGCGCCGCTCACCGGGCGTGTCGCCGATCACCAGCCGGGAGGCAACATAGATTTCGCAGGCCTGCTGCTCGTTTTCCGCAAGCTTGGCGACGCTGGCCGCATCCGACGCCTCCGACAGGGCATCGAACAGGAAGGACTTTGCCGCGCCGTCGAGATCATGCCCGGTGATCGCCTGCTGGATCTTCGTCATCTCGGCATTGTCGAGATGCCCGTCGGCCTTGGCGGCCGAGATCATCGCGCGGATGAGGTTGAGCTGCTCCTTCCCGCTGCGCGTATCTGTGATGCTGCCGGCCGAAGCCGGCGGCAGCGGCGCCGTCGATGAGCTCTGGCCGTGCTGGCTGGCCTGCCAGTTCTGATAGGCTTTGTAGGCCATCGTTCCGAGCACCGCCAGTCCGCCGGCCCTGAGCAGGGGGCTCCGACCTCCGCCCGTCGTCGTCCCGAGCAGGAGCGCGAGCAGCCCGAGCTTGCCCAATGTTCCGCCTGGAATGAGCGAACCGATGTCCTCGCCTGTGTCCTGCGGTTTGCCGCTCGGTTGCTGGTTCTGCCCGATGACGGTCTCGATCAAGCGTCCGATGTCCATGATGGTGCCTCTCGCGCTGCGAAACCGAAGGCAACGCCGCAGCCCTGTCTCGGTTCCACCTCCTGCAATCACGAAAGCGGCGTGCAGAACGTGACCAAAAGCCTCGCAAGACTGGACCGAAAACGGCGCTAAGCTTCACCAAAATGCACGCATCGGATCCGCCATGCCCGCCACCGGCCTTCGCAAGTGCCTGCCCCTGCTGCCCGCTCTTTCATTAATCGCCCTTATCGTGGCTGGCGCTGCCTCGCCGAGCTTTGCCCATGGCATGCCCGATGCCGCGGCCGAGGCGCAGATGCCCGCCGACAGCGCTGTCCTCGACGAAGCTTGGCGCGTCATCCGTGACAATTTCTACCGGCGCGACCTCTCCGCCGTCGGCTGGGATCAGGTCAGAGATCGGCTCCGGGCCGATTATGGCCGGGCGACCTCGCGGGACGACCGTGCTGCCGTCATCAACCGCATGCTGGAGACGCTCAACGCCTCCCACACCCGTCTCTATACGCCGGAGGAGCCCGCCTATTATCAGCTGATGGACATCTTCGCCCATGGCCTCCGCCACGACCTGCCGCGGCTCTTTCCGAACGGCAGCGTGGTCTACCCCGGCATCGGCATCTTCACCCGCCAGCTCGACGGCCGGGTCTTCGTCAGCGGAACCCTTGATGGCCTCCCGGCCGCCCGGGCAGGGCTGCTGGTCGGCGACGAGATCCTGTCAGCCGACGGGCGGCCCTTCACCCCGGTTGGGTCGTTCCGCGGCAAGGTGGGCGAGCCGGTCGAGTTGAAGATCAGGCGGGCACCCAATGGCCCGATCATGGCCGTGACAGTCAGGCCCGAGCTCATCCAGCCCAATCAAGCCTTCCTCAAGGCTCAGCGCGAGAGCGCCCGGGTCATCGAGGCCGACGGCAAGCGGATCGGCTATATTCGGATCTGGTCCTATGCCGGTCGGCAATATCAGGACGCTCTCGAGGCGGAGCTCGCATCCGGCAAGCTCAAGGATGCCGACGCCGTGATCTGGGATCTCCGTGACGGCTGGGGCGGTGCCCAGCCCGACTATCTCGACATCTTCAACCCGCGCGCCCCGGTCATGACGCTCAAGGACCGCAATGGCGAGCAGGACATGGTCAATTTCCGATGGCGCAAGCCGGTGACGCTGCTGGTCAATGCCGGCACCCGCAGCGGCAAGGAGGTTCTGACCTTCGGCTTCAAGAAATATGGCTTCGGCGAAGTGGTCGGCGAGCGGACCGCCGGCGCTTTGCTTGCTGCCCGTGCCTTTCTTCTTTCCGACGACTCGCTGATGATCGTCGCCGTCGATGACGTGCTGGTCGATGGCGAGCGGCTGGAGGGCAGGGGGGTCGACCCGACGATCCGCGTGCCCTTCGATCTTCCTTATGCCGCCGGGCGCGATCCGCAGCTCGATCGCGCCGTTCGCAGCCTGACCGGGTGAGGAGGAAGTGGTGAGTGGGTGAGTACTGCCGGCACGACGCGATCCGCACGACCCACTTTTCGCTATGCGCTATTCGCTAATTCTTCGTCGTCGCCACATTGTGCGCCGGATCCGGCTGGCCGTAGGGCTTGACCAGCAGCCAATGGCTTTCATCGGCTGGGTTCTGGATGGCGACGACCCGGTAGCCGGTCTTGCGCCAGTCGAGCACCCGCTGCTCGAGATTGTCGAGGACGAGGTCGGCCTCGTTGGTCCGCAGCACCAGCACGAGATGGCGCTCGTTCTTCGGCGTGAACACCACGGTCAGCAGCAGCCGCTGTGCCGGTACGCCGCGCTCGATCAGCATCTTCTTTTTGAGCAGCGCATAGTCTTCGCAATCGCCCTTGCCGCTGACCGGCAGGGTCCAGCGCTCCTCGACGCCATATTGCTCCATGTCCGTCTCGGGCTTGATGGTCCGGTTGACGCGGTTGTTCACATCGATCGCGATCTGGCGGATGTCGGTCCGAAGCCGCTTTCGAATGCTGATGTTGGAGCCGCAGGCCCATGGCCCGGTGTCGCAGAATCCCACGAACCCCTTCGGCGGATCGGCCGGGCCATGCGTCTCGAGATGCGGCCCCAGCACTTCAGCCGACGCAAAACTGACGCAAGTCCCCCATGCCGCAATGATAGCTGCGGCCAGCGATACCCGGCGCACGGCAATCAACCCTCACCCGCTAATTTGTCCCGATCAGAGCGCGGCCCTCCCGAGGCCACGTCTTGAACACGATCAGTGAAGCACAAGCCAACTTTGCCGGACAGGGACTAGGGCTGCATTTTCCGCACGCCGGTTCGCAACCTGTGGCGAATTTTCACTTGCCGATGTCTTTCTGCAACGCTCGTATACGGGCTGCTAAAGATATGACATTGGCGAATCCGCGTGAGCTTCGCTTCATCTCGGCCGGGGCCACCGCCAGCTTCTGTGGCTGGCTTGCATCACCTCGTCCGGCGGAGCGCGCCTCCTGCGGCGTATTCACGCTGCCGGCATCGCGGGTCGGCATCTCGGTGCCGTTTGCGTTCGACAGCCCCAATGCGGCCAGTCGCGTGCTCCAATTCTCATCGAGCTGCCGCAATTCCTCCTGCAGCGCTTCGGTCTCCTTCTCCGCCACCTGGATCTGCTGCTCGAGCGTCCGGCTCCCGGCATCGACCATCTTGAACCGCGTCTCGCTGGGCCGCTCCGGCGGCGGTAGCGACGCGGCGGGCTGAGCCCGCTCGGGCGGGTGCTCGACCACATCGGATTTGGCGATGTCGATCGTCTTCTTGAGGGCCACGAGTTCCCGCTGCTGCTCGTTGAGCTGGGCGCGCTGCGACTCGATCTGCATCGACAATTCCGACAGCTCTTCGATCCGTTGCCGCAACCGCTCGTGCGCCGTGTAGGCATCGGGCGGTATCGAGCTTGCCGGGCCGCCCGCCGTTGCACCCTCGACGGTCATCGTGGCGATGTGGAGATCGCGGTCGGCAATCTCGCGCGTCAGATTCTCGATGGTCAGCCGCATCGCATCGATGTCCTCGTCGCGATCGCGGATCTGCTCCTTGAGCTGCTGGATCGACTGGGTGCGCGAGGCAAGCTCGCTCTCGAAAGGCGACAGCTGCAGCTTCAGCGTCGCTATCTCCTCGTCGCGGGCGGCAAGAAACCCGTCGCGCTTCTCCACCTCCGTGATCAGCGTGTCGATTCGATTGCGGCTGCGCGCCACCTCGGCCATCTGCTCGGCGAGCCTGGTCTTGAGATCCATGAGCCTGAGCTCGAGCTTGCGGCTCAGCATCGCATATTCGGCGCGCAGCCGGTCGCGGTCGGACTGCAGCTCTGCCATGGCGGAGGGCGCCGCGCGCTGCGTGCGCAATCCCCCCAGACGCAGGGCGTAATGCCATAGCCCGCGTGCCACGAAGAGGCTGATCAGGGCGGCCAGGGCGAAGCCGAGGCCAAGGAGCATAAGCGTCTCGATCTGCGACATGTCAGGCTTTCCGAATGCTCGACCGGCGGCCACGCCCCGATGACAGGCTGCTCAGAGGAGTAGCGCCGGCTGCGCTTCGTGATAGTAGCGCCGGCTGCGCCGGGTGGCGAGGCGCAAACTGCGGCGTCGGCCGACTGCCAACAGCGCTTTCAGAATGGGTTCCAGGTCGGTTGATCGGTGTATTTGAGATAGCCGACATTGGCCCCGAGCCGCGCCCCGACTCCGGTGCGGATCGGCGCAAGCTTCAGCTTCTGGTTGGTCTGAAAATTGATCCCAAGCCCGCCGATCATGTAGGCCGATCCCTCGACCCCGACGAAATGGTCGAAAATCTCCGGCGTCGCATCGATGTCGTAGACGAGGACGAGGGTTCGCGAGCCGTTGCCGCCGATATCGAAGCCGACGGAGGGGCCCTGCCAATACACCTTCTGCTGCCCGCCGTTTTTCAGATAGAGCATGCCCTCGCCGTAGCGCAGCCCGCCCACGAAGGCGCCAGCCGCCTCCTCGCCGATGATGTAGCCGCTCGGCCGCCCGGCCCGCTGGAACACATATTCGATTGCCTGCGCCACACCCTTGGTTGTATTGCCGAAAAACGTGTGGCCGGTTTGCACCATCTCCTCGAGCGAATAAGTCGAGGGCTCGGTTGCAGCGCGCTGATCATACGTTCCCAGCGCCTTGAGCGGCTGCGGCATTGCGACAATGAGGCACAGCAGGGCGGCCGTGACCCATCCGGCCAGGGTGACCACACGCATTGTCATCGTCTTTCCATCACTCGCTTGGGCTCGGCGCAGGCATCCGCTTGGGCAAACTCTGCGCCCGAGCTTTGGCGCGATTGCGGCCGGCTTTTCCCCGATTCGCCGAAAACTAGAAGCTCGTCCTTTACAAATCGTTAACTTCCTTGCGGCGGCTCGGCCGAGGCGATGAAGGCTGGATTGGCGAAGCCCTCGGCCTCCTTGCCATAGAGGAGCGGCCCTCCTGCCGCCGTTTTGACCGAACCGCCCGCCGCCGCGAGCACCGCATGTCCGGCCGCGGTATCCCACTCCATGGTGCGCCCGAATCTCGGATAGAGCTCCGCCTCCCCGCTCGCCACCAGGCAGAATTTGAGCGACGAACCGGCCGACACGACTTCGCACTTGCCGAGCGAGGCGAGAAACCGGTCGGTTTCGCTGTCGCGATGCGACCGGCTGGCCACCACTCTGATCGGCGCGCCCGGGCGTGCCGGTGCTGCCGCAATGCGGCGAACCTCCGGCGGCGCCGCACCGATGGCCTCGAGCAAGGCGATGCGCGCCTCGGCAGCACCTCTGCCCTGCTCGCCCCAGAACAGCCGCCCGATGGCCGGCGCGTAGACCACGCCGGCAACCGGCCGTGCTGCCTCGATGAGGGCGATGTTGACCGTGAATTCGCCGTTGCGGGAGATGAACTCCTTGGTGCCATCGAGCGGATCGACGAGGAAGAACCGCCGCGCCGCCCTGGGAACGGCGCCGCGCGCCACCGCCTCCTCGGCAATCACCGGAATCTCCGGCGCGAGCCTTCGAAGTCCGGCCAGGATGACCTCCTCCGCCGCGACGTCCGCCGCGGTCACTGGCGTGGCATCGGCCTTGAGCGCCACCTCCGCCCCGCCATCGTAGAATCCGAGGATGACCTGTCCGGCCTCCCGGGCCAGCGCGATCAGGCCGGAAAGGAGGGGACCGGAGGCAGGGATCTCAGGCATGCGCTTTTCCGTGAACTCCAGAGCCTTGGGAACTTCCATCCCGGTTCGCCTAGAGTAACTTCGCCGCCGAGACAACCATCATCGGCGATTCGCGAGCCATCGCCGGCGCTAACCTGTGGACCGCTTATGTCGAACCTCCTCAGCGACCTCGACCTTGCAGCACTGCTATGCAGCCGGGTCTGTCACGACATTGTCTCGCCGGTCGGCGCCATCGCCAACGGCCTCGAAATGATGGACGAGGAGGATGACGAGGAGATGCGCAAGCTGGCGCTGGAGCTGGTGCGGCGCTCGGCCCGCCAAGCCTCGGCCAAGCTGCAATTCTGCCGCCTTGCCTTCGGCGCCGCAGGCGGGGCCGGCTCCATGCTCGACCTCGGCGAGGCCGGCGACATCGCCCGGCTGTTCGTCGGTGACGAGAAGGTCAAGCTCGACTGGCTGGCAGCGCGCGGAATGCGGGACAGGAATGAAGTGAAGCTGCTGCTCAACCTCATGCTCCTCGCGATTGCGGCGGTGCCGCGCGGCGGTAGCGTCAGGATCGAGGCCTCGGACGGGCTCCTGTCGGCAATCGCCGAAGGCGATGGCGCGCGGCTGGCGGACAAGACCAGGGCGGTGCTCGACCGCGCCGTTCCTGCGGCCGAGTTCGATGCCCGCGCCGTTCAGGTCTATTATGCCTTGCGCCTCGCCGAGGAGGCCCGCTTCACGCTTGCTGCCGAGGTAAGGCCGGGCGCCGTGATGTTTCGTGCTGTGAGGCAGTAGTGAGGAGGCGGTAGGGAAGGGCTCCCTCGCTGCCTAATGCCTATTGCCTATTGCCTATTGCCTTGTCTTCAAGCAGCTTCCCCGGCCGCGCCTTCGCGCAGCACGTAGCCGCGACCCCACACCGTCTCGATGTAGTTCCGCCCGCCGGCCGCCATCGCCAGCTTCTTGCGCAGCTTGCAGATGAAGACATCGATGATCTTGAGCTCCGGCTCGTCCATGCCGCCATAGAGATGATTGAGGAACATCTCCTTGGTGAGCGTCGTGCCCTTGCGCAGCGAGAGCAGCTCCAGCATCTGGTACTCCTTGCCGGTCAGATGCACCCGCTGCCCTGATACCTCGACCGTCTTGGTGTCGAGATTGACGATGAGATCGCCGGTGGCGATCACCGACTGGGCGTGACCCTTGGAGCGCCGCACCACCGCATGGATGCGCGCCACCAGCTCGTCCTTGTGGAATGGCTTGGTCATGTAGTCGTCGGCGCCGAAACCGAGGCCCCGCACCTTGTCCTCGATTCCGGCAAGGCCGGACAGGATCAGGATCGGCGTGTTGACCTTCGACACCCTGAGGGACTTCAGCACCTCATAGCCGGACATGTCCGGCAGGTTGAGGTCAAGCAGTATGATGTCATAGTCATACAGCTTGCCGAGATCGATCCCTTCCTCTCCGAGGTCGGTGGTGTAGACGTTGAACCCCTCGGATTTCAGCATCAGCTCGATGCTTTGCGCCGTCGCTGAATCATCCTCGATAAGAAGCACGCGCATCAGCAACCCCTTCCCGACATCCGCGACTTCTGGACCCCGCATCCAGGAGCAAACAGGTCCGCACAAAGAGGGACCCTGGTTAATGTTCGTGGTTAAGATACCCGGACAAAAGTTAACAAACCCTAAGCCCCTGCCGCGAAAATGGCGCAATCACCTGAATGGCGAGCCATCTTTACTTCAACTTAAGTCCGTGGCGGCACCATGCACTGAGATCGGGAAAGTGACGCTAGTCGATTCGTGGCGGTTGCGGGAGGCCGTTCATGCGCTCGAAAAACACCTATCTTCGCCTGCAGCGCTTTCGTCTTGAGGAAAGGCGTCGGCAGGTGCAGGCCATTGAAGCCATGATGGCCGACTTTCGCCGCAAGCAGGATGATCTCGATCACCAGATTGCCGCTGAGGAGCAGCGCAACGGTGTCACCGATCCCGGCCATTTCAACTATTCGATGACCGCCAAGTCGCTGCGCGCTCGCCGCGACAACATCCTGCGCTCGATGGGCGAGCTCAGAGGCGAGCTCGAAGAGGCCAAGGCCCGCGCCGCGGAAGAGGAGAGCGAGCTGCGCAAGCTCGAGCTTTTGGCCGAGAAGGAGGGTGGCGTCGTTCAGGTCACCGCGCCGGCGACCGGCGAGGCCGCTGCCGCCGAGACCAGCCGGTGGCGCAACAGCGCCTCGTAATAGGGCAGCGCCGCCTCCGCGATTGCCTCGAGGCTGCCGGCGAGCACCGGCTTGGCAGACGGCCGCTGCTCGAAGCCCGTGGACATCCATACGGCGTTGTACCAATGCGGCGCCCATACGCCGTCGAATGACTTCGGACCCGCCGGCCACGACAGCATCTCCGGCCGGAAGGGTATGCCGATTGCCTGGCACAGCGCCCTCAGCATGCCTTCCGGATCGCTCAATATGTCGTCGGCATCGACCACCGGCGGCGCCTTGCCCAGCCGCTCTGCCACCATGTCGAAGAGCTCTGCCTGTTCGACGAAGCCGATATCCTGGAGCGTCACCGATGGCCATTTCTTCACATAGCTTTCGAGCACCCGTTCCGGCGACCGGATCAGGAAGGCGTTGGTCAGCCCGTGCACGAAGCTCCGGTCGACGCCCTTCAGCATGTGATGCGTCATGTGCTTTTGATAGAACACCGGTCGGCCTGGCGGCGGCGCCGCGAGGCAGCGCTGAACCACAGCATCGAAGTCGGCGCCCCAGGCGGCGATGATCTTGTCGCGGAGCGGATGATCATTGCCGCGCCTGGCAAGCGAGAAGCCATAGAACGGCTCGTCCCAGCACAGGCAGTCGGGTCGGTTGCCGAAAGAATACATCATTGCCGTCGAGATGTTGCGCGGCCCCGACCACATGGCGATGTTGACGCTCCTCTCCCTCATCGCCGCACCGCCTCCGTGATCGCAAGCTCGCGATAGAGCGCGCTCAGACGCTGCGTGATCGGCCCGGCGCCGCTCCATTCGCCGCTCGGCTGGAGCGGGTGCCGGATCGCCCGCCCGTCGACTTCCCGTACCGGTGCGAGGCCGGCGAAGGTCCCGGTCACGAAGGCTTCGTCGGCGCCATAGACGTCGTAGAGCGAGAAGGCTTTTTCGTGAACCGGAATGCCGTTGCTGCGGCAGAGCGCGATGATGTTGCCGCGCGTGATGCCGGGAATGCAGTACTGCCCTGTCGACGTCCAGACCTCGCCGCGGCGGACGATGAAGAAATGCGTCGAGTTGCAGGTGGCGACGAAACCGTGCGGATCGAGCATCAGCGCTTCGTCCGCTCCGGCATCGGCCGCCTGGATGCAGGCCGTGATGCAGTTGAGCTTGGAGTGCGAGTTGAGCTTCTGGTCCTGGACATCGGGATAGCCGCGCCGCACATGCACCGTGTGGAGGCGCAGGCCGCGCGCCGCGACCTCCGGATCGGCGGCCTTGTACTCCGGTATGATGACGATTGTGGCCGGCGAGATCGTCACCCTAGGATCCTGATAGGGGGTGGCCTTGATGCCGCGCGTCACCATCAGCCGGATGTGGACGCCGTCGGTCATGCCGTTGGCCTCGAGGCAGTCGAACAGCCGGTCGCGGAGCTCGGCCGGGCTAATCCCGACATCCATGTGGATGGCCTTGGCACCCTCGTAAAGCCGCTCGAGATGCTGCTCGAGGAAAGAAACGCCGCCATTGTGCATCCTGAGCCCTTCCCACACGCCGTCGCCCAGGATGAAGCCGGAATCGAACACCGACACCATGGCCTTGTCGCGCGGAAAGAGCACGCCATTGATCGAGATCAGGATTTCGGCATTGCGGGAATCCTGGCGGAAATGATGGGTGCCCAGGGCCATGGCTTGCGCTTCCTTCGAATCTTTCCGGGAGCCGAATAAGACCAAGCCCGCCTCGGCGCAAGCCGGTAGGCATTCCTTGGGCTTGACCCTTGCCGTCCGACGGTGAGGCTGGCAGCCTTCGCCCTTGAAGGCAACCGGTGAGCGCAATCCCATGACAGACAACCCCATCGTGCCGACCATCGACCTCGACACCGACGGCGTTCGGCACGGGTTCTTGCGACTGCCCTACAGCCGCGACGATTCGGCCTGGGGCTCGGTCATGATCCCGCTCACCGTTGTCAGGAACGGCAGAGGCCCGACAGCTCTCATGACCGGCGCCAATCACGGCGATGAATAT
The DNA here is from genome assembly GCA_036265615.1 of Aestuariivirgaceae bacterium. GTDB lineage: Bacteria > Pseudomonadota > Alphaproteobacteria > Rhizobiales > Aestuariivirgaceae > DATAFF01. The sequence goes on from DATAOT010000174.1 coordinate 14,110, forward strand.
GAGGGTCCGCTGGCGCTTCAGGAGCTTGCCCTGACACTCGATCCCGCTGCGGTCACGGGCCGGGTCATCATCGTTCCGTTCATGAACTATCCGGCTTTCCGCGCCGGCCTGCGCACCTCGCCGATCGACCGCGGCAATCTCAATCGCTCCTTTCCCGGCCGTCCCGACGGCACCGTGACGGAGAAGATTGCCGATTATTTCGCCCGCACCCTCCTGCCCGAAGCCGACATCGTCCTCGACATCCATTCGGGCGGCCGCACCCTCGATTTCGTGCCCTTCGCCTGCATTCACCGGCTGCCTGACTCCGCTCTCGAAGCGCGTGCCCGTGCCGCGATGGTGGCATTCTCCGCTCCCTATTCCATGATCCTGCGCGAGATCGATGCCGCGGGCATGTACGACACCGCCGCCGAGGACATGGGCAAGGTGTTCGTCTCGACCGAGCTCGGCGGCGGCGGCACTTCGACTGCCCGCTCGGTCGCGATTGCCAGGCGCGGCTGCCACAACCTGCTGGTCCATGCCGGGATCCTGTCGGGCGAGCTCGACAGCAATCCTTCCGTCATGCTCGACATGCCCTCGGCCGACTGCTTCGTCTTTGCCGAGGATGACGGCCTGATCGAGCCGCGCGTCGATCTCGGGACCAGGGTCGGGGACGGCGACGAGCTGGCGCGCCTCTGGCCGGTCGACCGCACCGGCAGGTCGCCGCAGATCTACCGCGCCGGCATGGACGGCCTGCTGGTTGCCCGCCATTTCCCCGGCCTGATCAAGCCCGGCGACTGCCTGGCGGTGCTGGCGGTGGAGGCCGGCAGGCATTAGGGAAGAGCTCCGCTCACTGCCTATTGCCTATTGCCTACTGCCTTTCTTACTGCGGTATCGTCACCGTCGCCTCGAGGCCGCCCGCCGCACTTCGTCCGAGTGCGATATCGCCGCCATGGCTGCGCGCCACATCGAGTGCGATGGCAAGCCCGAGCCCGGTCCCCGGCGTGTCCTGGTTGCGCGCATCGTCGAGGCGCACGAACGGCTTGAACACATCGGCGTAGCGCTCCGGCGGCACCCCGGGGCCGTCATCTTCGACCATGATCGTCAGCGCCCGGTCCTCGAGCGATCCGGTAACGGTCACCAGCTTGCCGAACCGGATCGCGTTGGCGACCAGATTGGCGATGCACCGCTTGAGGGCCTGCGGCTTGACCGATGCCATCAAGCTGTCGGGCAGCTTGACAGTGATGCTGCGGCCCGAGCGTGCGAAATCCTCGCCGATCTGGGTGACGAGATTGACGATGTCGGTCTCGCGCGATTCTTCGCCGCCATCGCCGCGGGCGAAGGAGAGATAGCCCTCGAGCATCCGCTGCATCTCTGCGACGTCCTCCCGCATCGCCGCGGTTGCCGCGGTTTCCGGCATGAGGGCGAGCTCGAGATTGAGCCGCGTCAGCACCGTTCTGAGATCATGCGAAACTCCCGCGAGCATGGCGGTGCGCTGCTCGACATTGCGCTCGATACGGGCCTTCATCATGATGAAGGCGTTCGAGGCTTCCTGGATCTCGCGCGCCCCGGATGGGCGGAAATTGGCAACGTCGCGCCCCATCCCGAATGCTTGCGCCGCCTCCGCCAGCCTGAGTATCGGCCGGATCTGTCCGCGTAGGAAGATGATCGCAAGGCTGAGCAGGACCAGCGACGAGCTCACCATGGCGAACAGGAACAGCGGCCGGGTCGGCGCATGGGCCCTGGCGATCGGGGTGACGAATCGGAACACCGTATGCGGCTTCACCTCGATCCGCAGATCGACGAAGTTCGGCGTGCCGATGGTGTCGAGCCAGAAGGGAAGCTTGAGATTGTCCCACACATAGCGCCGAAGCTTGCGGTCGACACTCGAGAAGGCTGGCGAGGGAATGGGCTCCGGCAGCGACTGGTTCTCCAGGATCGACAGGCGGAGCTTGAGATCCTGGTTCGCCATGGCGAGAATGCGGTCCCTGGCCTCCGGCCCCTGATCGCTCCTGTTGTAGAGGCTGATCAGCAGCACCACTTCGCTGATATAGGATTCCGCCAGCGATCGGGTGACCGTCTCGTAATGCCGCTCCATGAACATGTAGGTCATGATGAGCTGCAGCGCCACCACCGGGGTCACCACGATGATCAGGGAGCGCGCATAGAGCCGCTCCGGAAAATGACGCTCCAGAAAGCGGTCGACGCGATTGCGCAGCCGGTGCAGCGCCTGCGCCATGCCGCTCGTTCGCGACGTCTCGGAAACCCCGACTGCCGATGAATTCACTTCCCACCTCGATCCCCCTATTATACCCCCTCGACCAGGGAATTGGAGAACCAAGTTGCGGGGGACGGGCGACCCGAAATTGAGGCCGACCGCGGAATTTGTCGCGCGAATTGCATTGTTGATGTCACTGGTCGCGCTCTCGATCGATTCGATGCTGCCGGCCCTTGGCGACATTGCCGCCGAGCTTGGGGTCAACAATCCCAACGATCGCCAGCTGGTCCTGACCGCCTTTTTCCTCGCCCTCGGCATCGGGCAGCTGTTCTACGGGCCGGTGTCGGACACAACCGGCCGCAAGCCGGCGGTGACGTTCGGCCTTGCCCTTTACCTCTGCGGCACGCTTCTCGCCATCCTGGCGACCCGGTTCGACATCCTGCTCTTCGGACGGTTTCTCCAGGGCGCCGGCGCTGCCGGGCCGCGCATCGTCTCGCTCGCCTTGATCCGCGACCGGCACGGCGGGCGCGACATGGCCCGTGTCTTCTCCCTCATCATGGCGGTGTTCGTCATGGCGCCCGTGCTGGCGCCGGCGGTCGGCCAGCTGATTCTTCAGTTCGCCTCCTGGCGATCCATCTTCGTGGCGCTCCTCGTTCTCGCAACCGTGGCGCTTTTCTGGTTCCTGTGGCGCCAGCCCGAGACCCTGCCGCCGCATCGCCGCGCTCCGCTCTCGCTCCATTACATCGCCGGTGCGGTGTTCGAATGCCTGCGAAGCCGGGTCACCATGGGCTATTCGCTCACCTCGGGCCTGGTGTTCGGAGCCTTCGTCGTCTACCTCGTCACCTCGCAGCAGATGTACCAGGAGATCTACGGTCTCGGCCGGCTCTTTCCGCTTGCCTTCGCCGTTCCCGCCTTAGCGATCGGCGGCGCCTCCGTGCTCAATGCCCGCCTCGTCATGCGCTTGGGCATGCGGCGGCTGTGCCGCCTGGCACTGCGCAGCGCCAGCGTCCTGTCGCTCCTGTTCGTCGTGGCGGTGATCGCGACGGGCGGCCTGCCGCCGCTTTGGCTGCTCATGACCTATCTGGTGGCCTGCTTCTTCTTTGTCGGCATCAGCTTCGGCAACCTCAACGCCCTGGCGATGGAACCGCTCGGGCACATTGCCGGTGTCGGCTCGGCGCTGATAAGCTTCATCGCAACCACGGTCTCGGTGGCCATCGGCACCGTGGTCGGGCGAAGCTATTCCGGAACGCTTTATCCCTTGGCTTTTTCCTTTGCCGGGCTGGTGCTCGCCTCCGTTCTGGTCGTGGAATGGACCGAACGTGGACGCAAGGAGGTGTCTTCCTCGTGAACGGGCCGCGCTCAATCGTCATCGATTGCGATCCGGGGCTGGACGATGCCGTCGCCATCGCGCTTGCCGCTGCCTCGCCCTGCCTTGCCGTCGATCTTGTCACCACCGTCGAAGGCAATGCGCCGCTCGCCATGGTCACCGCCAATGCCTGCTCCGTCGTGGCCGCGCTCGACATGCCGGCCGTCGTCCATCAGGGCCATCGCGCGCTGCGGCCCGACCCGTCGCGGCTGTCGACCGCGATCTGGGGCGGCGACGGCTCGCTGGAGCTGGCGCCCGGTGCCGCCCCGGCCGTCGCCGATGCCGTCTCCGCCCTCGCCGGCTGGCTCGACGCACGGCCGAAACGGCAGGGCATCATCGTCGCCATCGGCCCGCTCAGCAATCTTGCGCGCCTGCTCGCCGAACGCCCCGGCCTGGCCCAGGAGATCGCCGAGCTGGTGATCATGGGAGGCGCCATCGGCCGCGGCAACGCCACCCCGGAAGCCGAGCTCAACATCTGGGTCGATCCCGAGGCGGCGGCGTCGGTCCTCGCAAGCTCGCTGCCGGCGACCATTGTCCCGCTGGACATCACCCGCAAGCTCATTGCCGGCCCCGGCTTCACCGCGACGCTTGCCGCAAGTGGCGGAAAGCCCGCTGAGCTCGTCGCATCCCTCATGCCCAAGGCGGGCATCGACAGCCACCCCGCAGCGATTCACGATGCCTGCGCCGTCGGCTTCCTCCTCTGGCCCGAGCTCTTTCGCCTCGAGCGCGGCGCGCTTCGCGTCGTGACCGGGCCGGGCCCGGCCGAGGGCCGCACCTTGTGGATCCCGGACGAGAACGGGCCGCATCGCCTCGTCGTCGGGCTTGATCAGGACCTCTTCCTCGGGCGCATGGCCGAACGCCTCGCCGCCGCCAAGGAGACCTGAAATGGCCGTCGCCGTGGTCGGCAGCATCAATTGCGATGTCATCGTCTATGTCGAGCGCCTGCCGCGTCCTGGAGAGACCCTCCTGGCCTCGGCCTGTCGGCTCGGCTTGGGCGGCAAGGGCGCAAACCAGGCCGTGGCCGCGCGGCGCCTTGGCAGCGCCGTCAGCCTGATCGGCAGGGTTGGGGACGATGCGTTCGGCCAGGCGGTGCTCGGCGAGCTGAGGCGGTTCGCGCTCGACACGACGCTGGTCGCCGTCGACCGGGGCGGCGCCACCGGCATGGCCATGATTCATGTTGGCGCCGATGGCGAGAACACCATCGCCATCGTCGCTGGCGGCAACGGTGCGCTTGGCAAGGCCGAGCTGGATGAGGGCAGGGCGGCGCTCCAGGCAGCGCGGGTGCTCCTCCTTCAGCTCGAGGTCCCGCTCGCCACCAGCCTCGCCGCCGCTGCCGTCGTCCGCGCCGCCGGCGGCCTCGCCATTCTCGACCCGGCGCCGGCCCCGGCTGGCGGTCTTGCCGGCGAGGTGCTGGCCGCAATCGACATCCTCACCCCGAACGAGACCGAGACGGCGGCTCTGACCGGTGTCCTGCCGCGCTCCGCCGATGACGGCGTTGCTGCCGCCCGGGCGCTCCGCGCGCGCGGCGCGGGCACGGCCATCGTCAAGCTCGGAGCCCGCGGCGCCGCCTTCAGCGGTCCCTCTGGTGAGGGATTTCAGCCGGCCTTCCCGGTCGCCGCCATCGACAGCGTGGCGGCCGGCGACTGCTTCAACGGTGCGCTGGCCCACCTTCTGGCGCGAGGATCCTCGAGCCTTGCCGATGCCGTTCGCTACGCCGCTGCAGCCGGCGCCTTGTCGACCACGCGGATGGGCGCCGCCGACGCTGCCCCGTCCTCGATCGAGGTCGAGCGGCTTCTGTCGGGCCACACCGCCTGATTGCGGCACTGCCGGGCTTTCGATAATGTTCGCCCTTGAGGCCCCCCGCGACGATCCGCGACCCACCAGGAGTGAGTTCGATGCCGTTTCCAACCGTCAGCCGCCGCCTGTTCATGTCCCTCTTGGGCTCCGCTGCGGCACTGTCAGCCCTGCGCCCGGCTGCCGCTGCCGAGGGCGAGCTCAAGGTCCTCAACTGGCAAGGTTACGGAACGGACGAGAAATGGGCCCTCGAGATCTTCGAGAAGAAGACCGGCCTCAAGGTCGTTCATGACTATTTCAACTCCGAGCAGGAGATGCTGACCAAGCTCAGGACAAGCCCCGGTGTCTATGACGTGGTGCTGATGAACAACATCTACGTCATGGACGCCGTGAACGAGGGGCTGGTTCAGCCGATCGACATTGGCAAGATCACCAATTTCAACGATCTGACGCCGGCGCTCCGCGACTCCGAACGCTTTGTCAAGGATGGCAAGCACTGGGCCATGTCCTGGGTATGGGGCCTTACGTCCTTCGCCTACAACACGCAGAAGATTCACGAGCGCCCCGACACCATCCAGGTGCTGTGGGACCCGGCTCATGCCGGCAGGGTAGGCTGGCGCGACGACGCGCTCGAATCGATCCAGCTCGCCGCGCTCGCCACCGGGCAGGACATGAACCATCCCGCCGATCTCGACAGGATCAAGACCAAGCTCGAAGCGCTGAAGCCGCAGATCAAGACCTTCTGGTCGTCGGAGGACGAGTGGAACAAATACATGGCTGCCGGCGACTATGATGTTGCCGTCTACTGGTCAGGCTCGGCGGCGCGCTCCAAGAAGGCGATGAAGCTGCCGGTCGACTTCGTGGTCCCGAAGGAGGGCGCGATCGGCTGGTTCGACGGCCTGACCATCGCCGCCAAGGCGCCCAATCCGGATGGGGCGGCCAAGTTCATCGATTTCATGGTGAGCCCGGAATTCTATGTCCGCTGGGACACCGACGTCGGCGCTCCCGCTTCCGCCAACGCCAAGGCCAATGCCGAGCTGCCGCCCGATGCCATGAACCGTGCCATTCTTGGCGATCCGGAGGTCGTCAAGCGTGTTCAATGGATGGCGCCCTTGAGCGACGAGCAGCGCCAGAAAAACCAGGAACTGTGGGACGAGGTGAAGACCAAGCTCGCCCAGTAGCTGCGAGATGGCGCTGCCACCGCGCCAGCGCGTGGAAGTTTTCGCCCTGACGGCGCCGGCCTATCTTTGGCTCGCAGCAACGGTCTTTCTGCCGCTGGTCGCCATGGTCTATTTCAGCTTCCTGACCGCAGTGCCGGTGGGCGGTCGCACGGCGAGCTTCACTCTTGCTCACTACATCAGCTTCTTCACCAAGCCGATCTATTGGTTCAATGCCTGGCGCTCGATCGAGCTCGGCATCTATGTCACCGCCATCTCGCTTCTCGTCGGCTACCCGGCGGCGCTCGCCTTGTCGCGCCATGTCAAGGGCCGCTGGCGGGAGGCGATCTTCCTGCTGATCATCCTCCCCTTCTGGAGCAACGCGCTGGTCAGGACCTTCTCCTGGACCATGGTACTGCGCCAGCCTCTGAATCTCCTGTTCACCTATCCCGCAATCGTCATCGGGCTGGTGCACGCCTATCTTCCCTATGCCATCCTCACATCCTACATCTCCCTTCAGGCGATCGACGAATCGCTCATCGAGGCCTCGCGCAGCCTCGGTGCGACCACGCTGCAGACCTTCTTCCGCATCATCCTGCCGCTCAGCATGCCGGGCGTTCTCGCCGCCATCTTCCTGATCTTCGTGCCCGTGATCGGCTCGTTCATGGAGCCGCGCATCCTCGGCGGCAAGGACGCGATCATGCTCGGGCCGATCATCGAGGGTCAGTTTACCGCTGCCTTCAATTGGCCGCTTGGGGCGGCGCTCTCCTTCATGATGCTGGCGATCGTGCTGCTGATGCTGGCGCTGGCCGCACCGTTGCTCCGCCGCCAGCTCGGGAGCAGCTGATGCGGCGGCTGTCCCATGCCTATCTTGCCCTGGTGCTGGCCTTCCTCTATTTGCCGATCCTGGTGATGGTGATCATGGCCTTCAACCGCTCGGCGCTGTACGAGCTGCCCTTCACCTTCGACCTCGTCTGGTTCAAGGCGCTGGCCGGCAATGAGCGTCTGCTGGCGGCGAGCTGGAACAGCATCTGGATCGCTGCCTGCAATGCCGTGATCGCGACCTTCCTCGGAACGCTCGCGGCGATGGCCTTCGCCCGCTACGTCTTCCGCGGCAAGCAGCTGATGCAGATCCTGCTGTTCCCGCCCATCACCATACCTTGGCTGATCATCGGCACCTCGATGCTCATCTTCTTTTTCTGGACCGGCATCGGCCGTGGCCTCCATGCCATCCTGCTCGGTCATGTCGCTCTGTCGCTGCCCTATGTCATCGTGGTGGTCGGCGCCAGGCTGCAGAGCTTCGGGCCGGCGCTCGAAGAAGCTGCCGCCACCCTTGGTGCAACCCCGGTCCAGACGTTCATGCGAGTAACCCTGCCGATGATCGCGCCCGGGGTGGTCGCCGCCGGGCTCTTCGCCTTTGCCGTGTCTTTCGATCAGTTCGTCATCTCCTACTTCCTGGCGCCCCCCGGCACTTCGACCTTGCCGGTCGAAATCTATACGGCGATCCGCAAAGGCTTCACGCCGGAGATCAATGCCGTCTCGTCGATCATCATCGTCATCTCGATGGGGTTGATGCTGGCGGTGGCCCGCAATTACCGTTTTGGCGGCGAGTGATGAGCCGCGTCGACGTCGATCGCGTGAGCAAGCGCTACGGCCAAGTGATCGCCCTTGACCAGATCACCCTCACTTTTGCCGACGGCGAATTCTTCGGTCTGCTCGGTCCCTCCGGTTCCGGCAAGACGACGCTGCTGCGCGCCATCGCCGGGTTTGTCATCCCGGATCGGGGCACCATTGCCTTCGACGGCGAGCAGGTCGAATCCGTTCCCGTTCATCGCCGCGGCATCGGCATGGTCTTTCAGAACTATGCCCTGTTTCCGCATCTGACGGTCGCCGACAATATCGGCTTCGGCCTCGATGTCCGGCATGTCGACCGCAGCGAGCGGGACCGCCGGCTTCACGAGCTCTTGGGCTTGGTGCGTCTCGCCGGCTATGGCGGCCGCCGACCGCGGGAGCTCTCCGGTGGCCAGCAGCAGCGCGTCGCGCTGGCCAGGGCCCTTGCAACCCGCCCGCGGGTGCTGCTGCTCGACGAGCCGCTCGGGGCGCTCGACCGCAAGCTGCGTCAGGAAATGCAAGTGGAATTGCGAGAGATCCAGCGCGAAACCGGCGTCACCACCATCTTCGTCACCCACGATCAGGAAGAGGCGCTGACCCTCTCCGACCGCATCGCCATCATCAATGAGGGCCGTCTCGTCCAGGTCGGAGCGCCGGTCGAGACCTATGAGCGTCCCTCGAGCCTCTTTGCGGCGCAGTTCCTTGGCGACGCCAATGTCTTCCGCGGGACGGTGGTCGATGCCCACGGCGTGCGGCTGGCTGACGGAACCGTGATCCGCAGCGCCCTCGAGGCAGCGCCGACGGCGATCGTCCGTCCCGAGAAGATCAGCGTTTTGCCCGCGGGCGCGCCGCATCACGGCAATGCTCTCGATGGCGAGATCCTTCAGGCGGTCTATTCCGGGGCCAGCGTGACCTATCGCATCCGCGTTACCGTTCTTGGTGATGAGCCGCTCCTCGCCTTCGTTCAGGCATCGAGCGGTGACGTGCTTGCGCCGGGCCGGCGGGTCGTTGCGCAATGGAGCCCGGAGCAGACTGTTCCGCTGCCGCAGTAGGAGTGCGCGCATGTCCAGCCCGAGCCACCTCGCCACGCCCAACGTCCCCCTGTCGCGGGCCTGGAACACCTGGACAGCCGATCGCTATCTCGAGATGAGCTTTCTCCCATTGGGTCTTCGTCTCACGCCGCTCGTCTATGCCGCGAGCCTTGGTCGTGTCTCCCGATTCGGACCCGGGGACGCGGTGCTGCTCGGGACCCATGCGGTCGATGGCAGCCGAGTTGATGCCCGCCTGACCCATGCCGGGACAGTCCTCGAATGGAGTTACCGCAAGGTTTCGCCCTACGACATGATCGGGAGTTGGCGCACGCTTCGCACCGGCGAATGGGGATTGCGCGTCTGGCTGGTCCTCTGCCTTTCCGCCGATGACGACGGCACATGGCAGTGGGACGAAGAGGCGAAGGTCGCCTGCTGCACGCGCGGTCCGCGGACCACCGCGCTCGTCGCCCGGCGACCGCCGCTGTTGGTGACCGGTCATCACGGCGTCGAAGCGGTGGTCGAGGAGTATGAGCGCAAGGGTTATTGGCACCTGGAATCCCGCAGCAGCAGCGCATCTCTTCTGGCACTGCGCTTCAATCTCGATGAGGCGCCGGAGCAGGCCTTCGCCGTCGCCATCGCTGACCGGCCGGACCGGGCCATCGACAGGGCGCGGTCGCTGCTCGACGACCCGCAGCCCGTCGCGGAGGACCCCTCGGCGGACGATCCGATCGCGGCCATCCGCGATATCATGGGCTGGAATTCACTATTTGACCGCACCAATCACCGGCCATACATCACCTGCTCGCGCAACTGGGACCTCAACAAGTTTGGCGGCTTTGGCTTTTGGCTGAACGACACCGTCATCAATGCCTTTCTCGTCGCCCTGTTCGACCTCGATCAGGCACGCGAGAATCTCTCGCTTGTCCTTGCCGGTGCGACGCCCGAGGGCAATCTTCCATGCATCCTCACCGGCAACGACCAATGGGTCGACCGCACCCAGACGCCGATTGCCTCATTGATCGTCTGGCAGCTCTGGCTGCGCTCGGGCGAGCTGAGCCTGCTGCGCGCCGCCTGGCCGATCTTGTCGCGCAACAATGACTGGCTCTTCGCGACCCGCGACGGCAATGGCAACGGCATTCTCGAATTTGGTTCGAGTGCCCTGGGCAGGGGTCTCTACCGCGGCACCAAGCTTGCCGCCAAGGACGAGTCGTTCATGGACAATTCCCCGATCCACGACGAGGCGCGCTTCGTTGCGGACACGGCAACGCTCGACTGCGAGGATGTCGGACTGAACTGCCTCGCCTGCCTCGACAGCGAGATGCTGGCATCGATCGCCGATGCGCTCGATCTGCCCGAGGCGGAGCGCTACCGGGAACGCGCTGCAAGGCTCAGGGCGATCATCACCGTGCATTTCTGGGACGATCGGCGAAAGATTTTCGCCAACCGCCTCTGGTCGGGCTCTTTCGTCAAGAGCGTGGCACCGACGAGCTTCTATCCGCTACTGTGCGATGCTCTCGACGTCGACCAGCGCCGCCATCTCCTCGTCCATCTCGAGGACGAGCATGCTTTTGGCGGCAGCATCGGCTTGCCGTCGGTATCGCGCGCCGATCCGGCCTTCGCCGACAACACCTATTGGCGCGGCCGCGTCTGGCCGATCCTCAACTGGCTGGTCTGGCTGGGGTTGCATCGTGCTGGCGAGCACGAGGCGGCCGCCCGCCTCGCCGAAAAGGGCCGCGCCCTGTTCTTCGCGTCCTTCCGCGATCGCCGCCTCTGCCCGGAGAACTACAATGCCACGAGCGGCGAGGGGCTCGACCAGCCCGACACCGATCCATTCTATTCCTGGAGCGCGCTCCTCCCCTATATGGCCGCGGCCGAGCTCATGGATGTTTCGCCCTTCGAGGGCTGGACGCTGACCAATCGTGTGCCGGACGAGGGCAGGCTCGCGCCGGTGCTGATGCCCGGCGGGCCGGTGTCGGTCGAGCGGAAGGACGGGCTCATGACGCTGATGCGCGGCGGCGTGCCGGTCCTTGCCACCGATATTGCGGGTCGCATCACCGGCCTGGTCCTGTCGGATGAGCGGGTCGAGCTCAAGCTGCCCGCCGCGCTTGCCGCCGGTGCCAGGCTGCGCGTGCGCAGCCGCCGTCAAGTTCTGCTCTGCCGGCAGGCCGGCCATGACATCCTGCCGGCGATCGCTGATGGTTGGATCGACGTCGTCCTGCGCGCGACCGGAGCCGATCGCGACACGTTCCGCCTTCTCCTGGCCTGACGCACGCCAGGTCATGGATGCCATCGCGAGCGGCTGAAGATCGGAACGCCTGATGCTCTCATGCGCTAGGGCAGCGCCTCGTCGTCGACCGCCTCGTCGAGAATCACGGTGCTCGCCGCCCCCACCATCGACACGGCTGCCATCAGCACCAGCACCGCGGGTATGCCGAAATCGGCTTTGATGATCGGCAGAAGAAAGACGCTGAGCGTGGCGCCGAGCTTTGCCACTGCCGCAGCAAAGCCATTGGCGCTTGCCCTGAGCCCGGTCGGAAAGAGGGCCGATGCCATGGCGAACGTCGTCGCGTTCGGGCCGGCATTCATGGCGAGGTTGAACAGCACGAAGGCGGCGAAGATTGCCGCCGTTTTCCCGGTTGCCTCTCCCGCCATGTGGACTGCAAGGATCAGGATCCCCATCGCTGCCGCCATCAGGAGAAAGCCGATGACCTGCATGCGGATCCGTCCGAACCGCGGCACGGTCACGAGCCCGATCAGGAACCCGATCAGCAGGAACATGTCGATTGAGCCCGATCCCTTGATGTCCACGAGCTCGGCGGCGATTGTGCCGCCGCTGCTGCGGCCGAAATGGATGGCTCCCAGAATGACCGGCGTGAACAGGCCGATGCCGTAGGTCGCAATGTCCATGAGGAACCACGGAAGTGCTGCGAGCGCCGTGCGCTTGCGATAGGCCGGAGAGAACAGCGCGCCGTATCCGCGTCCGTGGCTGTCGGTTACCGGTGTCGGTTCCTTGCCCTGGCTGCTCCAGTCGTCACCCTCCGCGACGACCCGCGACAGGGCCTGGCGCGCCTCGGCAATCCGACCGACGCTTGCGAGCCACCGCGCGCTTTCGGGCAGCTTGATCCGCATCAGCAGGAACAACAGCGCAACGGCGGTCTCGCTTAGGAAAAATCCGCGCCACAGTGCCGGCGAGCTGCTGAAGCCGATCAGCATCAAACAGAGTCCGGCCGCAACGATGAAACCGACCGATTGGAAGGCGATGGTCGCCACCATCATGCGGCTGCGGATTTTTCGCGGCATCCATTCGGCGACATAGGAGGCGCTGACCGGGAAATCGATGCCGATCCCGAGGCCCATGAGCAGCTGCCCGAAGATCAGCATGGGCGCGCCGCTGGCAAAGCCGCTCATCGCCCCGCCGGCAATGATGACGGCCATGTCGAGCAGCATCAGCGGACGGCGGCCGAGCCTGTCGGCCATGGGACCTCCGATCGCAGCGCCGGCCACTGCGCCGAAGACCAGCGCTGCCGCCAGCAGGCCCTGGACATGCGCTCCCATCGCAAACCGAGTGACGATCAGCGGCATCGCGACGCCGAGCGTGAACACGGCGGCGCCGTCGATCAAGGTCCCGCCGGTTGCCAGAAACCAAAGTTCATAATCGATGCGCTGCACCGGCGCACCGTCGATGATCGCGGCGAGATCGTCTTGCGCGGGCATCGAGCGTCAGAGCCGGTCTGATACCATGCCGATGTAGCCTCGCCTGAGCGCCGAGGAATCCTCGGCCACGCCGTAGATGACGCGCTTCACCGCATCGATGATGAAAAGCCAGGCCACTAGATAGACGAGAAGCCAGCCGATTGCCCGCCACGAGACGGCGGCGACGAACCAGCCGTTCACTGCCATGACAACGGCAAGGAGCTCGGTGGCGAGTAGGGCCGTCAGCAGCGGCAGGCTGGGCCATGGACGCTGGAAGAACCACTTGCGGGTCCGCGTGTTGTAGAGCAGCAGATGGCCGCCCACCGCCAGCTGCAGGAACATCAGCGTGCGCAGCTCGTCCGGCGTCGCCAATCCGAACTGCTGCTGCAGCACCGGGTCGGTGATGACTTTCATGCCGATCAGCAGCAGGCCGAAGGTCTCCGCAGCGACGAACACCGCAATGGCGCTGGCGATGATCAACAGCCGCGGGATGCGCCACCGGATCGGCCTTGCCGCCACCTCGGTGTTGTCATAGGCGATCGCCATGATCGGCGCATCGTCGAGCAGCGCTAGGATCACGATCATCACTGCCGTCAGCGGCTTGAACGCGAAGACGATCGTCGACAGCACCACCAGCAGCATGATGTCGATGGTGAGCGCGATCCGGTAGAGAGTGTAGCTGGTGATGCGGGCGAAGATCCGCCGCGCCTCGTCGATCGCATTGGCGATCACCGTGAGCCCCGGCGTTGTCAGAATCAGCGCCGCGGCACTGCGCGCCGCATCCGTCGCTCCGCTCACTGCCGTGCCGCAATCGGCCTGCTTGAGCGCCGGTGCGTCATTGACGCCATCCCCGGTCATTGCCACCAGATGGCCGCGCGCCTGCAGTGCCTTGACGATTGCATATTTGTGCTCGGGATAGACCCGGGCGAAGCCGTCGGCCATGTCGATTTTCTCCGCCATCGCGGCAGAGATCGCATCCGGATTGAAATTCGCCGGAAAGAAGTCGCCCGCACTGATGATGTTGTCGCCCATCCCCAGCTGCCGCGCCATTTCGCGAGCCACGGCCGTGTCGTCGCCGGTGACCATTTTGACGCGAATGCCCTTGCTTTCGACATCCTGGATGGTCACCTTGGAATCGTCGCGAGGTGGATCCGACATGGGCAGGATCGCGAGCAGCGACCAGTCGTCCGCGCCTGGGCTCGTTCGCGCCACCGCGAGCGTCCTGTAACCGCGTGAGCCGAGATCGACCACTGTCGAGCGCGCCTTGGCCATCGCCGCGGCATCGAGCTTGCATAGATCGAAGATCACCTCCGGCATGCCCTTCGACACCTTGAATGGCGGATTGCCGCCTTGAACCACCGTCGCCTCGGTCCGTTTGTGCACCGGGTCGAACGGCAGAAACTGGAGCTGCCGAAAGTTCTTGAGCGTTGCCGGGTCGCGCACCGCAGACCTGACTGCAACATCGAGCGCATCGGGGCTGTCCGCTGCCGTAGCCAGCGCCGCGGCGGCGATCGCCTCGTCCGCCGTTCTGGCGCTGAACAGCACTGGTGGATCGAGTGTCAGCTGGTTTTTGGTGAGCGTGCCTGTCTTGTCGGAGCACAGCACGTCGACGCCCGCCATCTCCTCGATTGCAGACAATTTCGAGACGATCGCCTTCTGTTTGGCGAGAGCCAGCGCCCCGAGTGCCATGGTGATCGAGAACACTGCCGGCATCGCCACGGGTATCGATGCAACGAGCAGGATCAGCACGAACTGCAGGATGGCGAGCGCATCCTGCCACCGCCAGTGGGCCGGCGCCACGATGTCGCGATAGACGTCGAAGCCCACCATGACGAGCGCCAGCGCGATCGCGATCACGACAAGGAAATCACCGATTTCGAACACCGCCCGCTGACCGTGGCTGACCGCCCCCGCCGAGGCAACGAGCTTTGCCGTGCGCCCGAAGAGCGTGTTGCTGCCGGTGGCAGTCACCACGCCCGTCATGTCGCCGTCCTTGATGATGCTTCCCGAATAGGCCGCGTCGCCGATCTTCTTGGCCACCGGCAAGGATTCCCCGGTCAATGCCGACTGATCGATCGATGCCGAGGTGCCGCCGATCAGCTTGAGATCGGCCGGAACGATCTGGCCGATATGGAGCCGAACGATATCGCCCGGCACGAGCAGCTGCGCCTTGATGCTTTGCCACTTGCCGTCCCTCAGCACATCGGCTTCCGGTGCAAGCCCCTTCTTCAGCGCCGCCAGCGCATTGGCCGCCTTATGGTCCTGCCAGAAGCCGACAATGGCGTTGAAGAACAGGAGCGCAGTGATGATCGCGAAATCCGACCACCGTCCGAGCAGGGCGGAGATCGCTGCCGCCGCCTCGATCATATAGGCGATGGATCCGCTGAAATAGCCGAGCAGCTTCTTGAGCGTGCTGTCCCGATTCTCGACGATGCCGTTGATGCCGTATTTGGCAAGCCGCGAGGCGGCCTCGGCCGAGCTCAGGCCGGTGCTCTGGCTGCTGCCCAGCCTGGCGAGAGCCTCTGCCGAGGTCATCGTCGCGAATGCATCGCCTTCCGGCATCGCCCGATCCTGGATTTCAGCCGGCCTTCACGCCTTCCTCGAGTTCTCCGGGGACGACGTGCTGTTTCTCGTCCTGCTTCTGCTCGATCTTGGCCGCATGGTACTTCCGCCGGATCGCCTCGAGATCGATTTTCGGAGCAGGGATCTTGAGATTCATGTCGTCCAGCGTGTCGGCGACGATCTTCGAGATGACCAGGTTGCGGAACCACTTCCTGTCGGAGGGCACGATGTACCACGGCGCCTCCTTGGTGCTGGTCAGCCGCAGCGCGTCCTGGAATGCTTCCGTATAGCTCTCCCACAGCTCGCGCTCGGTGTAGTCGCTCTCGCTGATTTTCCAATTGCGGTCAGGATCGTCGAGCCGCGCGGCGAACCGCTTCAGCTGCTCCTCGGGGCTGATGTGGAGAAAGAATTTAACGATCTTCACGCCGTTCTCGCTGAGCAGCTCCTCGAATTGCCGAATGCGGTCATATCGCTTGCTCCAGACCGACTTCGGCACGAGCTTGTGGACCCTGACGACCAGCACATCCTCGTAGTGGGACCGGTTGAAGATCGTGATCTGCCCTTTTGCCGGTTCATTCGGATGAATGCGCCACAGGAAATCATGCGCCAGCTCGATCGGCGTCGGCTCCTTGAAATCGGCGACCTTCACGCCCTGCGGATTGGTGCCGGACATGACATGGCGGATCGTGCCGTCTTTGCCCGCCGCGTCCAATCCCTGCAGCACGATCAGCAGCGAACGTTGGGCCTCGGCATAGAGCTTGTACTGGAGCTTCTGCAGTCGTGCGATATGGTGGCGGGTCTCTGCCGCGGCCACCTCGTCATCCTTGTATTTGCCGGTGTCGGCAGGATTGAAGCGCGACAGTTTGAGCTTTGAATCAGGCTCGACGAAATACTTGTGCTTGAAACCCATGACGCTCACTCTGACCTGCTGCCATCGCACTGAATATCCTGTACTGACGATATGACCGCAAGAGCCGCTAGCGATGGTTAAGGAAATAGAGATTTCCGCCGAGGTCGGATACCACGATGACACCGGGCTCGATCACCAGGACGGATACCGGCCGCGTCATGCCGTCGAGCACCACCTCCCGCGTGCCGGTTGCGACATCGATGCTGAGCAACCGCCCGCTTCCTGGCTTCCAGCCATTCGCCTGCTCGAAGGCACCGTGCTCCAGCACCAGCATGGAATGGGCCCCCTCGAAGGCGACGTCGACCGGTGCATTGAGGTCGGCGACCTCGATGTTTGCGGTGCTCGCAGCCTCCTTGTCGGGCAGCGACACCACCCTACCGCTGCCCGGGAGAAATGGAAATCCGCCGAACAGCGACACATAGAGCCGGCCGTCATGGGTGGCGATTCCGGTGGGCACCGCATCAAATTCAATGGTCTGTTTGTCGGTGAATTCCGTCGGCGACAGCGTTTGCAGCGCCGCCCCGGTCGTCTTCAGCCGCTTGAAGACGAACACCGTCTCGCGCGACCCGCCGGCGGACACGCGCTCGAGGCTGTTGCGGGCGGCATCGACCACGATGAAGTTTTTACCGGAAATCGCAAAGTCGTAGGGGTTCCACAGATCGCTGCTGATGACCGAGATCGCACCGGAATCGCTGATGCGCAGCAATGCGTGATCGAACGGGCTTGCCGGCTGGTTTGCAGGCGTCCAGCCCTGCGCCACCAGATAGGACGAGCCCGCCCGCTCCACGCGATAGGGCCCGGCAGGATCGCCGAAGGAATCCGGTCCATGCGGCAACTCGGGTCCAAAAATGCTCATGCGGCCATCGGCTTCGCGCCGATAGAGGCGTCCGTCGGCGAGGTTGGTGACGAGAAGCGCGCTGGCGTCGCGCGCCAGGCCGGCGAACGATGCGCCTTGGTGATGCTCGACAGTGAGCCGGAACCGCGGCGAAACCCGCGGCTCGGCGTGAGCGCCCGGCATGATGGCCAGCAGTGCTGCGAAGATCAGGGCAGCGAGCGCACGCATCGAAACCCGCCATTCGCTGCAAAGCGAAAACTCGCGTCATAGGCAAGCCGGTATGTCGTGGTGAGATGAGCGGGGTCGCTGTTCCAGGCGCCGCCGCGCAGCACCCGATAGCGCCCGTCATCTCCATAGGAATTGCGCGTCCATTCCCACACATTGCCGACGAGATTGAGCACACCCTCCTTGCTCGCACCGCGCGAATAGGAGTCGGCGGGCGCCGTCATTGCATAGCCGTCGCTGTCGTCGCTGCCGCAGCACACATCGCTCCCGTGATTGGCCCTGCTGCCGTCGACCGGTGCATCGCCCCATGGGAATCGCGCCCCCTCGGTGCCGCGCGCCGCCCGCTCATATTCCTCCTCCGAGGGCAGCTGCAGCCCATAATGGACGCAGAAAGCCTCGGCATCGGCAAAGCTCACGCCGACCACCGGCCGGCCGTCGAGCCCAAGCATTGGATGGCCACCATAGTAGGACGAGCGATGGCCGGTCGCCTGAACGAAGCGCTGATATTGCGCATTGGTGATTTCGGTCCGGTTCATGGCGAAAGCACCAAGCTCGACCGACCGTTGCGGCCGCTCGTTTTCAGGCCCGTCATCATCGCCATACACGAATCGTCCGCCCTGAATGGTGATCAGCGGATTGTCCGGGATGGGCTGCTCGAGGGCCTCCGCCTTGATCGCCAGCACCGCCGGCAGGACGAGCGGCAGCGCCCTAGAAATCCACACGCTTCTGCGTCTCCTGGTCAAACAGAAAAACCCGGTCGGCCGGGATGCGCACGCCGATGAGTTGATCGAAGTCGCCGCGAAAATTGCGGTCGGCCCGCATGGTCAGCAGATTGTCGCCGATCCGCACGCTGACAAGCGTGCTTTCGCCCGTGAGCTCGGCTGAATAGACGGGCGCGGTGAGGTTGCGATCGCCGGTGCCGTTCAGCAGCACCGTGACGTCCTCGGGCCGCACCCCCATCACGGCTCGGCCGATGGTGGCGCGTCCGAGACCCCCCACCCGCAGCCCGCCGGCGCTGGAGAACGTCCCGTCTTGAACCGCGCCGGGTATCAGATTCATCGGCGGCGACCCGATGAATCCTGCGACGAACAGCGTGCGCGGATTGTTGTAGATGTCCTTCGGCGTCCCGAGCTGCTCGATGACGCCGTTGTTCATCACCGCGACCCGATGGGCGAGCGTCATCGCCTCGATCTGGTCATGCGTCACATAGATCGTCGTGACCTGGAGCTCATGCTGCAGGCGCTTCAATTCGGCGCGCATCTGCACGCGCAGCTTGGCGTCGAGATTGGACAGCGGCTCGTCGAGCAGGAAGACCCGCGGTGTTCGCACGATTGCCCGTGCCAGCGCCACCCGCTGGCGTTGACCGCCGGAAAGCTCGCGCGGCAGCCGGTGCAGCAGCGCCTGCAGCTCGACTCTCCGCGCAACCTCTTCGACCCGGCGCTTGAGCTCGGTGGCCGGCACTTTTCGGATCATCAGGGGATAGCCGATATTGTCGGCCACCGTCAGATGGGGGTAGAGCGCATAGGATTGGAAAACCATGGCGACGTCGCGATATTTCGGCAGCACGTCGTTCATCCTCTCGCCGCCGAAATAGAGATCGCCCGCCGACACTTCTTCGAGGCCGGCCACCATGCGCATGGTCGTCGTCTTGCCGCAGCCCGAGGGTCCAAGCAGCACCAGGAATTCCTTGTCGACCACCTCGAGATTCATGTTCGCCACGGCTATGAAGTTTCCGAAGCTCTTGGTGACGTCGTGGAATCGAACCGATGCCATGGATTCAGCCCTTTACCGCGCCGAAGGACAGGCCGCGAACCAGATGTTTCTGCACGATGAAGGCGAAGATCATGATCGGAATGCAGGAGAAAAAGCCGGCGGCGCTGATCTCGCCCCAATAGGTGTGGTACTGCGTCACCCGCCCGGCAATGCCGATCGGTAGCGTCTGCGACCGCTCGGTCAGCGTCAGGATCAGTGCCAGCAGGAACTCGTTCCACGAGGTGATCAGGCAGAAAATGGCGGTCGCCGCCAGGCCCGGGCGCGCCAACGGCAGCGCCATCCGCAGGAAGGCACCCCACCGCGTGTCGCCGTCCACCATGGCGGCCTCTTCAAGCTCGACCGGCAGATCCTGGAAATAGCTTTTCATCATCCAGGTGGCGAATGGCAGGTTGAAGGCGGTGTAGGCGATCACCACTGCCGGCTTGGTGTTCAGCATGTTGAGATAATTGAAGGCAAGATAGAGCGGGATGATGGTCACGATCGGCGGCATCATGCGGGTGGAGAGGATCCAGAAGCTGATCTGGTGACGCCACCGGCCGGGATAGTGGAATCGCGCCAGCGCATAGCCGGCGAGCGTGCCGAGCACCACCGAGATCACTGTCGTGCTCACCGCGATGATAAGGCTGTTCAGAGCGTATTGCAGGAACGGACGCTCGATGAAGGCGGCGCGATAATGCTTCAGCGTCGGATTGACCGGCAACCATTCCGGCGGCACCGCGAAAATATCGATGTCGTATTTGAACGAATTGCTCGCGATCCAGTATACCGGAAACAGCGTGATCACCAGCGCGATCGCGATGCCGGTATAGGCGGCGACTTCCTGGCTCACCCTCGCGGTGCGGCTGCGCAACATCCGGGTGCTCTCCTATTCTGCAAGCCGCATCCGCTTGATGAACCAACTGCTGAAGGCGACCGTGGCGAACAGCACGAAGAGCGAGATTGCCGCGGCATAGCTCTGGTCGGCAAAGCGGTACGCCACCTGATAGATGTACAGGCTCAGAGTTTTGGTCCGGTCCGCCGGTCCGCCGCCGGTCAGGATGAACACAAGGTCAAACAGCCTGAGTGCGTCCATGATGCGCAGGAGCAACGCGATGGCGATGACCGGCTTGAGGAACGGCAAGGTCAGGTCGCGGAACTGCCGCCATGCCGATGCGCCATCGATTGCCGCGGCCTCGTAAGGCTCGATCGGAAGGCTGGCGAGCCCTGCCAGCATCAGGAGAAACATGAACGGTGTCCATTGCCAGACGTCGGCAATGATCACCGACAGCATGGCAAGCCGCGCATCGCCGGCCCACGCCTGGGGTGGCAGACCGAGATCGAACATGATCTCGTTGAGGATGCCGAATTGCGGCTCATAGATCAGCTTCCAGGTGATGGCCACTGCGACCGGCGGCAGCATCATCGGCAGCATGAGCAGCGTCTTCAACAGGTTGAGGCGCCGAACATATTTGTCGAGCAGCAATGCCAGGCCGAGGCCCAGCAGGAATTCGATGCTGACCGCCGCGAATGTGAACACGAGAGTGTTCCACAAGCCGATGTGAAACTGCGAATCGGTCAAAAGCTTGAGGAAGTTCTGAGCTCCGGCGAACTCCCAGGGCGCATCGGGATTGGGGCTGATTCGCGTGACCGCGGCCACGAACATGTAGGCCGAGGGAAAGATCGTGAGCGCAAGCAGCACCAGCATTGCCGGCGCCAGCATCAGGATGCGCAAATGGCGCTCGACCCACTGTTCGAAATTCGATCCTGCCGCCGGATGTGCAGAGACCGAGGTGGGCAGGGCGCGAGTCATGCATCAGCACTCATCGAGGGATCATGAGCGAAGGCGGGTGTCGCCAGCTGACGCGCCACCCGCGCTCCACAAGACTTATTTCATGCCGGTGATCTTCTCGACCGCCGCCTGGGAGTTTTTCAGGGCATCCTCCGGCGACTCCGTTCCGGCAACGGCCTTGGAGAGCTCGATGCCGA
Organism: Aestuariivirgaceae bacterium; assembly: GCA_036265615.1. Lineage (GTDB taxonomy): Bacteria > Pseudomonadota > Alphaproteobacteria > Rhizobiales > Aestuariivirgaceae > DATAFF01. The sequence goes on from DATAOT010000174.1 coordinate 35,226, forward strand.
AGGCATTCTCGATCTCCGGCCATTTGGGGTGGCGGGGCCGCGGCGTCGATGCCTGAATCGCCTTCATCAGCACCGGATAATGCCGGAACTTGTCCTGCTTGGTTAGCTCCGGATCGGTGAATGTCGAGGTGCGCACCGGCGGGTTGCCGCGCTCGGCCGAGATCTTGATCTGCTCCGGCGAGGTCGCCCACATCATGAAGTCGAAGGCTTCCTGCTTGTTCTTGGCGGCTGTCATGATGCCCATCGTCCAATGGCCGATTTCCGAGCTGCCGGGCTTGGTTCCCGCCGGAATTCCGGTATAGGAGATCTTGCCGACCATGCGCGACTGTGTCGGATCCTCGAATGTCGCGACCCAGTTCGGCCAGTTGATCGACGAGGCGGCGGTGCCGGCGGCGAGCGCCTGGCCGACCTCATTGGCATTGTAGCTCTCGACACCCTTGGGCGAGACGTCCCGCAACGCCATGAACATCTTCATGGCTGCCGCCCCTTCGGGCGTGTCGATCGTCACTTTGGTGCGATCCTTGTCGAACAGGTTCGCGCCATAAGACCAGAACAGCGGCATGAAATCCGCAACCACCGGATTGCCCTGGCCGCCGCGGAACACATAGCCGAAATAGCGCCCGCCGCCCTTGTCGGTCAGCGCCTTCGCCGCCTTCAGCACGTCGTCCCAGGTTTTTGGCTCCTCGACGCCGACCTCCTTGAACTTGGCGGCATCGTAGAAGAACATCTGCGCATTTCCGACATAGGGCAGGCAGATATAGGGCCCGCTGTCATAGGGGTTGCGGCACAGCGCCAGGGATTTGGAAAGGAAGTCGTTGTCCGGTCCGTCCTTGCCGGCCTTCTTGAAATAGGGGGTGAGGTCCTCGAGATGGCCGTTCTCGGCGAAGAATGGAATCCAGGGATCATCCATCAGCACGATATCGAACGCGCCGGACTTACTCTGCCCGGCATTTGCCGCCTGCTCGAACACGTTGTTGTAGGGCGCCTGGACGATTTCCACTTTCGTGCCCTTCAGCTTCGAATAATCCGCTGCAGCGGCTCTCAGGCCATCGCCCTCGCTTCCCGACGGGACGAGCACGGTAATGTCGGCCCATGCCGGTTGGACTGCGGCAAGCGACCACAGCGCAACCGCCATGGCGAGAAACTGTCGGCGAACCATCGCTTCCTCCATTCAGTTCAAAACCTGGGCCCTTTTTGCAGCGGCCCGTGCTGCGAAACCTCCGATTACAAAACAGCGTCGTAGTTTATTTTGACCGCTTGACCCGTCATCGCCGAATTCCGCGCCGCCTCGGCAAGAATCTGCGCTCTGCGCCCGTCCTCGAAGCTGACTGCCGGTTCACCCCCGGATTGGACCGTTTCGATGAAGTCGTGCAATTCGCGGCGATAGGCTTCGAAATAGCGATCGATGAAGAAATGGAGCAGCGGTGCTGCCTGATCGGTAGCTTCTCTTGTCGATCGCTTGACGCTGGTCGCGCGCACGTTTTCCGACGTGATCATTCCCTTAGACCCGAAGGCTTCCAGCCGCTGATCGTATCCGTACACGGCACGCCGCGAATTGTTGATATGGATCAGCGTGCCCTTTGCCGTGCGCATCACCAACATGGCGCTGTCGAGATCATCGAGCCCTGCGAGCCTCGGCTCGATCCGGATCGACCCGGTGGCAAGCACCTCGACCGGCTCCTCGCCGCTGACGAAGCGGGCAAGATCGAAATCATGGATGGTCATGTCGCGGAAGATCCCGCCCGATGTCCGAAGGTAATCGAACGGGGCGATATCGGGGTCGCGGCTGGTGATGATCAGCTGCTCGAGATCGCCGATCTCGCCCGCCTTCACCGCTGCCGCCACTGCCGCATGGCCTGGATCGAAGCGCCGGTTGAAGCCGATCTGCACTGTTGCGCCGGTGTTGGCGATCTGACGCCGGCACTGCTCGACCCTGGCAATGTCGAGGTCGATCGGCTTCTCGCAGAATATCGGCTTGCCTGCCCGCGCCGCGGCGATGATCAGCTCGACATGGGTATCGGTGGAGGTGGCAATGAGCACCGCATCGACGGAACGGTCCGCCAAGACCTCGGCCGCGCTGGCGGCCGGCCTCGCCCCATGCCGCGCCGCGATGTGCCTCGCGGCAGCGTCGTTGACGTCATGGACGCTCACCAGCCGCGCCCTGGCGCTTGCGGCGATATTGGCGGCATGAACGGCACCGATCCGGCCTGCTCCGAACAGCGCAAAGCCGATCATGACCGGCTTCCTCCCATGAATTCTGCGACGCTGGGCGCGTCGGCTGGTCTTTGGCTCATTTGATCAGATCGGCGCGCAGGTTTAAAGTGCGGTTCGACAGTGCCGCGGGGACAGCCTCAAACCCTCCGATCGAGAAAGGGTGATGCAGAAGTTGCGCGTCGGATTGGTTGGGGCAGGGCTCGTCGGCCAGGCTGAGCATGCCTTCTGCCTTTGGGAGGATGACAAGCCAGTCATTGCCGCGCCCGATCCGTTTCATGCCGATCTTCCGGTTGCCGCTCTCGACGCTGGGCTGCACGTGCTGTGCGAAAAGCCGCCGGCGCTGACCGTCGCCGGTTGCAATCGTCGCGATATCGAGCTTCTGACTTCGGCATTTCGCAGGGCGATCACATGAGAATTGGCGTTTATTCGGATTCTTTGCCTGAACTCGACCGGCGGCAGCTCTTCGCCTGGTGCGCCGAGCGCGGCATCCGCGACGTCGAGCTCGGCGTCGGAGCCTGGGGACCATGGCCGCGGCCGCATCTCGACCTCGCGACCATCGGCACAAGCGGCGAGCGTGATCGGCTCAAGGGCGAGCTTTCGGAATTCGGCTTGAGGCTCGCTGCGGTGAATGCGGCCGGCAACCTGCTTCATCCCGATCCTGACAAGCGCGCCGATGCCCAGGCCCGCTTCGAGGCCGCCCTCGATCTCGCTGTCGCGCTCGGGGTCAACCGGCTCATCACCATGAGCGGCTGCCCCGCCGGGCCGGGTGGCGGCACCCTCGGCGTTTTTCCCTGCTGGGCCACGGTGAGCGATAGCGAGAATCTCTTCGCCTGGCAGATGGAAAACGAGGTCGGCCCGTTCTGGCGCTCCATCAGCCAGCGACTGGCCAGAAACGCCCCCGACCTCATGGTCTGCCTGGAGCTTCACCCCGGGGTCACCATTTTCACGGCCGCCGGTTTCGAGGCGCTCACTCGGTATGTCGGCCGCAATATCGGCATCAACATGGACCCCAGCCATTTCTGGTGGCAGGGAATCGATCCGCTCACGGTGATCGGGCGGCTTGGCGAGCGCATCGGCTATGCCCATGGCAAGGACACGCTGATCCATCACGACCGCGTGCGCCGCGACGGCCTGCTTCATTATGCACCGCCAGTCGACCCGGCACAGGCGCCCTGGCATTTCGCCCCCGTTGGGGAAGGGCATGACAACGCGACCTGGGTTGCGCTCATCCAAGCCCTCAAGGCGGTCGGCTATGACGATGTCGTCTCGATCGAGCATGAGGATCCGCGCTATCGCGGCGAGGACGGCACGCAGCGCTCGTTCGAGGGATTGAAGCGAGCCATGTCGTGAGCGGTGTGCGTTACGAGGGCGTCGAGAAGCGCTTCGATCCGGTGGTGGCGCTGCGCGCCCTCGATCTCGAGGTCCCGAACCGTGCCTTCCTGGCGTTGCTCGGACCGTCGGGCTGCGGCAAGACCACGGCCTTGCGGGTCCTCGCCGGCCTGGAGGCCCCGACTGCCGGACGGGTGCTCATAGGCGAACGAGATGTCACGCGCCTGCAGCCGCGAGATCGGGACATCGCGATGGTGTTCCAGAGCTACGCGCTCTACCCCCATATGACGGTCGAAGACAACATCGCCTATCCATTGCGCATCCGCAGGGTGGCGCCCGCCGAGCGCGCCCGCAAGGTCGGCACGATCGCTGCCGCCCTCGAGGTCGATCATCTCCTCAAGCGCTATCCACGTCAGCTTTCCGGCGGCCAGCGTCAGCGCATCGCCTTGGCGCGCGCCATCGTCCGCGACCCGGCCGCCTTCCTCATGGACGAGCCGCTGTCCAATCTCGATGCGCGCCTGCGCCTGACGATGCGCGGCGAGATCAAGCGGCTGTGCCACGAGCTCGGCGCCACTACGATCTACGTAACCCATGACCAGGCCGAGGCCCTGACCATGGCCGACTTCGTCGCGGTGATGCGTGACGGCGCCTTGCAGCAGCTCGGCACGCCGGAGGAGATCTATGACCGGCCCGCCAATCGCTTCGTCGCGCTCTTCGTCGGCAGCCCGCCGATGAATCTGCTGCGCGCCACGGTCGGTGCCGGACTCCTGCATGTCGCCGGCATGACCCTGCCGCTCTGTCCGGATCGATACGGCGCCTGCGACCCGAAGGCAATCGGCGAAATCGGCATCCGGCCCGAGGATATCGTGCTCGGTTCTGCCGGCAGTCCCTCGACCCTCAATGGCGAGGTGTATGTGATCGAGCCCATGGGCAACGAGACGCTGGTCGTCATCCGTCTCGGCGAGGAGAAGGTGTCGGCGCGGGCACGGCGCGGCTTCCGTGCCTCTGTCGGTTCCACCATCGGCGTCTCTTTTGATCCCGCCGATGCCTGCTTCTTCGATGCTTCGGGTTCGACAGTCGTCCATCGTGACGCGAAAAGGGAGGAAACGAGATGAACACGCGTGAACTGCTGAAGCGGAAGCTCAATCGGCGAAAGCTTCTCAAGGCCGGCGCCGGCATGGCGTTCGGCTCGGCATTCGTCTCTGCCCTGGCTGCTCCGCCGATAGCCAGGGCGGCCGGCGGCAAGGTCATCATCGGCGCCTTCGCCGATGGCGGGCTCACCCCGTTCAAACAGAAGATCATCCCGCTGGCCAAGTCCGAAGCCGGCTTCGATATCCAGTTCCTCGAGGACGAATATGGCGTGACGCTCGAGAAATGGTTCGCCGATGCCCAGAACGGCGCCGGCCAATACGACATCTATCTGCTGGACGACCCCTGGGTGCCCCAATTCGGCGCCGCTGACGTGCTCGAGGATCTCGGCGCCGGCGGCATCGATGCCTCCGATCCCGACTGGATCGCCTCGCTCATCGCCATGGGTTATTGGCCGCCGCGCCAGGGCCCGCGCGTCAAGGGCTACGAGCAGGCGACGCCCAAGCTCATCTCGCTGCCCTTTGTCGGCGACCTTCAGACCTTGACCTACCGCAATGACGTGTACGCCAATGGCGCGCCGGCCACCTGGGACGAGCTCATCGCCAAGGGCAAGGAAGGTGTGGCAGCCGGGAAGATCAAATATCCCATCGTTTTCCGCGGCGTCAGCGGCAACCCCATCGTCACGAGCTGGTATCCGATCTTCCTGTCCTTCGGCGGCCAGTTCTTCGACGACAAGTGGAACGTCACCTTCAACTCGGATGCCGGCAAGGCCGCCGCCGACTATTTTGTGGGCACGCTCAAGCAGAACGCTCCTCCCGGCGTCGTCGAATTCGATTCCGATCAGGAGGGGGCCTCCATCCTCGGCGGCGAGGCCGGCGCCATCATCCAATATTCGGGCAATGCTCTGAAGGCGGACGATCCCAAGCAGACCAAGGTCGCCGGCAAGCTCGATTTCGGAGTCGTGCCGAAGCAGGAGAAGGCCATCGCCCAGATCGGCATCTTCATCGCCTCGGTTCCCAAATCGGCGCCCAACAAGGCCAATGCCATCGAGTTCCTCAAATGGTATGTGAGCCCGGCAACCCAGGCCAAGCTGGCCGAGGCCGGATCCATTCCGGTGCGCCGGAGCGCCTTTGGGGTGAAGGATCCGGGGAACCGGCTCATTCCGGTCGCGCTCAAGCAGCTCGATTCCGGCGCCGAGCCGCGGCCGCGCACCCCCGACTGGGCCAAGGTCGAGGAGTTGCTCGGCATCGAGCTCAATAAGGCGCTGCAGGCCGGTTCCGGCGGCGGCGCGGCTCTCGACACGGCGGCCGGCAAAGTGACCAGTTATCTCAAGGACGCCGGCTACTACAAGTGAGCGTGCTGGAGCGACTGCGGAGCCGCGAGCGGCTTCAGGGGGCAGGGCTCGATGCAGCCCTGCCTTACCTGCTCCTTGCTCCGAGCATCCTGGTCACACTGATCGTGCTCGTGTACCCGCTGTGGGACGGCCTGCGCGCCAGCACGCAGTTCTACCGCTATGGCAAAGCGCTGCGCGATGTCGGCCTCGAGAATTATCGGCGGCTCTGGGACGACCCGCAATTCCTCAACTCGCTTTGGGTGACGCTGCGCTTCGTCACCGCATCGGTCGCCGTCGAGACAGTGCTCGGCCTTGCCCTGGCGTTGTTTTGCGCGCGCGAATTCCGCGGCATCAGGCTGCTGCGCACCGTTCTGATCGTGCCGATGGTCATCACCCCTGTGGTGGTGGCGATCGTCTTCCGGCTGATCTATGCCAGCGATGCCGGCATGCTCACCGCCTTTTCCGAGGCTCTGGGCGGCAGTCCGGTCCAGATCCTGGGCGATCCCAACCGCGCCTTCATCGGACTTGTCGCCCTTGATGTCTGGGAGTGGACCCCACTCATGTTCCTCATCCTGCTCGCCGGCTTGCAATCCTTGCCGGTCGAGCCTTTCGAGGCGGCGCGGGTCGATGGCGCCGGTCCCTGGCGGGTTTTCGTCGATCACACCTTGCCGATGCTGCGGCCGGTGATCGCCATAGCCATCGTGCTGCGCACCATCGATGCCTTCGGCACCTTCGACCAGGTGTTCGTTCTGACCCGCGGCGGTCCCGGCGAGGCAACGCGGCTGCTTTCGGTGTTCGGCTATGACACCGCCTTCAAGTTCCAGCAGACCGGCTATGCGGCAGCGCTTTTCCTGACCATGGGTCTGATCATTCTTGCCCTGGCCCTGGCTGCGGTGCGGATGCTGCGGCGGGCTGGCGAGCCATGAAGGAGCAGGTCTTTCGCGGCCTCATGGTGGCGGTGCTGCTGATCATCGTGCTGCTGCCGATCTATTGGATGGTTGCTGCCTCGCTCAAGTCCAATCTCGAGATCACCCAGCAGGCGACGCTCTACCCGCATGCCCCCTCCCTCGACAATTATCGCCGGCTGTTCTCCGAGAAGCAGTTCGGCGACTATCTCACCAATTCGCTGGTGGTCACCGCCTGCTCGGTTGCATTGTCGCTCCTCATCGGAACGCTTGCCGCCTATGCCATTGCCCGTTTCCACCTGCGCTTCAATCTCGAGCGCACTGTCGGATTGTCGTTATTGACGCTGCGCATCGTGCCGCCGGTGGTGATTTTGATCCCGGTCTATCTGCTGATGCTCGAGCTCAGGCTTCTCGACACCTGGCTCGGGTTGATCATCACCTATACGGCCCTCAACATCACCTTCTGCGTCTGGATGATGGAAAGCTTCTTTCGCGAGATTCCGGCTGATCTCGAGGAAGCCGCGATGGTCGACGGCGATTCGCGCTTTACCGCCTTTCGTCGCATCACCCTGCCGCTTGCCGCACCCGGTCTTGCCGCCACCGCCATCTTTGCCGTGATCGTGACCTTCAACGAGTTCCTCTTCGCGCTGGTGCTCACCGCCACGCCGCGCGCCATGACCATGCCGCGCGGCACCGCCACGCTGATCGGCCGCATCGACACCGACTGGGCCTCGATGGCCGCCGCCGGAGTCATCGGCGCCTTGCCGATCGTGCTCTTCGCGCTCCTGGTGCAGCGCCATCTGGTGCGCGGCCTGACGCTCGGAGCGGTGAAGTAACGAGCCAGTTCAGAGCCCCGCCACCTCGCTCCAGCGGCCGCTGGCGGCGGACGCGATCACCGCATCGAGCACCGCGCCGACCTTTGCTGCGGTGTCGAGCGTGGTCAGCGGCGGACGACCCGTAGCCACGAGCTCCATCAGCTCATGAACCTCGATGGCCTTGTGATCGTTGAAGCTCAGGCCATGTCCGGCCCCGAGGCTGATTTCAGCATAGAAGGGGTGGCTCGGATGGCTCAGGATGCGTGTGAATCCGGCGCGTTCTGGCGCCTCGTCAGCCACATGGAGGTTCAGCTCGCCGCCCCGCTCGCCTTCGAACCGCAGCGCGCCCTTCGTGCCGACGATCTCGTAATTGAGCGCCATCTTGCTGCCGGTCGCAATTCGGCTCGCCTCGACATAGCCTTGGACGCCATCGCCAAAGCGCAGGAGCGCCAATGCCTGGTCGTCATTGCTGACTTCGCGTCTGTCGCTGCTATGAGAAGCCGCGATGCGCTTGCCTGTCACGATCCGCGTTTCGCCAGTGACCGCGGCAATGTCGCCGACGAGATGGAGCGCGATGCTGATGATGTGGCTGCCGAGATCGCCGAGCGCTCCCGCCTTGCCGGCGAGCGCCTGGTCGCAGCGCCAGGTGAACGGCGCAGCGGGGTCCGCCAGATAGTCCTCATTATGCGTGCCGCGAAACAGCACGATCTCGCCGAGCACGCCTTCCTCGATCAGCTTGCGGGCGAGGCCGATCAGCGGATTGCGCAGGTAGGTGTATCCGGTGAGGCTCGCAACCATCGCCTGGCGAGCTGCCTCGGCAACCTCGCGGGCGTCGCTGCCGGACAGGCCCACCGGCTTCTCGCAATAGATTACTTTGCCATTGGCGATCGCCTGGAGCGCGATCTCGCGATGAAGCGCGCTCGGCACGCAGATGTCGACCACATCGATGTCGCGACTCTCGACGACGGCCCGCCAGTCCGGCGCTGCGTGGCGAAAGCCGAGCCGCGCTGCCGCTTCCGCCGCAAGTTGCGGTGTTGCCTCCGCCACCGTCTCCAGCACCGGCGAGCCGCCATTGCTTCCGAAGGTGCTGTCGTGAACGCGGTAGCCATGGACATGGCAGCGCGCGATGGCACCGGCGCCGATCAGCCCGATCCGAACCGGCCGCACCGCCATGGTTCAGCCGGCGATCGTGAAGCCGGCCGCTCTGGCGGTCCGGTCGAGATGCTTGAAACCCAGCTCCGCATAAATGGTCGGATTGGCGATCCGCGGGTCCTGCTCGGCTTCCTGGACCACCCAGCCCGCATAAAGCGCAGTCTTGAGGGCGTTGAACACCGCCGGATAGTCGACGATGCCGTCTCCGGGTGCCGTGAAGATGCCGGACAGGATGGCCTCCGTGAAGCTGGCATCGCGACGCCGGCAGGCCTCGAGGGCGTAGCCTCGAATGTCCTTGCAATGCACATGATTGATCCGTGCCCCGAACGCCTTTATCGCCGCGACCGGATCGCCGCCGCCATAGGTCAGATGGCCGGTGTCGAGAAGCAGTCCGACACTTGGCCGCGTGTTCTCCATGAGGCGGCTCACGTCCTCCGCCGATTCGACGACGGTGCCCATATGATGATGGAAGGCCATGCGCACGCCCTGGTCGGACAGGTAGTCGGCAACCTCCGAGGCCCGCGCTCCGAACGTCTTCCAGGCGGCCGCATCTTCGATTTGCGGTCGCGCGCTGCGACGGCCTGCCACATCATTGATGATCTCGCCGCTCGTCTCGGCAAACACCATGATTTCGGCACCGCACGCCTGGTGCAGCGCGAGATGCTCCTTGAGGGCCGCGATCTCCGCCTTGGCATCGCGCTGCAGCAGCTTTCCCGAATACCACCCCCCGACCAGGCGAAGCCCGTGTCGCTCGAGCAGTTCCCTTAAAACCCTGCCTTGCTTGGGCATCTTGCGCCCGAGTTCGATGCCGCTGAAGCCGGCCGCCCGCGCTTCGGCGAGACAGGTCTCGACCGGAATGAAGTCGCCCAGCCATTGCATGCTGTCATTGGTCCAGCCGATCGGATTGATGCCAAAGCGGATCGTCATGTTTGATCTTCCTGATTGCCAAGCTCACTTCTGCTCGCGGCCGGCCACCGCCTGCTCGTAGGCCTGGCGCGCTTCCTTGACGCGGCCGCGCGAGGAGACCTCGGGAACCGGAACGTCCCACCAGGCGCCCCCCTCTGCTGTGGATACCGCGGGATCGGTCTCGATGACGATCACATGGGTGCGATCGCTCGCTCGTGCCTTGTCCAGCGCTGCCTCGAGCGCGGCAATGGATGTCACCTGCTCGGCCAGCGCTCCGAGTGCAGCGGCATGACCCGCGAAATCGATCGACGGCAGCGTCACATGCACCGTGTCCTTGAGAAGATTGTTGAACGAATCGATGCCGCAGGAGCGCTGCAGCCGATCGATGCAGCCGAAGCCGCGATTGTCGAGCACGACGATGTCGAGCTTGGCCCCGAGCATGACCGAGGTGGCGATTTCCGAGTTCATCATCAGATAGGAGCCATCCCCGACCAGCACGATGACCCGCCGGTCGGGCAACGCGAGCTTGGCCCCGAGACCGCCCGCAATCTCATAACCCATGCAGGAATAGCCATATTCCAGATGATAGCTCTCGGGCTTTGCGGCCCGCCACAGCTTGTGCAACTCGCCCGGCAGGCCGCCCGCCGCGCAGACGACGATGTCCTCGGGCCTGGTCCTGCGGTTCACGGCACCGAGCACCTGGGCATCGCTCGGGAGCGTGTTGCCGCGCGGCTCCGCGGTAACCTTGTCGACGGTCTTCCGCCATTGAGCCGCTTCCTCGCGCGCTTGGCGTTGCCATGCCGGCGGCGCCTGCCAGCCGCCGAGCGCCATCGACAAGCCGCTCAAGCCCGCCTGCGCATCTGCCACCAGACTCTGCGCGCCGTTCTTGCTCGCATCGGCTGGCGATACATTGAGCTGGATGAGCCTCGCATTTTTGAACAGCGCGTGCGATCCGGTGGTGAAATCCTGTAGCCGCGTGCCGACCGCCAAGATCACATCGGCTTGACGGGCCAGCGTGTTTGCCGCCGTCGAACCGGTGACCCCGATGCCGCCGAGATAGAGCGGATGGTCCCAGGGAACCGAGCCCTTGCCTGCCTGCGTCTCGGCCACCGCCACGCCATGGCGCTCGGCGCAGGCGAGAAGCGCCGCACTGGCGAGGCTGTACTTCGCGCCGCCGCCCGCGACGATCATCGGCCGCTCGGCCTGCCTCAGCGCCTCGGCCGCTGCCGCAAGCTCGTCGCGATCGGGCTCCGGCCGCCGCCAGCGCACGGTTCGGCGCTCGAACAAGGCTTCCGGGAAATCGCCGGCCTCGACCTGCACGTCCTGCGGCAGGCACAATGTCACCGGCCCGCATTCGGCAGGATCGGTCAGCACGCGCAGCGCCTCGGGGAGCGCGCTGATGAGCTGCTCCGGCCGGCTGATGCGGTCGAAATAGCGCGACACCGGCCGGAAGCAGTCATTGGCGGTGGTCGTCGGATCGCCGACAACTTCGATCTGCTGCAGCACCGGATCGGGCCGCCGGTTGGCGAAGGTGTCGCCGGGCAAGAGCAGGATGGGCAGCCGGTTCACATGCGCCACCGCCGCCGCCGTCACCATGTTGGTGGCGCCCGGTCCGATCGAGCTCGTGCACGCCATCATGCGCCGACGGTTCATCGTCTTGGCGAAGGCCGAGGCTGCATGCGCCATCGCCTGCTCGTTATGCGCCCGGTAGGTCGGCAGGATATCGCGCGCCGCCGCCAGCGCTTCGCCCAAGCCCGCGACGTTGCCATGGCCGAATATCGCGAACACCCCGCCGAACAACGGCATCGTCCGGCCATCGATTTCCACCTGCTGGGCTGCCAGGAACTTCACGATTGCCTGCGCCATGGTCAGACGATTGGTGTTCATCGCTCGACTCCTTCTCGCGCCCGCCGCCACCCCTCGATCATTCGCCGATAGGCGCCCGCGACCGACGACATCGCCTGCTCGTCGCTGATCGTTCCGTTCATCCATGCGCTCGCCGCCGCACCGAAGATCGTTCGCCCGATGGCGAAGCCCTTGCACAGCGGCTGCCGCGCCGCGACCGCGAGCACCGCCGTCATCTCGCTTTCCGGCGCATCAAGTCCAAGGACGAGGATGCCGCGGCAATGGCCGTCATTGTCGCCCATTGCCGCGCTCAACATCGCCCAGCCTTCATCGCCTGGCGGTCCGGCAAGCTTCCACCAATCGGGTGCGAGGCCGAGCCCATAGATCCATCGCATGAGCCGGGCGAGCACCGCCGCATCATTGGCGGCCCCGTGCGTCGGGATGACCTCGAGCAACAGCTCATGCCCTGTCGCACGACAGGCACTGAACAAGCGCTTGAGCTGTTGCTCCTGCTGCTCGCGCAACACCGCATCGTCGTTCGGGTGGCACCGCACCAGGCATTTCACCACATGTTGAACCGGCCATTCCTGCAGTGTCACCGCGACATCGTCGCTGCCTTCGAAGGCAAGCGGCGTGGTCTCCGGCAGTTCGATCGGGCGGGCGATGAAATGCTCGTCTCCGCTTGCTTCGTCAAGGGTTTGCTGGCCGTAGCGATGATCGAGGATGATGCCGAAGGAACGGCAATCGCCCGCCGCTTCGCGGGCCCCCTCATAGACAAGCTGCTTGAAGCGGGCAATGAGCTCGCGCGGCCTGCCCGTCTTGTCCGCCAGCCTTTCCAGCTGGCTGCGGTGATCGAAGGCAAGCACGGTGAGCTCGTCCGGCTGTGGTCGCCGCGTCGTCGCCCAGTGAATCTGATCGAGCACGGGATCGTGCCTGAGAGCGCGATGGGAGCTGCCGGCGCTGAGGAAGTGCTCGAGCTCCGGCCAGGTCGGCATCGCCGGGGCGCAGCCATGGCGCGACACGACGATCGCCCCGGCGGCGTTGCCGAGGCTGAGCGCCCGCTCCAGCCGCTCCTCCCGCAGGTAGCCGCGCAGGAAACCTGCGAGAAACGCATCGCCGGCGCCGAGCACGTTGTAGACCTCGATCGGGAATCCGGATGCCGTGATTGCGTCCTCGACGGCGCGCGGGATCGAACCGGGGAACGCCGCGGCGCCGCGCGCTCCCCGCTTGAGCACGATGAGCGCCGGCGAGATCGCGCGGATCTGGCGCAACGCCGCGATCGTCTCCGTCGCGCCGCCGGCAATATGAATTTCCTCCTCCGTCCCGACGATCGCCGTGCAATGAGGCAGGATCGATTGCAGATGCTTCGTCACCGTCGCGTCGTCCACGAACCGCACTTCGCCGGTTCCGTGACCGCCGAGTCCCCACAGCACCGGTCGATAATCGATATCGAGAATGATCGCGCTGCCTGCCGCCTTGGCGGCATCGATCGCGGCCATGCTGGCTTCGGCGACCGAGGGCGTCGAGAAATGCGTGCCGGTGACCACGATCGCCCGCGCCGATGCGATGAATTCGGGCGCGAAATCGGCAGCAGTCAGCGCCATGTCGGCGCAGTTTTCGCGAAAGAAGATGAGCGGGAAGGTCTCGCGATCGCGAATGCCGAGGATCACCAGCGCCGTCAGGCGCTGCGGATCGGTCATGAGATGGCTTGTGTCGACGCCCTCGCGCGCGAGCTGCTCGCGGATGAAGCGGCCCATGGCTTCATCGCCGACCCGCGACAGAAGCGCCGAGCGCAGACCGAGCCGTGCCGCGCCGACTGCAATATTGGCCGGACAGCCGCCGACATATTTGTTGAAGCTCGCCATGTCCTCGAGCCGGCCGCCGACCTGGCCGCCATAAAGATCGACGGATACCCGTCCGATGGTGATCAGGTCGAGCGTAGGCTCTGCCATGACCTCAGGCGGTCCTTGGCTTCCAGTAGTCGGCGCCCGGCTCGGTCGTCCAGCGATGCTCGGCAGTGAATTCCGGCACGCTGTAAGGATCCTGCGGCAAGTGCCTGATCACCCAGGAATAGTACATGCCATAACCGGGCGCGGCGCATTGCGCATGATCAAGTCCGGGTGGAATCGAGATCGTGTCATATTGCCGGACCTTCACGACGCGCTCGCCGATCTCGGCATGGCCGTAACCTTCCGGGCGCGTAAACCGGTAGTGGTAGATCTCGGGCTGCGGATGGTGGTGCGGCGGATAGCTCGACCACCGCCCCTGCAAGGTGATGACTTCGCCGAGCACCAGATCGGCATCGGAAGGGGCATTGCGCTTATCGAAGATCGTTCGCACCAGGCGATGGCAGCTGTCGCCGACCTGCCCCTTGCCGCGATGTTCGTCCGGCACGTCTTCCGGCTCGTAGAAGCGGCTGGGAAACGGCTTCCGGTTGCGGACCGCGTAGACCGTGAACTCGCTCGCCCTCACCGCCGCGAGCCGCACCTTTTCGCCTGCCGCCACATGCAGCGCGCTTGGGCTCTCGTCGAACAGCGACCGGCGCGACATCCCCCGCTCGATGCCGCCTGCCATGGCCTCGACGTCGCCCGACATCAGAAGGAATGCCGTCTCGCCTTCCGGTACGGCCTGCCACACCTCGCCCGCGCCGAGCTTGAGAACCCCGAACGCGATGCCGCTCGGATCGGAAACCGTCGTGACCGCGGTGTAACCTTCAGGAAAACCGGCGCGAAACTGCTCGATATGGTCTTGCATGGCTGGGGCTCGGGGCTTCAGGCCGGCGGCATCGTAGATCACGTCGGAAGCCCGCGCCAGTGATGGTTCCGCGGCTGGCGCTGCTCGTTCTCACGGGTGCGGGTTGGCTTCGTTCTCACGCTCGGGCGGTGGGATGACCCCCTTCTTGAGGATGAGGTTGCCATAGAGCCGTCGCTCGCCGGTTGCGACGATCGCGAAGCAGGCTCTGGCGCGGGCATAGAATTCCGACCGTTCGAGCGTCCCGACCCGGTGGCCGCCAGCCTGCCTTGCAATCAACTCCTCCAATGCGCGACAGACGGGCGGCAGGGCCTGCGGATCATCGACGACCTCCATGCGGAACGCCGCGATTTCGACGAAGGTGTCGAGCGGCAAAAGCGTCAGGATCGCTTCGACCATGCGCACCGCATCCGTTCCCTCGGCCCGGATCAGCCGCTTGGCGCCCTCGCTCGCCGGGTAATTGGCATCGACGACCGCAATCTCGTCGCCATGACCCATGGCGCGCAGCACGAACAGCAGGTCTGGGCCCAGAACGGGGTCGATTCCGCGCAGCATCGGTGCATGTTGACCCAGAACATCGGCGCCTGCAATCATGCTCCCAAGCACCGCGGAGAGCCGTCAATTGCGGGCGAACAAAACTTGGGAGGATTCCATGAAGGTAAAGCGCTGTTTGGTGGGGCTTGCCGCCCTTCTTGCCGCCGCCGCGTCAGGGTCGCGGTCGCAGGCAGGCGAATTCGACGGGGTGACCGTCAATCTCGTCACCTTTACCGGCCCGCAGATCGCCGAGCCGCTCCAGCGCCGGGCGCCCGATTTCGAGAAGCTCACCGGTGCCAAGATCAATGTGACGACCGTGCCGTTCTCTGACCTTTACACCAAGCTCCTGACCGACTGGTCGAGCGGCACCAACTCGATCGATGCCGCTGTCTTTGCGCCGCAATGGATGGTCGACTACGTGGCGGGCGGATTCCTCGAGGACCTCACCGACCGGATCGCCAAGGACAAGGACATTCAGGAGAATGACGTCGCCTCGTTCTTCCGCGACTTCTCGCAGAAATTCGCCGGCAAGACCTACATGATCACCCTCGATGGTGATTTCCACATGATCTACTACCGCACCGACCTGTTCGAGGCGGCCGGTCTGAAGCCGCCCGAGACCTGGGAGGACTACGTCGCTGCCGCCAAGGCATTGCATGGCAAGGACATGAATGGTGACGGCACCCCCGATTACGGCTCCTGCATTGCCAAGGCGCGCAACCAGCAGTCCTATTGGTTCATCACCTCGGTCGCCGGCGGTTTCATCCAGTCGAAGGGAACGAGCCAGGGCGTGTTCTTCGACGTGCGTGACATGAAGCCGCTCGTCAACAATGAGGGCTTTGCCAAGGCTCTCGATCTCTACAAGGAGACGACCAATTACGGGCCGCCCAACGAGATCAATCTCAATGTCGGCGACACCCGCAGCCTGTTCACCTCGGGCCGCTGCGCCCTGTCTCTCGACTGGGGCGATATCGGTACGCTTGCCATCGACCCGGCCACGTCCAAGGTCATCGACAAGGTCGGCGCGGCCATTCTTCCGGGCTCGAAGTCGGTGCTCAACCGCGACACCGGCAAGCTCGAGCCGTGCACGAGCGAGACCTGCCCTCACGCCGTGAACGGCGTCAACCATGCCCCCTTCGCCTCATTCGGCGGCTGGGGCGGCGGCATCAACGCCCATGCCGATCCCAAGGTGAAGGATGCCGCCTATGCCTTCTTCTCCTATATGACCCAGCCGGCGCAGTCGAATGTCGACGTCACCATCGGCAAGACCGGCTTCAACCCCTATCGGGTCTCCCAATTCAAGAACCTCGACAATTGGACGAAGGCCGGCATGAGCGACAAGGCGGCGAAGTCGTATCTCGGTGCCATCGAGGCGAGCCTCGACAGTCCGAACATGATCCTCGACCTGCGCATCCCTCAGAATCAGAAGTATCAGCAGGTGGTGCTCGACGAGGCCGTGTCGCGTTTCCTCGCCGGCGAGATCGACCGCGATGCCGCCATGAAGGCGATCGAGGACGGCTGGAACAACCTCAATGAGGAGATCGGCAAGCAGGATCAGCTCAAGGCCTACAAGGCAACGATCGGCGCTCAGTAGGAACATGACCCCTCACCCGGCGCTTCGCGCCACCCTCTCCCCGCTCAGGCGGGGCGAGGGGAGAAGTAGAGGGGCCTCCTTCCTTTTTCCCTTCTCCCCGCATGCGGGGAGAAGGTGGCCGGAGGTCGGATGAGGGGCCTCGAGGCAATGGCCAAAGGAGAGACGTTCGCTCGCTATGCAGCGTCACGCCCGCGCCTTGCTGAATGGGCAGACCGGCATGCCGGCCGCATCATGGTTCTGCCGGCTGCCCTGATCATCCTGACTTTCGCGCTGTTTCCGCTGATCGTCTCGGCCTATCTTTCGGTTGCGCGCTTTGCCCTCGCGCCAGGGGGTTTCAAGCTCACCTTCGTTGGCCTTCTGAACTACAGGAAGCTGGTCACGGGGGCCCAGCAGTATCACTTTCTCGGCACCTTCCAAAGCCTCGGCGCCGTGGCGTGGGTCTTCCTGGCACTCCTCGCCGGGGCGCTGTTGGTGGCGTTCGCACGCTATCTGACCGGCGGCAGCGCCACCGCTGCCGGAACCATCGGTCGCCTCATATCCATGGCGCTCGCCTTCGCGCTGGCGCTTCTCGTCGGCGCCACCATTCTCTCCGATGGCTTTCCCGGCACGCTGGTCACCACCTTCTTCTATGTCATCGTCGGCGTGACCATCCAGTTCCTGCTCGGGCTTGGCCTGGCGCTGCTCTGCGCCAAGCCGATCCGCGGCCGGAGCTTTTTCCGCGTCGCCTTCTTCGTGCCCCTGATGGTGACGCCGGTGGGCATTGCCTACACCTTCCGCATGCTCGCCGACATGCAGAAGGGTCCCTTCGCCCCGATCAGCCGGGCGCTCGGATTGGGCGAATGGGCCTGGGCCATGGAACCCTGGTCGGCGCGCCTGATCGTGCTCCTCGGTGATACTTGGCAGTGGACGCCATTCATGTTCATCGTGCTTCTGGCTGCAATCGAGAACCAGCCGCGCGAGCAAGTCGAGGCCGCCCATCTCGACGGCGCCGGCGCGCTCCAGATCTTTCGCGACATCACCTGGCCGGCGATCGCGCCGGTCGCCGCCACCGTTGTCCTCATACGCCTGATCGAGGCGTTCAAGATCGTCGATTTGCCCAATGTCCTGACCGGCGGCGGGCCCGGTCTCGCCACCGAATCCATGACCCTTCACGCCTTCATCGCCTGGCGCACCCAGGACCTCGGCGGTTCCGCCGCGATCGGCTACATCCTGCTGTTCGCCTCGACGGTGACCTGCGTTTCCTTCTTCAACTATGTGGTCCAGAAATCGCGGAAATACCAGTGACGACTGCCGACAACCGACCGCTGCGCCAGCGCCTGTTCGAGCCGCGCAACATCAGCTCGCAGGCCCTCGTTCCGAAGCTCGCCACCTATGCGGCTCTCCTCTTGTGGACCTTCGTGGCATTGATGCCGCTCTATTGGGTCCTGATCACCTCGTTCAAGCTGCCGATCCAGGTCGATGCCGGCCCGTTCTATCTGCCCTTCATCGATTATCGGCCGACCCTCGATGCCTGGCATTACATCCTCGTCGACATCGCGCGCGACACCATCCGGCCCTATGTCAATTCCGTCGTGGTCGCGCTGGCCAGCACCTGCCTCGCGGTTCTCGTCGGCGCCATGGCGGCTTATGCCCTTGTGCGCATCCGCTTTCGCGTCAAGATCGCTGCCGTCGCGAGCTTTGTCGTCCTTCTGCTCGGCGTCGTCGTTGCCGTCGGCTATTTCGATGCCGACTGGCGCCTCGGAGCGGCAATCGCCATTGCTCTCTTTTTCCTCTGCCTGTCGACCATCGCCCGTCGCTCCAGGCGGGCGCTCACCAATGGCGATATCGAATTCTGGATGATTTCGAACCGCATCATGCCGCCGGTGGTCGCCGTCCTGCCGATCTATCTCATGTTCCAGAAAGTGCATCTCCTTGACACCTGGACGGCCCTCGTTGCGACTTATACAGCGGTCAACCTGCCGATCGTCGTCTGGCTTACCCGCGACTTCTTTGCCGCGATCCCGCGCGATCTCGAGGAAAGTGCCGAGATCGACGGCGCATCCAAATACCGGGTGCTGTTCACCATTGCCCTGCCGCTCGCACGCTCTGGTCTGGCCGCGACGTTCATGCTCGTTTTCATCCTGTCTTGGAACGAGTATCTGCTTGCGCTCTTTCTATCCAACGTTAAGGCACAGACCATGCCGCTCCTCGTTGCGGGAATGAACGGCACCCGAGGGCCGCAATGGTGGTACATGTCGGTGGTGATCATCATCATGATAGCGCCTGTTGTCGTCATCGCCGCCATGCTGCAGAAGCACATCTCCCGCGGCCTCCTGCTTGGCGCGGTCAAGGGCTGCATCCTCTTGCTCGCGGCAGCCTCGCTGCTCTCTGCCTCGGCGCCCGCCTGGAGCCAGGCCCCGACCGACTACCGGATGTGGCAACGTGGCTATGACCGCTCGACGGTCTACCGCAACATGACCCCGACGCTCCAGCTCCCCGACGCCGTGCCGACGCCCCGCGTGGTTGTTCCCGACAATCCCGGACGCCAGCCGATGCTCATCGACCCCGCTGAGACCGATCCCGGCTCTCAGCTGATGTTCAGCCCGGAGTGGCTTGCTTATTGTCGTGCCAAATACAATTCCTTTAATTCGAGGACAGGAAAATATCTGAGTTATGGTGGTGTTTACCGAACCTGTCGTTAAGTGAATGATCCTGTTGCTTGTGTCATCGAAGGATCAAGACGATGTTGACCCGCACTGTCGTTGCCGCCGCCCTGCTGGCGCTGGCATCCGGGCTGAGCAGCGCTCCCGCGCCGGCCTCGGCGCATCTGCTTTACGACACGGTGCGCCCGCCCTACTGCCGCGGCTGCGCCCGTGAATATCTCCGCTGGCGGCGCATTTTCGAGCGCACTACGCCCTGGCGTGTCTATCAGCGGGAGCTGCACGAGACCATCCCGTTCCTCAGTCCGGCTCCCTATTACGGCGTCCGCTCCTACTTCCATCCGGGTCCGGATTATTTCCCGCGATGACGGTGGCGCCGTCCGCCGACACGCTGCGGCGGCTCGCTGCGATCACCGGGCCGTCCTATGCCCTGACCGACCGCCAGGCGATGCAGCCCTACCTGTCGGAGCCGCGTCAGCGCTGGCACGGCAGGGCGGCGATGGTGCTGAGACCGCGCTCGACGGCTGAGGTGGCGGCCATCCTCGCGGTTGCCGACGAGACTCGAACCGCCATCGTTCCCCAATCCGGCAATACCGGGCTGGTCGGCGGCCAGATCGCCTCCGAAACTGGCGATGAAGTTGTGCTGGTGCTCGACCGCATGACGGCGGTCCGCGACATCGACACGCAGAACGATACCATGACGGTCGAGGCCGGCATGACGCTGCGTGCCGTGCAGGACCAGGCAGCGGCAGTGGACCGGCTGTTCCCCTTGAGCCTGGCCTCGGAAGGCTCTTGCCGCGTCGGCGGCGTCCTCTCGACCAATGCCGGTGGCCTCGCCGTGCTCGCCTATGGCAACGCCCGCAATCTCTGCCTCGGGCTCGAGGTCGTGCTGGCCGATGGCCGCATCTGGAGCGGCCTCAACCGGCTGCGCAAGGACAACACCGGCTACGATCTGAAGCAGCTCTTCATCGGCAGCGAAGGCACGCTCGGCATCATCACCGCCGCCGTGCTGCGGCTCTTTCCGGCGATCCGCGACCGTGCCACCGCCTTCATCGCCGTTCCTTCGCCCGCCGCCGCGCTCGATCTCCTCGGGCTTGCCCGCGAGCGAGCCGCGAGCACCCTGACCGCCTTCGAGCTCATACCGCGCGTCGGCCTCGACTTCACCATCGGCCATGCCGGGTGTCGCGATCCGCTGGCCGAGCCTGCGCCCTGGTACGTGCTTCTCGAGCTCACCGATTCCGCATCTTCGGGCATGCTTCAGGAAAACCTCGCGGCAATCTTGGAACAGGCGGTCGAACGCGGCCTCGCCGGCGATGCGGCAATCGCCGCAAGCGCCGCCCAGACCAATGACTTCTGGCGTATACGTGAATCGCTTTCGGAAGTGCAGGGCAGGGAAGGCGCCTCGCTCAAGCACGATGTCTCGGTGCCGCTGTCGAGCGTGCCCCGCTTCATCGCCGAGGCGAGTGCCGCCGTGCTGGCCATCGAGCCCTCGAGCCGGCCCGTCCCCTTCGGCCATCTCGGCGACGGCAATATCCATTTCAACGTCAGCCAGCCGGTGGGCGCCGATCGCGAGCTGTTTCTTGCGCAGGGCTCGACCATCACCGAGCGCGTGCATGAGGTTGTGCTCGCGCTCGATGGCTCGATCAGCGCCGAGCACGGGATCGGTCAGATGAAACGCGGCCTCATGCCCCGCATCAAGTCGCCGGTCGAGCTCGCCATGATGCGCGCGCTCAAGCACGCCCTCGACCCCAAGGGGCTGCTCAACCCGGGGAAGCTTCTGCCTTGACGGCCTGGCGCCTGTTCCTGAGATCGCGCAGGATCTCGCGCGCCGCATTGTGTCCCGGGATCCCTGACACGCCGCCCCCCGGATGGGCCGAGGAGCCGCAGAGATAGAGCCCGGCGATCGGGGTCCGATAGTCGGCATAGCCCGATATCGGGCGCTGGAAGAACAGCTGGTCGGGCGCGAGCTCGCCCTGGAAGATATGGCCGTTCGGCAGTCCGACGATCCGTTCGATGTCCGGCGCCACCAGCACCTGCGCCGCGATCACCTCGTCGGAGAAATGCGGCGCGAACATCTCCAGCGTATCGAACACCGTACGGCGGAAATTCTCCTTCTCTTCCGCCCAGCTGCCGCCCTTCAACGTGTACGGAGCATGGCCGCCGAACAGGTTCACCACATGCTTGCCGGCCGGCGCCAATGTCGAATCGACGATGGTCGGGCAGACCGGGGTCATGAACGGCCGGGCCGAATACCAGCCATGCTTGGCATCGTCATAGGCCCGCTCCAGCCAGTCGATGTCGGGCGCGACATGCATATAGGTCGGATAGTCGAAATTTCCGAGCACGCCGTCGGCCCTGATCTTGTCGAGTAGCTTCCACTGCGGCGGCCGTTCGCAGGCAATGTTGAGCTTGAATGCGGTGGAGAAGGTTCGGTAGGCCTTGATCTCGCGCACCACCTCGGCCGGCAGCTGCTGCTCGCCGACGAGATCGAGGTAGAGATGCTTGGCATTGGCGTTGGCGGCGATCACCGGTGCCCGATATACGGTACCGTCCTCGATGACGACGCCGGTGGCGCGGCCGTTCACCGTCTCGATCCTGGCGACGCTGCGGTCGGTGAAAATGTCGACGCCTTGCCTGCGGCCGTAGGCGGCGAGCGCCTGCGTGATGGCGCCCATGCCGCCTTTGATGAAGCCCCAGCCGCCGGCGCCCTCATGCTCGCCCATCAGATGATGCATGATCACATAGGCCGACCCCGGCGTCTTCGGCCCGGCAAAGGTGCCGATCGAAGCGTAATAGGCGAGCACCGCCATGACCCGGTCGTCCTCGAACCATTCCTTCAGGAAATCGTAGGCCGACATGGTCAGGAGATCGATGATGCGATACATGTTCCGGCCGACCCGGCGATAGCGCCACAGAAAGCTCGTGGCGTCGCGGAACGTTCGCCAGTCGCGCTTGGCGGGGTCGAACGGGGTCTCCCACAAGAGCTGCCGCACGATCGTCGTCGCCTCGCGCAGATAGGCGTCGAAGGCAGGGTAGATCTCGGCATCGGCCTTCGAGAATTTTGCGAAGCTGGCCTGGGTCTTGGCCATGTTGTCTGAGAAGACGATGTAGTCCGTGTCCGACACCGGCGACACCATGTCGGAGCAGGGGAGAACCTCGACGCCGAGCGCCCGAAGATCGAAGTCGCGGATGATCCGCGGATGCAGCAGGCTCATCAGATAGGAGAAGATGGAGGCGCGAAAGCCGGGCGCGATCTCCTCTGTCACTGCTGCGCCGCCGACGATTCCGCGCCGCTCGAGCACCGCGACCTTGAGGCCGCCGCGCGCCAGGTAATTGGCGCAGACGAGGCCATTGTGGCCGGCGCCGACGACCACGGCGTCATAGCTCTGGCTCATCCTAATTCTCCGGAAGGAGAGACCAGCGCCGAGGCAGGCCCGGCGTCGCGCTCCGGCGCTCCGATCTGTTCCAGCGGGATCGACGCTTCGAATTCAAAGCCGCCGCTTTTGAACGACAATCTCGGCGATGATGAGAGATTGGTTCCGATCATGTCGAGCAGCGACAGCCCGAACCCCTTGTGGGCCGGCGGGCTGCACGGCGGGCCGCCGGACTCGCGCCACAGAAACTTCAGGCTGCGTGCCGATCCATCGTCGATCGACCATAGGATCTCGATCGATCCCGACGGCCGCGACAGCGCACCGTATTTCGAGGCATTGGTCGCAAGCTCATGCACCAGGAGTGCGATGTTCTGCGAGCCGAGCGCGCTTAAGAGAACCGGCGGCCCGGTCACGTTCACTCGTTCGGAAAATCCGATCACCTCCGAGCCGATCACCCGGTCGATCGGCGCGCCCTGCCAATTGGCCTCGACCAGGAGATCATGCGCCGAGCCGAGTGCCGCCAGCCGATTGACCAGCACTTCGCGCGACTCCTCGGGCGTCCGCCCGGACACCACCGTGCGGCGAACGATCGCCTGAATGACCGTGATGAGATTCTTCACGCGATGCGACAGCTCGCCGACCAAAAGGTTGAGCCGCTGCTCGGCTCGCTGCCGCTCGATGATTTCGCGCTGCAGCCGCTCGTTTGTCGCCGACAGATCGGCCGTCCGTTCGGCCACGCGTTGTTCGAGCAGCGTGTTCGACCGGGCGAGCTCCGCCCGCATCCTGTACAGATCGACGAACACCTTGACCTTGGCACACAGGATCTCCGGCACCACCGGTGACAGGATGTAGTCGACCGCGCCGCGCGAATAGCCCTGCGCCTGCTGCACCTCGTCGGCCCAGGCGGTGATGAAGATGATTGGCGTGTGCTGGTCCTTGCGCCGCTGGCGGATCAGCGCGGCCGTTTCGAACCCGTCCATTCCCGGCATGTTGACATCCATCAGGATGACGGCGAATTCCTTGACCAGGAGATGGCGCAGCGCCTCGCGCCCCGACGACACGCACACCACCGGCTCGCCCAGCTCCTCGAGAATTGTGCGGTAGCCGAGATGCTTCTCTTCGAGATCGTCGACGACGAGGATGCTGGCCGACGGCTGGTCAGTCATCGAATTGCCCTTCACCCGCCCTTCGGGCATCGCTAAGCACGGTCGGCCTAGCTTCACGAATGCAGCCACGACCTGAGGACGTGCAACAGATGCGCAGTGTCGATCGGCTTCGACAGATAGTCCGACGCGCCTGCCGCTATGCAACGTTCCCGATCCCCCTTCATGGCCTTTGCCGTGACCGCGATGATCGGCAGCTTCTGCCCGGCCGAGAGCTTGCGTGCTGCCTTCATGGTGGCGATGCCGTCCATTTCGGGCATCATGATGTCCATCAGCACGACGTCGAGATCGGAGCGCTTGTTGAGGATGTCGAGGGCCTCCCGGCCATTGTCGGCCGAGGTGATCTCCATGCCGTGCTCCTCGAGCACCGCCGCCAGGGCAAAGATGTTGCGCATGTCGTCGTCGACGATCAGCACCTTCTTTCCTTCGAGCGGCGCGTCGACCTTGTGGCGATGCAGCACTGTCTGCTTCTGGGGCTCCGGGAGACGGAAGACCGAACGGTGCAGCACCAGCGCCGTCTGGTCCTGCAGCTCCGCCTCGGTCCGCACCGGCCATACCGTCAGGCGGTCGGCAAATCCCTTCCAATGGTCGGCAGTGACCGCTCCGCGTGCTTCATGGACGACCACGGGCAAGTGCTCCGTCCTCTGGCTCGACGAGATCGCCCGGGCGATCTCGCCTGGCGGCAGCGACATCGCACCGTCGACGACGACGCACGCATAGTCGCACTCCTGCAGTCGCTTGAGCACGCTGCCCGCCGTGCTCGCCGCCGAGATGACGACGTCCTCGCCATTGAGCGCCTGCCGCCACGCCTCGCGCAGTTTGGGCGAGGATGAAGCAATCAGCAGCTCCTTCTTCGGCGCTGTTGCAAAGCTGGTGAGCGTGTCCAGCGCCTCCTCGACCTGGTCGCGCGACTGGATCGGCTTGGCAACGAAGCTGTAGGCGCCGAGCTCGAGCGCCAGGTCGCGCGCATCGTCGGTCGAGATGACGCACACCGGCACATGGCGGTAGGCGATATCGGCCTTGACCTGCCGCAGGATCTGCCAGCCCTCCATGTCGGGCAGGTGGATGTCGAGCGTGATCGCCGCCGGGTTGAAGCGCCGGATCAGCGACTGTGCCTCCGAGCCCGCCGACGCGATGAGGCCCTTGAAGCCGCGGTCATGCGCAATCTCGAGCAACACGTTGGCGAAGCCTGGGTCGTTCTCGACGATCAGCAGCACGCGGTCGCCGACCACGATCGTGCCGCGGTCATCCTGGGCATCGGCCCGGATGGCGCCAGGCACGATGATCGGCTGACTGGCGAGCACCGGCACGCGGGCGCGGGCTTCGCTGAGCGGCGTGGCATCGGCCGCCGCCGCACGGGCCCTGAGCTGTCGGGCCGCACTCGGCACGGTCGGCAGATAAAGCGTGAAGGTCGAGCCTTCGCCCGGCCGGCTCTGCAGCTTGATCTCGCCACCGAGCAGGCGCGACAGCTCGCGGCTGATCGCGAGCCCGAGACCCGTGCCGCCATATTTGCGGCTGGTCGATCCGTCGGCCTGCTGGAAGGCTTCGAAGATGATCTGCTGCTTGTCGGGTGAGATGCCGATACCGGAGTCCGACACCGCGAAGGCGACGACCTTCTGCGCCTTGTTCAGCTCTTCATGATCCTCGCTCCAGCCGCCCATCGCCGTCGTGATGGTCAGCGACACCTCGCCGTCATGCGTGAATTTGAAGGCGTTTGACAGAAGGTTCTTGAGAATTTGCTGCAACCGCTTGCTGTCGGTGACAAGCGAGGATCCGGCATCGTCGTCGATGGCGATCGAGAACTCCACGTTCTTGGCCTCGGCGACATAGCGGAACGTTCGTTCCACATAAACATGCAGCTCCCTGAGCGAGAGCTCGGTCAGATCGACCACCACCGTGCCCGATTCGATCTTGGCGAGATCGAGGATATCGTTGATGAGCGTGAGCAGGTCGTTGCCCGAAGCATGGATCGTGCGGGCGAACTCGATCTGCCGCGCATGCAGATTGCCTTCCCGGTTCTTGCACAGCTGATCCGACAAGATGAGAAGGCTGTTCAGCGGCGTCCTGAGCTCGTGGCTCATATTGGCCAGGAACTCGGATTTGTATTTCGAGGTCAGCGCCAGCTGCTTGGCCTTTTCCTCGAGCGCCTGCCGCGCCTGTTCGACTTCCTGATTCTTGCGCTCGACCTCCTGGTTCTGATGTGCCAGGAGCTGCGCCTTCTCCTGAAGCTCGCGATTGGTGGTCTGGAGCTCGCGCTGCCGGCTCTGCAGCTCGTTGGCGAGCGACTGCGACTGCTTCAGCAGCTCCTCGGTGCGCATATTGGCTTCGATGGTGTTGATGACGATGCCGATGCTTTCGGTGAGGAGATCGAGGAAGGCCTGATGCGTCGGGTTGAAGCGCTTGAGGCTGCCGAGCTCGATCACGCCCTTGACCTGGCCTTCGAAGATGACCGGCAGCACCAGCACGGCCCGCGGAATCGCTTCGATCAGGCCGGAGGAGATGCGCAGCGTGTTGTGGGAGAGATCGGCAAGCAGGATCTTCTGCTTGTCGCGGGCGCATTGCCCGACGAGACCCATGCCGAGATCGAGCACCTTGCCATGCGCTGCCTGGCCGCTCGAGGCGTAGCTCGCCAGAAGCTTGAGCTTCGGCTGCTCGGCGGAATGATCGAGCACATAGAACTCCGCCATATGCGCCCCGACGACGGGCGCGAGTTCCGACAGGATCATCTGGCTCACTGCCACGAGATCCTTCTGGCCCTGCAGCATGCGGCTGAACTTGGCCAGATTCGTCTTGAGCCAGTCCTGCTCCGTGTTCTTCTGCGTCGTGTCGCGCAGATTGCGGATCATCTCGTTGATCGTATCCTTGAGCGCCGCCACCTCGCCCTGCGCCTGCACGGTGATCGAACGGGTGAGGTCGCCCTTGGTCACGGCGGTCGCCACCTCGGCGATGGCGCGCACCTGCGTCGTCAGGTTCTCCGCCAGCTGATTGACGTTCTCGGTCAGGCCTTTCCAGGTTCCCGCCGCACCCGGCACTTTCGCCTGGCCGCCAAGCTTGCCTTCGACGCCGACCTCGCGCGCCACCGTCGTCACCTGGTCGGCAAACGTCGCGAGCGTGTCCGTCATGCTGTTGATGGTCTCGGCCAGTGCCGCAATCTCGCCCTTGGCGTCCACCGTCAGCTTCTGGGCGAGATCGCCATTGGCCACCGCGGTGACCACCTTGGCGATGCCGCGCACCTGGCTCGTCAGGTTGCCGGCCATGAAGTTCACATTGTCGGTGAGGTCCTTCCAGGTTCCCGACACCCCCTTCACCTGCGCCTGGCCGCCGAGCTTGCCCTCGGTGCCGACCTCGCGGGCGACGCGCGTCACTTCTGCGGCGAACGAGGACAACTGGTCCACCATGATGTTGATCACGTCCTTGATCTGGCGGATCTCGCCGCGCACATCGACGGTGATCTTCTGGGTGAGGTCGCCGCCGGCAATGGCGGTCGCCACCTTCGACACGTCGCGAAGCTGGACCGTGAGGTTGCTCGCCATCGAGTTCACCGAGTCGGTCAGATCCTTCCACGTGCCCGCCACGCCCTGAACGTCCGCCTGTCCGCCGAGCTTGCCTTCGGTGCCGACCTCGCGCGCCACGCGCGTCACCTCCGCGGCAAAGGATCTGAGCTGGTCCACCATGGTGTTGATGGTGTTCTTGAGCTCGAGGATCTCGCCCTTCACGTCGACGGTGATCTTCTTCGACAGATCTCCTGCTGCCACCGCCGTCGTGACCTCGGCGATGTTGCGCACCTGGGCCGTCAGGTTGCCGGCCATCGAGTTCACCGAGTCGGTCAGGTCCTTCCACGTACCCGACACGCCTTGCACGTCCGCCTGGCCGCCGAGCTTTCCTTCCGTACCCACCTCGCGCGCAACGCGCGTCACTTCCGACGCAAACGACGAGAGCTGGTCCACCATCGTGTTGATCGTGTTCTTCAGCTCCAGGATCTCGCCGCGGACGTCGACCGTAATCTTCGTCGAAAGGTCACCCTTTGCGACCGCAGTCGCGACGTTCGCGATATTACGAACCTGATTCGTCAGGTTACCGGTCATCGAGTTGACCGAGTCCGTCAGATCCTTCCAGGTGCCTGCGACGCCCTTCACAATGGCCTGGCCGCCCAGCTTTCCTTCCGTTCCCACTTCACGCGCCACGCGCG
>DATAOT010000175.1:0-4864 GCA_036265615.1 Aestuariivirgaceae bacterium
GGCGAGGGACCGCGTCAATCAGAATGATGATGCGGGCTTCACCATCGCCATCACGCCGAGCGCCGACATGCCGGCGCCGGTGGCCGAGATCGTGGTCTATGGTTACGTCAAGGGGGACGTGATCTATGACCTCGAGGGCAACTTCAACAAGTACTCGTTCTCGATGCCCGGCGCCGACCGGTTCAACGAGGAGGACGACCAGTTCGTGTTCCTCCATGCCAACCAGTCGCGCTTCGGCATCAAGTCGAAGGTCGACACGGCGGTGGGTCAGATCCGCAGCCGAATCGAGATGGACTTCTTCTGCGTGGGTGATAGCGGGGGCGAGGATAACGAACTAAGCCAGGGGATCGGCAGCACCTACTGTCCGCGTCTGCGCCAGGCCTATGGCGAATGGGACATGACCCCGAACTGGACGTTCCTCGCCGGTCAGACCGACCAGATCGAGACGCTCTCGATCATCGGCGTGACGCTGGTCGACAACTTCGGCGATGCCGGCATCAACGGCGGCACCCGCTTCGCGCAGGTTCGCTTGACCTATCACGACGGTCCGCTGACCTGGGCCGTGGCGATGGAGCGGCCGGAAGAGGCGAGCGACACGCTGATCCCGGGCCTCGGCTCGTTCCTGCAATATGATATCGCCGGCGGCCATCAGCTGATCGTTGCGGGCGGCATCAGCGACATCAACAGCGATCCCAACAACCTCGAGAACGACAACGATCACGAGATCGGGTGGGTGGTCGGCGCCGGCGCCAACATCAACCTGGCCGACATCGCCACCCTGACGGTCGGCGCGCAGTATACCGAAGGCCTGGCAACGCGCTGGATGAACCAGCTCGACTCCAGGAGGACGGTCTGCGAAAACGTGAACGTGATCGAAAACGCGAACGACGTGGGCATACCTGACGGTTGCGCGAATTTTGATGACGGCACTCTGCAGAAGGCCTGGGGCATCACCGGCGGTCTGACCTTCAACGTCAACGACACCACCTCGATCAACCTCGAGGCCGGTTACGCCCAGAACATCGATGCCCAAGAGAACGAGCTCCTCGGCGTCGACAACGTCGTGACCGTTCACGGCAACATCCTGTGGCAGCCGGTCAAGCAGATGCGTCTCGGCTGGGAAGCCATGTGGGGCCGCAACGAGCTGGTCGACAACAAGATTACGTTCTTCGATGAGACGGAAGACGAGTTCAGGCAGACCTGCCGGAACGTCGAAGCCGATGAGGACGTAAGCAAGAACCACTGCCCGGACTCCAACCAAGACTTCCGCCTGCAGTTCGGCGCCTGGTTCTTCTTCTAAGAGCTGGCTCTTCTCTTGACAGATCGCACAGCCCGCGGGAAACCGCGGGCTGGCTTCGTTTTGGGCGGGTAGGTTCGTTGACTGGAACCGATTGCGAGGCGTTCTCCGACATTCGCCAGCGCTTCATGGCGCTCGGCGGGGTTGCCGAGAATGTCCGGTACGGCCGGGGGCCGAACGGCCGGGGCCTGTTCGCCATCGATCCAGGGAGGCCGGTCCGGCTCAGGGTGCCGCGGTCGCTGCTGTATCCGACAGATGGCCTCAGGCTCGACGACGGCAAGCTGACGCTCTCAGCCCAGGCCTCGGCCGGCGAGCAGGAGCGAGAATTCTTCGCCAGCTATCAGAACACGATGTCCTGGGCTCGGGGCGGGCGGCAGGAAGTGGTGGCGTTTCTCCAGCTCGTGGGCGCCCTGCCCCAACAGGCTCGCGCCTGCCTGGTCGAGGATTTCGGGCTCGGCTATCTGCTCGAGACGCATGACGAGGCAGCAATTCTCGAGCGATTCATCAAAGCGCGCCATTTCGACTTCCACGGCAGGGCGGTGCTCATGCCGGTGCTCGAGCTGTGCAATCATTCCCGCCATGGCGTCGACTTCGATGTCGGTTCCGATCATGTCGGGGTGACGGGGCGCTTCGCCGATGGCGAGGTGCTGCTGCGCTACAGCGTCGCCGACAGCTGGCAGCGGTTCATTCAATACGGCTTCGTGTGCGAGGAGCGTGCCGCCTACAGCCTGCCGATGGAGATCAGGCTGCAGTCGGGCCGCCTCGCGGTCGGCCATGATCCGGCAGCCGGTCGGCCCCGCAACGGCTATCTCATGCCGCATATGGCAGTCGAGGGCGAGCGCGTGACGCTGTCCCATCTCATGCTCGGCGATCGCGACATGCCGCATGCGCCGCGAAGCGTGTTCATCGCTGCATTGCGCGAGGCCGGCATCGGCCAGCCGGCGATCCTGTTCGATCGGATCGCGCATATCAACCGCAGCGTCTTCCTCAAGCTGATGGCCGCGGTCGAGGATCGGGACGGTGCGCCAGCAACGGGAATGCGCCGGCTTGCACGGCTGCAGCTCGAGGCGCTGTCCCATGCCGTCGGCGCACGCGAGATCTAGAGCATGGGGAGATGGCGCCGATGACCGCTTCCGAGCAGCAGCTTGGCGTGCTGCTGGACCAGGCGCGCGCGGCGGTGCGGCGGGGGCGGTTCGAGGATGCCCGCCGGGCCTATGGGCAGGCTCTCAAGGCCTTTCCGCGCCGGCCCGAGCTCCTGCTCGAGCGCGGCGTGATGGAAGCGCAGGCCGGCGAGCTGAAGCGGGCTCGGGAGTGGCTCGAAAGGGCGCTCAAGCAGCTGCCGGGCAATGCGGACGTGCATTTCAACCTGGGCGAGGTGGCGCATGCCGAGCGCCGGCTCGATGCGGCCGAGGCTCATTTCCGCCGGGCGCTCGCGCTCGATGGCGGCTATGGCGATGCGGCATTCGGGCTCGGCCGGACACTGGTGCTGACGAAGCGCCATGAGGAGGCTGTGCCATGGCTTCGCAGAGCGGCAGCGGCAGCGCCGCGCGATGCCGAGGTTCTCAACATGCTGGCGGTGGCGCTGAACGAATCCAACCGGCACGCGGAAGCAATCGAGGTGTTCCGGGCGTGCCTCGCAATCGCTCCGGCACGACCGCTGACCAGGCTCAGCCTGGCACTTGCTCTCGACGAGGTCGGGCATGGCGAGCGCGCGCATGAGCTGATCCGCGAGGTCGCGGCACAAGGTCAGATCCCGCCAAGCCTCGCATCGCGGCTCGCGGTGATCTGCTACACGGTCAAGGATTTCGCGCTGTCCCGGCGGCTGATCGAGCAGGCCTTGGCGAGCGGCCACGGGATCGGGAGGGCCAGCGACCTCAAGGCGAAGATGATGATCGATGCCGGCGAATTCGATGCGGCTGAAGCCTTGATCCGCAGCGACCCGGGCGGGCGGCGGAGCGCCAGCGGTTGGCTCAACCTTGCGATGATGAACCGGCTCGAGCCCGAGGCGGAGCCCGCCATACAGGCGCTCGCGGACGACCAGACGCGCTCGAACGAGGAGCGCAGCATGGCCCATTTCGCCCTCTATCATCTGCTCAAGAGGAAGGCCGCGGCCGAGGCGGCGTTTGCCGTGCTCGATATGGCGAACCGGCTGTCGCGCGGGCTCAAGCCGATCGACGTGTCGCGCGACCTCGAGCTGGCGCAGCGCATCACCACGGTGTTCGACCGCGATTTTCTCGATCGGCGCGGCGGCGAGGGTTACCCGTCCGAGGGTCCGCTCTTCGTCCTCGGGATGCCACGCTCCGGCACCACCTTGGTCGAACAGATTCTGGCGGCGCATCCGGATGTCCATCCGGGTGACGAGCGCGACGACGTTCTCAGGCTGCGGCGGTCGATCGAAGGCTATCCGGAGGGATGTCGCGAGAGGCCGCCGGCCTTCGCCGCACAGGCCGGACGGGCGATCTTCCAGGCGATGTTCGCCAATGCCGAGGGCCGGCGCTTCGCAACCGACAAGCTGCCGGCGAACTATCTCAATATCGGGCTCATCCGCTGGATCCTGCCCAATGCCCGCTTCATCTACTGCCGCCGGACGCCGGAGGACAACGCGCTGTCGATCTACGAGCAGAATTTCGGGCGCAACATCGCGTTCGCGAGCGATCTTCAAGCCTGCGGCGCCATGTATCGCGACCATCTCCGGATGATGGAGCATTGGCAGGGTGCCTGTGCCATTCCGATCCACACGGTCGACTATGAGGCGCTGGTGGCCGACCCCGAGCCACAAATCAGGGCGCTGCTCGGCTTTGTCGGCCTGAGCTTCGATCCCGCCTGCCTGAGGCCCGAGACGGTGCAGCGTTCTGTCGTGACGGCGAGCGTGTGGCAGGTCCGGCAGCCAATCGCATCAGGGTCGGTGGGCAAGTGGCGGCGCTTCGAGCAGCAGCTTCGCCCGTTCACCGAGGCGCTGCGGACGGGCGCTGCGGGCCGGCAAGCTTGAGCTATTGCCCGGCAGCCAGCTTTTGCCGGGTGATCGCCTCCATGGTCAGCGCATTGGTGCGCTGGACGCCCTCCGGATAGAGTTGAACGGCAATGGTGTATTGCTCGAGCGCTTCGCTGAAGCGCCCCTGCTTGTAATAGGCATTGGCGCAGTTCAAGCGCGAATTGGCGTGGGAAGGATCGATGGCTATCGCCGTCCTGAACTCCTCGATCGCCTTGTCGAGCTCGTCGCGCATCATCCAGATCTTGCCCATGATGTTGTGCGGCTCGGGACGATTGGGGAGCAGCGCCTGGGCCTGCATGATGTGCTTCTCCGCCTCGTCATAGCGGGCGTTGTCATAATGGAACTTGGCAAAGGCGATGGCGATCTCGCCATTGCGCGGATCGATCTCCTCAGCCGCCTCGAGCGCCTTCTGGGCGAGTTCGTCGTCACCGGTCCTGCGGACCAGCGAGGAGTGCCGGAGCAGCGCTTCGACCCTGGCGGCGAGGGGCAGAGAGGAGTCGGCCCCCACAGCGGCGCAGGCCGCGATCTGCGCCTCGCCATTGCCGGTTCGGCATAGATCGAGGGCACCGCCGGCG